>JAUYUA010000057.1 GCA_030694935.1 Lutibacter sp. | reverse complement strand
GAAATCACTTCCTCAAAGTCGGGAGACTTTGCGGAGCGGTGTTGATGCTTTTTGCTTTTTGCTTTGAATCAGTCGGAGACTGGAAATCACTTCCTCAAAGTCGGGAGACTTTGCGGAGCGGTGTTAATGCTTTTTGCTTTCAGCTTTCAGCTTTTTACTTTTAACCTGCCATTAGGCAGATTATCTCCGATGTTCCTGAAAAAAGTCCGTTTTGAAAATCAACAAAAGAAAACTCAGCCTGCCAAAAAAATAAAGCAAGCTTTGTTTTTTGGCTTGCTTCATTTTCAACTTTTTGTTGATTTATCCGTGACTCCACCAGGATTCGAACCTGAATTTAAAGTTTAGGAAACTTTCGTTCTATCCCTTGAACTATGGAGCCTTAAATAATTTATGTTTGTTTTCCAAAAAGGGCAGTAAATTGTTCTCTGCTTAAAGACGTGCTTGTTCCTGCAATTTTACTGTTCAAATTATTGTGATTGATATTCAACAGCATCATGCCCTTAATTTTTTTATATTCAAATTTTACCACGGTATCCTGGTCTGTTTGAACAATGATTTGGTGGTTGTTATTTTTTTCAAATCCTTCGATAATGATGTTATAAATGGTTTCCTTATTGGGAAAATTAAACGATTTTTCAATGTGGTTTGTTTTTGAATTCACATCAGAATATACCCATGAAAATAAATTATCCAATTTTAAGAGCTTTACAGAATGCTTTCCATTTTTAACATGCCCAATTTCCTGTCCGAAAATTGAAGCCGTCATTAAAATTAAAAAAAGTGTCAGTTTTATTTGCATAACAGCGCTTATAATAAAAGCCCAAATATATGGAAAAAAACTATAAACCATAGCCGCATCACTGTTTTTGCTTTAATCTATTCAAAATTGCCAACAGAACTGTTTCTTTTTTATGTTGAAAAAAGCCTTGCTTATTTTTATAATTATTGAAATTTTTTAGAAACCCACTATCTATAAAATTCTAAAAATCTATAGACTTATTTTGAATTTTAACCAAATGAATATGATTAATTTTGAATTTTAGCCAACTTAAATAAAGATCATAGATAAATTTTTAAATAGTATATTTACCCCAATAAATTAGTGACTATTATGCCAAAACAAACATTGTGGGGCCACCCGAAAGGATTATACATCTTGTTTTTTACCGAAATGTGGGAACGTTTTTCGTACTACGGAATGCGCGCCATTTTTATTCTTTACTTAACCGCTAAAACTACGGAAGCCAATGCCGGATTGGGTTGGGACAAAGTTTCGGCTTTGGAATTGTACGGATGGTACACCATGATGGTTTATGTGATGTCGGTTCCGGGAGGTTTATTGGCCGACCGATGGCTGGGACAGAAAAAAGCAGTCATGCTCGGCGGTTTCTTGCTGTGCATTGGCCATTTTATATTGGCTTTTGATGAAGTTTGGGCATTTTACACCGGAATTGTTTTTATTATTTTAGGCGTTGGCGCTTTAAAACCAAACATTTCTTCTATGGTTGGGGGCTTGTATCAATATGGCGATTTGAAAAGAGATTCCGCTTTTACCATATTTTATATCGGTATCAATATTGGTGCATTTGCAGCGCCTATATTGGTTGGTTATGTAGGGGAAGTGATCAATTGGCATTATGGTTTTGGTTTGGCCGGAATTGGTATGGCTTTGGGACAAATAGTGTACTTGTGGGGACAAAAATATTTGACCTCTGTGGGCAATTTTGTGCCAGTTCAAAGAGATAGTGGCACAAATAAAAAAGTTCCGCTTACTTCCATTGAAAAAGACAGAATGATTGTATTGATTTTATCTTTTATTATAGTGATAGTTTTTTGGGGTGCTTATGAACAAGCCGGCGGATTGATGAATTTGTACGCTCGAGACAAGATTGACAGGGTGATGTTTGGTTTTGAAGTGCCTACCAGTTTTTTACAGGCCTTGCATGCTTTTTACGTAATTTTATTGGGCGTTCCCGTGGCTTATTTTTGGACCAAGTGGCGTAAAAAAGGAAGGGAAAGCTCTTCGCTGTTTAAGATGGGAATTGGAACCATCATTACAGGTTTTGGCTTTTTATTGTTGGCCGGAGCCGCAATTGAAACCGCTTCTTCTTTAGATGGAAAAGCTTCTATTTACTGGATGTTTGGCGCATACCTGTTGCACGTTGTGGGTGAACTGAGCATTTCGCCGGTTGCCTTGTCGTTTATCACCAAATTGGCGCCTTTAAAATATGCCTCGATAATGATGGGTGTTTATTTTATGGTCTCAGGCGTTGGAAACAGAGTAGCGGGTTGGGTTGGTGAAGCAGCCCAAAGCGCCGGTGAATACGCCATTTTTATGGGTGTGCTGATCTTTTGTGTTTCCTTCGGATTGCTGTTAGTGCTCTTCGTTAAAAAGTTAAAAAAACTAACCCACGGTGCCGATGATATTGATCCAAAAGTGGTGATTGTTGAAGCTGAATAAGTTTATTTGAACGAAAACAGCGGCTGAAAAAATTATTGCCTTTGAACCAACAAAGAAAATGTAATATTCAATTATTGTCATTAAAACATCTTATTTGATAAGGAAATTTTATTGGGAATTTTTTTCAATACAGAAATCAGCAATGCATAACTTTCTGATTTTTCATAGATTTCAAGATACAAACGCTTTATTAAATTTTCAATTTCCGACTTTTTTACATGCGGACTTTTGTACTTTGGCGCGATCAGCAGCAGCGCCTCTAACGGCAGCGACTTGTCCAACGACGGCAGCACATAAGGAACGTTGTCTAAAAGATAAGCGCCATTTTTAAGATAAAAATTTATGCGTTTTTTGCGTTGTTCTCTGTTATCGCCAAAAAAATAATTTTCTGCTTCAAGCAGCAGAAATTTTTGGTTGCTTTTCACTTTATCAACAAGAAAGTTGAACAATTTGCTTCCATAATGATTGTTTCTGTGCTTTTCCGATACCGCCATATAGTCCAACAACGTAAAATCCGTCTTTTTGAAATCCCACAATAACGCCATACAAATAACTTCTTCATCAATGATTCCCACAAATAATTGCGATTTTCCGGCGGCTATTCTTTCACTAATTTTAGAAAGTGGCTGCTGCTCGCTGGGCGGAAAGGCTTCCTGATAAATAAGCATCGTGTCCTGGTAATCAATGTCTTTTGTGCTGTGTATTTGTTTAAAAATTAAGGACATCATCTAGTTAAACATTTCTTTTAAAATTAGCGTTGATTGCGATTGATTGGCGCCAAAAAGAATTTTCAATAAAAAATGAAACCCCATATTTATTTAATCTGAATTTGAAGCCAGTTGAGAATTTCCGTTAACGCTGAAGGCGAAAAAGTCTGTTCAATCATAGCGTATTCGCTTGGGGAACCTGTTTCGCATTCCTGAAATAAATGATTCAAATTTGGTAACACTTTTGTGGTTACTTTTTTGTTTCCGCCTTTTGCCAACGCATTTTTTATGGCTTCCAAATTTTCTTTTGGCGGAACCTGTAAATCTTTTTCGCCATTAAGTGCCAATACTGGACAATTGACTTTTTCCAAAACAATGGCAGGATCGTATTTTATAAAATATTGCATCCACGGACTCGTAATTTGGCTGACTTGCAATTTTATATAATCATCTTCGCCCATTCCTCCAAATTTATCTGCATTTGGGTCGATGGCTAAAACAAGTTTTAAATAATTTGTTAAATCCGTTTTCAACTGTGCGGTATTTGTGGATTTTTTCACCAATTCGAAAATGCCCTTGTTTATTGTATGCGCTTTTTGCAAATCTTCATTACCTATTCCGGCTGCTTTGCCTATCAATTCCTGTTGCAGTAAAAGCAGTTGATCGCCCGGAATTCCGGTTCCTGCCAGCAATATGATAAAATCAATGTCGTTGGAATTGTTGGCTACCATTGGGGCAATGATGCCGCCTTCGCTGTGTCCAATCAATCCGATTTTGCCTTTATTTATTTCCTTTCTGGTTTTTAAATATGCAACACCAGCTTCAACATCCGCAGAAAAATCTAGCGTTGTGGCCGAATTGAAATCGCCTTTTGACAAAGCGGTGCCCCGATCATCAAAACGCAATACTGCAATGCCGTTTTTTGTTAAAAAGTCTGATAAAACCAGAAACGGTTTATGACCCAACAATTCTTCATCCCTGTTTTGTGGTCCGCTACCGCTGATCAAAACGACTGCGGGAAATAGGCCTTCTTTTTGCGGCAATGTCAATGTTCCGGCCAAGGTAATTCCGGCACTTTTATTTTCGAAAGTGATGTCTTCCGAATGATAGGCATAAGGCTTAACAGGCTCTTGCGGCCTAGTCAGTATTTCCTTTTCAACAAGCGCTCTAGATAAATTCATCGGAAAAGTAAATCCACTTTGTTTAAAATTACCGACAACAATTTGATCATTCCCTAAAGTGCCTTCATAGTCAATTCCGGCATTTGGAATCGAAAATTTTAAAATGCCATTTTCAAAACTGGTTGTAGTTACCGGAATTCCGGTTGCGCCCTGGTTTGGGCTGTCCATTGTTGCCGTGAAGCCATTCTCAGTTTTCAAAACATTAAAAACCAGCCGTAATTGCGTTCCCTGAACTTTTAAGATTCCGTTCCATTGTCCGGTAATGTCTTGTCCAAAAGCCATTAAAGAAACCAATCCTGCAAGTAAAACTATGGTAATTTTTCTCATTTTTTTTATTGTCTGATGTTAATGCCCGTTTGTTCTATGAATAAAACGCCATAGAATATCAAATATATCAATTAAATTTTTTTCGCCTCTACATAAATTTAAAAAAGGTTTAAATTTTGAACGAATGGTTTAATTCTCGCTGCTTATTGGAAACATTAACCTTTGGAAAACAAAAAAGAGATACGATTGTATCCCTTTTTTGCTTTATGTAACGTAGCGCTTGCTGTTTTTATTTTACTTGTGTTTGCGCATACAATCGGCTCACTTCATCCCAATTAACAACATTCCAAATTGCTTGCAGATAATCGCCGCGTTTGTTTTGGTATTTTAAATAATAAGCATGCTCCCAAACATCAATGCCAAAAATAGGCGTTCCTTTTACGGGTGCATCATCCATCAACGGATTGTCCTGATTTGGCGTTGAACAAATTACCAGTTTATTGTCTGGCGTTACCACCAACCAAGCCCATCCCGATCCAAAACGGGTGGCGGCAGCTTGTGTTAATTGCGTTTTAAAAGCTTCTACACTGCCAAAAGTTATTTCAATAATGGCAGCTAACTCATCAGATAATTTTGTGTTTTTGTTTGGCGTAAGCACGTTCCAAAATAACGTATGATTGTAATGGCCTCCGGCATTGTTTCTGATGGCCGTTGAATACTTGGACATATTTTCAAAAATGGCATTCATATCGGTATTATTTTCCATTCCCGCTTCTTTTAAAGCCTTGTTAAGATTGCTGATATAACCTGCGTGGTGTTTTGTATAATGAATTTCCATCGTTTGTGCGTCCACAAAAGGTTCCAAGGCATCATACGCGTAAGGCAATGGTGCTTGCGTAAATTGCGCAAATGCACTGCTTGAAAGTAATGCAAAAACCATAAATTTAAGTACTGTCTTCATTTTTATATTTTTTTAGTGTTTGAGCAAATTTACTGTTCTAATATTGCAGACACAAATTAGCTTCCTTAAAATAATGCAAAAAAAATTTCGTTCTCCTCAATTTTATTTAATCATCTCCTTTGGTACCCAAAGCATTTAATTGCCTTACAACCATAATTTAACCGTTGTAAGAAGGTTTTTAAAACCATTCTTTTATTTACGCTCTATAAAAATTTGGGTGACATAGTAACTTCCGCCACTGTTATTTTTTGCTGAAATTCCAAAATCAGTATAGCGTTTTTCTTCAATTTTTCGGCGATGTTCAGGACTATTAAGCCAGCTATTTAATAATTCTTCGGCGGTTTTATATCCATAGGCTACATTCTCGGCTATACTTATCGCTGAAGCGTTATTCATCAGATTTTGAGTTCTAATGTCAAAATTATCATGACTTAAAGTCTGCTTATTTAGCATATAAACAGAATGCGTTTCCGCTTCTGTTGACACTAAATTCAATCGGGATAACTTCTCCAAACCTATTGAGTTTCTGTAATTATTTACCTGGTTCATGACTTCTGTTTCAAAATCACTATACTGCACGGAAGCATCATCAATTATTGGCTGATCTTCTTTAACACATGCAGTCATCGTTGAAATTAAAAATGCCGTCAATAGCATTTTGCCTATCAATTTTGACATACTTTGGGGCTGTTTATTAAATTTATTAATTATTTTACTTTACCTTTTTTTGATAGAAAATGATGAAATATTGTCAGAAGTTGTGGTAAATGACAAATTGCACTAAAAGTTTTTTTTAAACCTTCAAAAAAATTTGCTGCAAATATAGCTAAAATTCTGACTTTCAAAAACCCACGCGATATTTGTTGAAAAAAAATTTAAGCATAAAAAAGGTTCCTAAACTAAATGTCTTGAAACCCTTTCTGTTACTTTTTCTTAGCTAAACTATTTCATCAGTTTTTTTGATGCTTAAAGCGCCCAACGGACATTTAGGCGCGAACCATAAAACTGTAATTTCAATCTTGAAATAGGCGGTTTTAAATTTTTTTGATCCGTAATATTTATTTATAAAACGTCGATAAATGCGATTTCTTTATCGAAAACACTTTTTGCAAAGGTGCAAACCGGTGTAATTTTTAGGCCTTTTTCTCTCGCAAATTCTATGGCTTTAATCACCAGCTTTTTACCTGCGCCTTGTCCTTTTAACTTTTCGTCAACCTGGGTATGGTCTATGATTATTCGGTCTTTTCCTTTCCGCACATAGGTCATTTCCGCAACTGTTTCTCCATCTTGTTCGATAAAAAACAGGCCGTTTTCACCATCATCTTTTTGCTGTATTTTCATAATTTGGAGTTTTTATTTTCTGATACGTTAAATTAATTGTTTAAAAACAATGTTGCCCGATAAAAATCCATTACATTTAATAAATCTCAATATAAATGGGACTTAACAAACAGGTCGCCCCGATGGGGCTTTAAACCTGACTTTTTACAATATTCTACAAACATTTCGCTCCTACGGAGCTGTTTTTATTCCCAACGAGCCTGTCCCAATTTTTTCGGGAGGCGACCTGATTGTTTTGAAAAATTTAACCGGACAATAATTTGTTTAAAAACTAAAACCAAAGCCAAAAGCCACTCTCCAGCCATCTTGACTGTTGAAAGACGTAAGCCTTACCGTGACGATATCCAAGGTTGAAATCCACAAACCGCCTCCTGCAGATGGATGCCATTCATTTGATTTTTCACTGTCCAGCCAAACTCTGCCGTAATCAAATCCGCCTAAAATACCATATTTCATTGGGACCAAGCCGCGATTTAAGGTTCCCAATTGCCACCGTAGATCGTTGCTGTTGAAAAATGATGACCTTCCCAAAAAGCGTTCACTTCTAAAGCCCCTTAAATCATAATCTCCGCCAAGAACTGCGCCTTGAAAAAACTCAAAACGATTGTTTGAGATTATTTTTCCTTTCAGCAAAGTTGCAAAAATGAGTGTTCCTGAAGTGTTTAATTTTTGAATGAAATTTATGGACGATTCCCCGTAGAAAAAGTTATTCTCGGCTTCATTTATATTCGATTTCCAGCCCAAATTCAAGCTAAACCGCATCCCATTTGTAGGATTAACATCACTGTCATAATTTTTGAAAGCATAAGCCGTTTGAATACCTACAAAACGCTGATGGTTAAAAACCTCTTGGTTTACAGATGCCGGCTCATTTATAAAACGGCCTTCGGATTCTTCAACTTCTATGCTTTCAAACGAAGGCATAATTTTAAATAAGCTCCCATTTTTGCCTTGCCAAAAAATACTGGGCGTAAATTCGTAAATATGCATTCTCACCCTATTGTAATTCATTCCCAATTCCTGGTCATAGTTTTTGGTTTCATTTCCATAACCAAAATAATTTACGGCAAAATTAGGACTGGTAATTCGGGCATTGAATTCCAGATTTGCGTTGTAAATGTCAAGCGGAACAATAACATCATACATCAATTCAAAACCCTGTTTGGCAACATAATAATTTGCGCCCAAACTATGCCGAACCGAAAAAGGCTTTTGAACAAAATGATACTTTATAAAAGTTGATTTTATGCCCAATTTAATTCCGTCATCAGGATTGTACCCAATATTTGGCAGGGTGCTTAAAGTGCTTAGCGGTGCTTTTTTGGTATCGAACGTATTTAATTCATACTGATTTGACATTTTAAGCGATGGCTTTTCGCCGTCATATTTTACAATATCATGGTCGGTTTTAAAATCGTAAATTTTAATTTTGTTACCTTGGTTTGTGGTGTAATTGTCTTCACCGTGCCCGCCAATAAGCCTGATCTGTATTTTATTGCTTTTGTCGCCTTTTACCACAAAATTATCTTGCTCATCCAATCCATAAATCCAAATTTCTTTTGTTGCATCCGAAGTAAATTTCTTTTCAAACACCAATTCGGTTTCCTCCTTTTTTTTGCGCAAATGCTTGATCAAAACAACTTCATTTTCAATATTTATTTCGAAATCGTCTTTTTTGTCAGTGCCCGTAATGATGGCAACTTTTTGCAATTCGTCAATATACGTTTTTGCGTAATCCCTTAATTGTGCTCTGCGTTTTTTTAAGATGCTTTTAATTTTATCGGTGGTCTGGTCCTGTATTTCATTTGGCAGTTTTGAAAACGCTTCATCTACCAATTCATCGCTCATTATTTCATTTATTTCTGATGCAGTTTGCTGCCAATCAGTTAATGTGGTATTTTTTAAAAAGAGGACGTCCAAAACAAAAGCCGTTTTGTTAATCCACCGCGGATGCGCCATTTTTTCATCAAAATTTTGTATATGCCTTAGCGGCGGCAGTTTATTGATCAACGACAGCAAAGCGCCGTCTATTTTGGCAAATGCCTGGTCGCGGTCTCGCGGAATTGGTTTGTAAATTACCTGGTCTTTGTTTTTAAAAACCGCCCATCGCCATTGGTCCGCATGCCGATCCCAATCCCCTATCAAAATATCAAACAGTCTTGCTTTTAAAAATGCCTTTTCATCAATTTGGTGTTTTTCATCCTTGCGAAGGTTTATAAAAAGTTCATCAGTTCCCACAATATCATCGGGCACGCCAAAATTTTCAGCATATTTATGTTCTTTTGAAGGACGTTCTTCCAGCATATTCAATGCATCGCCATAGTTTTTATTGTACTGTTTCAATGCCGGTTGTTTTGGCACAAAAAACAATTGTGGCTGGGTATGAAAAATATCCAGTTTTTTGGTGAAAGTTTCTAAAATAAAAGGCGTGAACGGATGCGCTGTTGTATAAAAATCAGCAATAAAATCCTTTACATAGGTTTCTTCAAAATCATTTTTTACATATTGATCCTGAAACAATGTCGATTGCAAAAATCGTGTTGCATCCTTTTTGATGGCTCTTAAAACATATTCCTTTCCTTCAGGATTTTCCATCCGAAGTGACATTGATTGGGTTCCGCCACCCGAAATTTTTGGCGTTAATCCTCCATAAACAGTGTCGAGCAACAAAGTGGGCACTTTTATTTTTGTTCCGTAATAATCTCTGTAATGTTGGCCCCAAAGCCATTTATAAACACTGCTTTTTTTGGTGTCGGCCATAGAATAAACAGATGCTTCGGTAACTGGCGAGAAATTTTTTGGATAAACAATGGTGTCTTTTTCTTTTGGATCAAAAAGTATTTGTGAAAAAACAGGGTCGATAAAATTGTTTTTTTCACCATAATAATTTACCGTCACTTGCTTGTTTTTATACACATCAAGAACCGCAAATCCGCGTTGTCCGGTGGTAAAACTCTTTGGCTGAACCGCCTTTGCAGGTTCACTTTTAGAACCCGAACCGCTAATGATTTGCTGAATTCCTTCGGTATGAATCCACTGTAAGTTGTGCTCATGTCCCGAAACAACGATGGTATTTGAATAATCTTTTAAAATTGTGCCAATGCGATTCCTTAATTCCTGATATAATTTATAATGTAAATCTGCCGGACTTGCGCCGCTTTTTATCCGAAGTAAATTTACGAGGCTTCCCAAAACCGGCAACGGAATTTTTTTGACGGGGTACAATTGGTGTTTTGCGCTTAAATAACCGCCGTGCGGACCGTTTGTAAACAGCGGATGATGAATGGCAATTAGGGTTAGTTTATTTTGATTTTTATTGACCAAGCTTTTAAATTCTTCAAAAAATTGTTCCCTTGTTTTAATGTTGCAGCCCTTATTTATATTTGGAATTTTATTCCAATTTTGAAGAAACCATTCGCTGTCAACAACAATCACCGCAATATCTGAAGTGAGTTCAACCGCGTCTATGCCGCACTGTTTTCCCGGAAAAAAAGATTTGTTGTCGTTTAGTTTTTCTTCCACAAAATCGGCTTGCCTTTTAAGTCCGTCAAGTCCTCTGTACCAATCGTGATTGCCGGGAATAAAAATGGTTTTTCCTTTTAAAGACACACCAACTTTAAGCTGATTTAGAAGGCCAATTTCCGATTGTTCTCTCAGTGGATGGCCAATTTCTGGCATTCCTTTGGGATAAATATTGTCTCCCAAAAAAATAACATCAGAAATTTCAGGGTGTAAAGCAACTTTCTTTTGCGCTTCCATAAGCAGGTTGCTGGTCGACTTGTCATGGGCGTATCCGGCATCTCCAATCAGAAAAATTTTTCTTTCAATGGTGTTTTCTGAAATGAAATCTGCACTTTCATCTGTTTTGGTTTCAGCGCCATATTGATTTTCCAAGCTTGCACAAGAGAAAAAGAATAAAACCGGGATGTATAAAATAATGAAAGATTTATGTTTAAGTAGGCCAAGTATCGCTAACATTTTATAATTTAGTGTTTTTAAAAAAACTTATATATGTATCTTTTAGAACAGGTCGAAGCCTTTATTTTTCAATTATTCAAAGATAAACTTTCTCCAACATATTCTTACCACAATTTTAATCATACGCTTAGAGTTGTGCAGGCTGCCCAAAAAATTATGGAAAGTGAAATCTTGTCAAAAGAAGAAATGAATTGGGTTTTGCTGGCTTGCTGGTTCCACGATAGCGGATACACTGTAAACCCTGAAAATCATGAGCAACACAGCGTTGAAATAGCCCAAGATTTTTTGAAAGATAAAATTACCGAAGCAGATTTAGCGCAAGTTGTTCGTCTGATTTTAGTTACCGAAGTTGATGCGGTTCCCGTTTCTTTGGATGAAAAAGTGATAAAAGATGCTGACTTTAACCATTTTGCAGATGAAAACTATTTTGAAATTTGTGAATTGTTGAGAGATGAATGGTTAAATGCAAAAGATTTGGTTTATACAGATTTGGCTTGGTTTGAAGAGAATAAAAAGTTTATGTTAACCTGCCATCGTTATTTTACAAATTTCGCCAAACAAAATTGGCGGGTTTTAAAGGATAAAAACTTGTTTGAAATAGAAAAGCAAATCAGAAAACTTAAAGAACTTAATATAGAAAATGTTGTTAAAAAGAAAAAAGAATTAAAAATTGACCGTCCGGATCGCGGTATAGAAACAATGTTTCGGGTTGCGCTGAACAACCATATTCGATTGAGTGAAATTGCAGACAGCAAAGCCAATATTCTGCTTTCTGTAAATGCCATTATTATTTCAATTGCATTGTCAACATTAATTCCAAAACTTGACGGCACCTCTAACGCGCACCTTGTTTTGCCAACACTTGTTATGATTTTGTTTAGCGTGGTATCCATCATTTTTGCCATAATGTCTACACGGCCAAAAGTTACCAGCGGCACTTTTACCAGAAAAGATATTGAAGATCAAAGCGTGAATTTATTGTTTTTTGGCAACTTTTATAAAATGCCTTATAACGACTATTTATATGGTTTGCATAAAGTGATGGAAAGCAGGGAATTTTTGTACGATTCTTTAATTAAAGATTTATACCACTTAGGATTGGTGCTGAACAAAAAATACAAATGGCTGAGAATTACCTATACTGTTTTTATGACAGGAATTATTTTATCGGTGATTTCTTTTGTTTTTGCATTCTTGAATTTAAAAGCATCATAGCGCAAAAGTATTTGCAAATCTTGCTTTTTGGCAAATCAACCTATTCATTTTGAATTTCAATCCGCAATGCTTTTAGTCCGGCAACGCCTTGCAAATCCTCAACTTCAAAATATGCTGTCTGGGGCTTAACCATATTTTTGTGCTGCAGGTATTTAATATATTTTCTGTATTCAACCTCTTCGTGCTCGTGGCTAAACACAATGGTTATTTTCCCTTCCTGTGTAATTCTTTCTTTTGTGTTTTTGATATATGACTTGTCAATTCTCTTTTTGATGACTTCATAGCGCGCATTGTAAGAGCCGTCTACATCAAACCTTTTTTCATCCATTCTGAATCTGATGCTTATAGGCGAACTGAAAACAAGAATTAATGAAGACATTTCAAGCAGAAAAGGCAATGTTTTATATAACTTTTGTTGTAAAATGGCCATTTCGCACATGGTTTGCAATTGCCATAATCGAAGGTTTTTTAAAAAAACTTTATCAAACTTTTGGTTTGGGGCAATTGAAGCGCCAATATATAAATTGTGCTCAACGCCATCGGTTTTAAATCGTTCATAATAATGTGGAAAAATGGCCTGTGCTTCATTTTCTCTTTGATCAAGTAAATCTGACAATTCTTTATTCAAAATCGACAATGATGTATCAAATTTCTTCCTGTTATTGTAAAACAACCCCGATTTCTTCTCAATATTTTCCAGATATTTTTTATACAACGCTGCGCCTTCTTCATTGAAGTTTAATTGACTGATTACCGGAAGCACTTCATTTTTTAAAAAACTTTGGATCTGATATTCTGAATCGGCTTTTACGGCTTGTAAAATATGGTCATGCAAATCGATTAATTCGTATTTTCTTTGCGAAACCACCAACAATTGGTTTTCGAGATTTACAGCTTCAAAAATAGCCAGCAACGATTGAATTTGCTCTTTTAAATCGAGCTGAATGGTTGTGTTTCTTGCTTCAGAAGATCCTTTAATGTCGATTTGCCCGTACAAAGGATAAACCTCATTAAACACAATTTCCTCCAATGGCAGTTTTGCGTTGGTGTCTCTAATCTGAACCAAATATTTTTGGGCCGAATTTTTAAATTTCCAATAAACACTTGGATGAATTGCAGTATATTCCTTTTGAATAACGGCATCTATTTTATTTTGCCATTCATTTTGATATCGGTCAATGGTATCAACAATAAAAGGCATAATCATATCCACTTTATTCGCATTAATGCTGTTTAGTGCAAACGAAACTGAAGATCCCAATTCAAGGATTCCCAATATTTTGCCCTCTTTTACTACAGGCGCCAAAATAACACTTTTGATGTTTTGTTTCAGTAAATGACCGGCCATTTTTTCAAATTCCGCATCTTGGCTCATATAAGCTACATCAGCAATGCTGAAATAGCTTTTATCCTTCATTATTTTTTCGAAAGAACTTCCGCAGAGCGCATTTTTACAATCCATATTGGGTTGGTCCAACAAAAGAAAACTGTTGAAATCTTTATTGCTGAGCTCCGTATTAAATTTGCCGTCTTCTATTTGATAAGGCGTAAAGCCAACCCTGATATCTTTAACTTTAAAAATGGACTGAAAAACCTGTTCCATATTAACATTAAAAGATTTTTCAATATGATGGGATTTAAGAAGATTGCTTTTTAGATTGGAAATTGCATTTTCTGTAGTGACATCAAACAAAACAAAAATGCCAAATCCCTTTAAAACCCAGCTATTCAGCGGGAATTTTTCCTTCCAAAGATCTAGGTCATCGTAATTGTTCAGTAAATTTTCAATGTCGGCATTTGTAAGGATTTTAGCATTTTTAGTGGGGAAAATTTCCACAAAATCAGCATTGTATAAAATTCTGTAATGGCGCAATATTCCGTTTGCATCGGGAATATCGTAAAATAATGGTCGAACAAAATCTAATTTCTGATTGTAATATGCATTTAGGATCAAGCAGCAAGTCATAACATAAAAGTTATGGTCGTCGAAATCGCGAATGTTAAGGTCAAAATCTGTCCCTGCTTCCTTCATAATTTTCTCAAGCCTTTCCGTTTTATTAAAAACAAAATTGCTAAAAGGTACGGTTGCCGCTTTAATCTCATTATTGGTTAAGGCTGATGGAAATAAATCGGCCAAAAGCAATCTGATAATTTCTTTATTTTTTTCTAAATCGACTAAAGATTTTAGGCCATCCCTTAATTCTGGCGCTTTTTCAACAAGCTGAAGCAACGATGTTGCATATTGCACTCTAAAATCATCGAGGTCATTTTTAGCTATGAATTCTAAATTTTCAATCACTTTATGAAATGAAATATTGATCTCTAAAGGACTATTCTGAAATTGATTAAAACCCATTAATTATTTTTTTTCAAAATTACAAAATATGAAAGTTTTTTCCGTTGTGAATTTACCTTTTATTGTGAATATGTCTTCAATTCAACTAAAAAATCAGTTAATATTGTAGCTTTGTAAATTACTAAAATACTAGCTATGCTCAGCAAACAATTGATGTTGTTATTCTTACTCTTGTTGCCAAATTTAATTCGCGCACAAGACACCTTATTGGTTGTTGAACCCGACACAAAATGGTCTCAAGCCAAAAATGACGGCAAGTTAATTTTTAACAGCATTCTTCATGTTTATTCCAGGCCGGCTCATTGGAAAGGTGACGACTGGCTGACTTTTGGCGCCATTACCGTTGCTACAGGGATAACGCATTTATTTGAAGATCAAGTTAATACTTATTTTGTTGAGCAAGGTAAAAGCATTCCTACCAGCATAAAAGAATTTGGATTTTATTTTGGAAAACCGCTTACCAATTATGGATTGACAGGCAGTGTTTATGCTTTGGGCCTGATTACGGATAATGATAAAATTCGTCACACCGGAATTTTACTGATTTCATCGGCGTCGGCCGCAGGAATAATCCAATCGGTAAGCAAAACCTTGGTTGGAAGAGCGAGACCAAGTGCCAGTGAAGGCAAGTTGTCATTTCATCCAATAAGCAATGAAGCCGCTTATCACTCTTTTCCCTCCGGACATGCGATTTTATCTTTTACAACAGCTTATGCAATTGGGAAACAAATTAACAATCCTTATCTTAAATATGCCATTTACGGCGTTGGGATGATTACGCCTGTTTCACGTTTATGGGCTGGCGCCCATTGGCTTACCGATGTTGGACTGGGTGTTGCAATTAGCGTGGTGGTGGTTGACAGCATTGATAAATACCTGAAAAAGGAATATTTAAAAGAAGGACCGCTCCAAGAGAAAGCAATTAAATGGCAATTTAAAGCCGGCTTTAATCAAGTAGGAATTGTTGGGCAATTTTAAGATTCTTTGGTATACTTGTTACTATAATTCAACCTTAAAAATGGATTGATTTAAAAAAACATTAAAGAATTAAATGTCAAGTCTTATTTACAAAAATAATTTAAAAATAAAAAAGGCGGCCCAATTAAAGACCACCTTTTCTATTTAAAAATACATTAAAAACTTTATTTACAAGGTCTTGTGACCTAACAAACGAAACTTAAATTATGCCAGATCATAACGATCCAGGTTCATCACTTTGGTCCAGGCAGCCACAAAATCGTGAACAAATTTCTCTTTGTTGTCATCTTGTGCATAAACTTCAGCATAAGCTCTCAATATGGAATTTGAACCAAAAACCAAGTCAACACGTGTGGCGGTCCATTTGGTTTCTCCGGTTTTTCTGTCCACTATCTTGTAAAGGTTGTTGGCAACAGGTTTCCACGAGTAATTCATATCTGTAAGGTTCACAAAGAAATCATTGTTTAATACGCCTTCATTCTGCGTAAATACTCCGTGTTTGGAGCCTCCGTAATTGGCACCTAAAACGCGCATTCCGCCTATTAAAACTGTCATTTCTGGAGCTGTTAGCCCCATCAATTGTGTTCGGTCAAGCATCAGTTCTTCAGGATTTACTTCATACTCTTTTTTCACCCAGTTTCTATAAGCATCGTGCAGTGGCTCAAGTACTTCAAATGAATCTACATCGGTCATTTCAGCTGTTGCGTCACCTCGTCCTGCGTTAAAAGGCACTTTTATGTTTACTCCCGCAGCTTGAGCTGCTTTTTCAACCGCCGCAGATCCTCCCAAGACAATCAAATCGGCGATACTTACTTTTTTATGTAAACCGGATTGAATTTCAGTAAGCTTATTCAATACTTTTTGTAAACGCTCAGGTTCATTACCTGCCCAGTCTTTTTGTGGCGCCAAACGAATTCTGGCTCCGTTTGCTCCGCCTCTGTAATCTGATCCTCTAAACGTTCTTGCGCTGTCCCAAGCAGTATTGATAAGTTCGGTATTAGACAATCCGCTGTTTAATAACGTCTGTTTTAAATCGTCAATTTCCGATTCGGTTAAGGTATAATCAACTGCAGGCACAGGGTCTTGCCAGATTAAATCTTCTTGAGGTGCATCGGGACCTAGATAACGCGTTTTTGGGCCAAGGTCGCGGTGGGTCAGTTTGAACCAGGCTCTGGCAAAAACTTCCGTAAAATATTCTTGATCCTTGTGAAAACGCTCTGAAATTTTACGGTATTCAGGATCCATTTTCAAGGCCATATCAGCATCGGTCATAATTGGGTTACGGCGAACGTTTGGAATGTGAGCATCAAAAGGTTTGTCTTCTTCCGCAATATTAATGGGCTCCCATTGCCATGCGCCTGCCGGACTTTTCTTTAGCTCCCAATCATATTTGAACAATAAATTAAAATACTCATTGTCCCATAGAGTAGGATTTGTTGTCCAGGAACCTTCAATTCCACTTGAAACAGTATCTTCAGCATTTCCTTTCCCTTTAGGATTCAACCATCCAAAACCTTGATCTTCTAAATTTGCGCCCTCGGGGCTTTGACCTAAAATTGTAGCGTCACCATTACCGTGACATTTACCTACCGTATGTCCGCCGGCTGTAAGCGCCACCGTTTCCTCATCATTCATTGCCATACGCTTAAAAGTAGTGCGCACATCTTGGGCAGTTCTCAAAGGATTGGGAATACCGTCCACTCCTTCCGGATTTACATAGATGAGTCCCATTTGAACTGCGGCCAAAGGATTTTCTAAAGTTTCACGATTTTGGTCACTATCATAACGATTTTTAGTTTCTGCCAGCCATTCTTTTTCTGATCCCCAATAAATATCTTTTTCGGGATGCCAAATGTCTTCACGTCCTCCCGCAAATCCAAATGTTTTTAATCCCATCGACTCATAAGCCATATTACCGGCTAAAATGAATAAATCGGCCCACGAAAGTTTGTTGCCGTATTTTTTCTTGATTGGCCATAACAACCTGCGTGATTTGTCAAGGTTCACATTATCTGGCCAGCTGTTAAGCGGCGCGAAACGCTGATTTCCGGTATTGCTTCCGCCGCGCCCATCTGAAATTCTATAGGTTCCCGCAACGTGCCAGGCCATACGCACCATCAAGCCGCCATAGTGTCCCCAATCTGCAGGCCACCAGTCTTGGCTCTCAGTCATTAATGTTTTTAAGTCCTTTTTTACGGCCTCTAAATCAAGCTTTTTGAATTCTTCAACATAGTTAAAATCGGCTCCCAAAGGATTTGTTTTGGTGTCGTGTTGATGTAAGATGTCTAAGTTTAGCGCTTTTGGCCACCAATCCATTACCGTGTTGCTTACCTCAGTATTGGCTCCGTGTACAAACGGGCACTTACCGCCTCCATGAGTTGCTTTGCTATTTTCCATATTTTCGATGTTTTAAAATTTCTATTTATACAAATTAACATATTTGAAATGACATTTTTATATAAATTTAAACTATAAAATCTATAGAATTATAAAATAAACTTATAATCATCACAGCGATATATTTCTATTTAGCGAAGTCAAAAAGATACAATTTACCAATAAACAAGATCATCGGTTTTTAACAAGTTCCTTTATATGCGCAAAGAAATGGCTAAATCTGTGAGAAATCCCCAAATATTCAACTCATAAATTTAAGTAATATTTTGGGAATCACATGCACAGCACACAATTTTAATTTTGAATTATGAAATTTGAATTATAAATTATTACAATTTTTATAATTAATTCGATGTGCGTTAAGGATAGAACTGTTTGTTTGAGCGCTCCCGATTTTCCGGGACGCGAGCAGTGATAGCCTGACCCGCCAGTTGGCGGGAAACGCCCACCAAAAAGGCAGGCAGGCCTACCTACCGGCAGGCAGGCCTACCTACCGGCAGGCAGGCCCAAACAATGATTGTTATTTAAAATTAAAAAGCAGCGGAAAAAGGAAGGTTACCAAGGCGGTCCAAATGCCATAAATCGGGATAAATAAGGCGATTATATTTTCAACTTTTTGCACTTCGGATTTTCCTCTCAGGATCAAAAATAATTTATGGGCCACTAAAATAAGGTTGATGAATATCAGCAAATTGGCGCCTAAAACTGCGATTCTATTTGGCGTTATTCCAAATTCAACAAGGCGGAACGCTATGGCCGAAAGTGCAAAACCGTTTAAAATAATGGTGAGTGCTGAAAGTCCGAATAAAAATAATAAGTTCCATTTTTCATTGGCGTTTTTAGTTGCAGCCGTCACTGAAAAAAGAATAATGGCCATTACGCCAATTAACAATGCATTAAATATTATCAAAAAATTTCGGTCGTTGTAGATGTTTTTCCCTGTGTAAATGATGGCGGACAGAAAAATCAAAAGCATTGCAAAAACAATGGGCGTGAATATTCTTGCGATTACAGGGGAAATTTTATTCACCAATTGCGGATTGTTCCGAACCAGATACGTTGCCAAAATAGGGATTGCAGGCGCTCCCCAAACCGCAATATGCTGCGCGAAAAAATCTTCAATTTTGAGACCGATCAATTCGAATAATCCAATGGTAATTCCGGTAAATAAAATACCCGAAAGCACCATCACGGCCGTCATCACCACAAAATCTCCATTGAATCGGAGGAAATCAATTTTCTTTTGGCTGTCGTTTACATTACCGCCCACAAAAGTATAGCCCACAACAGTCCATAAAAATATAGGCAAATGAATGCAGGCCAGAATAATGGAATCGCTTTTATCGTTATCCGGCAAAAAATTGATGTAAAATACCGACAACAAAATAGCAATTATGGGAAACAACAATTTACTGATTCCCAGATTTTGTTTATAAGCAAAATAGGCTGTTAGCATAGGAAATACAATAAATCCAATATTGCGCGGGAAAAAGAAATCCTCATCAATGTTAAAAAATTGCGGAATTTGCGCAATAAGTCCGGCGACAAATATCATAACGCCCACAAAAATTAGATCGTTTTTGTGTCCCCAAAAAATTTCTTCCTGCGGATAATTGAGTCTTTCGTTCCAAATTTGCGCGGTTGAATTATCCTTTATTTCCGGATAAATCGTGTTAAAAACCCTTTGGAAATCCGTTTTATTTTTACGGTACAATTTTTCAAGCTGTTTTGGATTGTCAATATTTTGAATGATTTCTACTTTCAGATTACCAAATTCATCCCCCAAATGGGTTTCGGTTATTGCTGCCATAGTCAATTGGTTTTAGAAGTTTTTTGTTGTTTAAGTCGATTTTAATTAATTTAACTTGACAGGTTAATTAGCCGCTCAAGTGCATCAAGATGTTCACTGAAGGCTTTTTTTCCTGTGTTTGTTGTAGCGTATGAAGTGTTTGGTTTTTTTCCGATAAATTGTTTTTTTATGTCGATATATTTTAATTTTTCCAAAGCATTTAAATGACTCGCCAAATTGCCGTCGGTAATATTCAACTGCTCTTTCAGCGTGACAAAATCGGCAAAGTCATTCACCAGAAGAATTGACATAATGCCCAATCGCACCCTGCTTTCAAATGCTTTATTTAAATCATCGATGTAATTTTTCACCGCTCGTGTTTAAAGTAAATTTTTATGCCGTAAACCAAGTGCAACACCCCAAAACCAAATGCCCAAAAAAGCAATCCGTATTCCATAAATATTGAGGCCACAAGGCCCACAACCACTTCAAGAATTCCTAAATAACGGATGTCAATGATGGTATATTTGCTTGCATTTATCAAAGCCAATCCGTAAAAAATTAAGGTGGCCGGAGCCATTAAAGCAACGTAACCGTGATACCATAAAATGAGGCAAAAAATGCCGCCTGCAGCCAGCGGAATCATCATATTGATCAAAAGTCGGGACGCAGTGGCATCCCAAACAGGCAAACCGCGCTTTTTGGCGTTTCTGACAGCAAAAAAAACAGCCGTAAAAAGTGACACTGCCAAAACCACCATAAAATCGGCAAACAGAAATGCATAAGCAGCCGATTCTTGCGCTAAAGTTTGTCCGACAGCAAATTTATAATATCCCGGTTCGCTAAAATCAAGACCAAGGAATAGGTAAGCCGCTGCAACACCCGTTATTGCAACTACACCAACAATGATTCCCGCTATGCCGCTAAGGGATAAAAACCTAGAGGAACGCTCCATTAAATTGCGTATTTCCCTCAGTTCATTTAACTGATCTTGTTTTTTGTCCATGTATCTAATTTTTAAAAGTACTTTGAATTACAAAGTAACAAATAAATAAAATACCTTCCAAATAAATTTCGGTTAATTTTTCTTGTTTATCCGATTAAAGTTGATGTGAATTGTATAAACCTAATCATTGTTGTCCGGTTAAATTTTTAAAAACAAACAGGTCGCCCCTAAGGGCAATGTCATTAAGTTAAGGAAATATTTGTCATTCCGACAAAGGAGGAATCGCAATAAATGAGCACGTATGATGGGATTCCTCGATTCCTCGGAAGGACAAAAATTGGGCGTTAAAAGCTTAACTTAATGACATTGCCCCTAAGGGGCTTTAATAATCTGATTTTTCACAATATTCTACAAACATTTCGCTCCTACGGAGCTTTTTTAGTCCCATCGGGACGACCTGTTTGTAGAAATAGGTTTTCCCGGAAAACAAGCCCCTTAGGGGCGAACTGTTTAATAAGTCCCTTTTTGATTGAGATAAATCATTTTTTATGAATTTTTATAGGACAAGAATGAAACCTAATTGATTTTTAAAATAAATTAGATTTTATATGAATTTATATATTAGAATATCATAATATTATAATATATTTGTGTTTTAATATAAACAATCCGATATGTCAAAAATTGATTACATAAAAACAAGCGAAATATTTAAAGCACTTTCAAACCCGATACGACTTCAAATGGTTGATTTTTTATTAGATGACGAATGTTGCGTGACCGATGTGGTAAATGAACTTGGAATTTCACAATCTGCATCTTCCCAACATTTATCAATACTTAAAAACAGCGGCATTGTGTATCCTGAAAAACACGGCACAAGAACCTGTTATAAGGTAAACAATAAGTTAACTGAAGAAATAATAACACTTTTAAATAAAAATAATAATGCTTAAAAAAATGATTCAGGCAATAATGCCATCAGAAAAAATGATTGAAATGTTTACCTTAAAACTAGAAAGTGAACAAGCAATTGAAACAATTGCCCAAGAAGTAAGCAAGGAATGTGAAAATCATAAATTTGCCTTACTTCAAACGTACGTTTATCATGACATTGTGAAGGAAAAAGGTTTTCCCATTAGTCGCAAAGTGTTCATTTATGAAATTTGCCAGGCAAAAACAGCCGCATTAATGCTAACCAGCAACCCTGAATTTTCAATTTTTATGCCTTGCAAAATTGCGATGTATGAAGATGGCGGAAAGACCATAATTTCGACAATGAATATGGAAATTATGCTGAATGCCGTAAAATCAAATCCGGAATTATATAATGAAGCTTCAGCCATTTTTAAAACATTAAAGGATTTAATGACATCTCTTTCAAAAGTTTAACAAAAAGTTTATAATTTTAAAAACCAATCAAAATGAGTAAAATTTTAATATTAATTAACGATGCTCCTTATGGAACAGAAAAAGCATACAATGCTTTACGACTTGCAAATCAATTAGGCAAAGAACACGATAAGGTTGAAGTACGGATTTTTTTAATGGCTGACGCTGTGAATTGTGCCGTTAAAAACCAAAATACGCCCAATGGTTATTATAATATTGAAAGAATGTTGAATTTTTCGATACTTAAAAAAGCAAAAGTGAAGATTTGCGGCAGTTGCGCTGAGGCGAGAGGCCTGAAAAAAGAACAGCTAATTGAAGGTGTTGAAATTAGCACGATGGCCGAATTTACTAACTGGGTGGCAGAAAGTGACAAAGTGCTTACTTTTTAACAAGAAATGAGCATAAAAAAATCAAGGATTAAAATTTATGTACATTTCCTCCTGCATCAAAAACAGCCAATAAACAGATGAAACGAGCCATAACAAATTTTGACACACAGCACAATGATTAATGGCGACTGCATCTGTACCAATAAAAAATAAATAATAAACAGATGAAACGAGCCATAACAAATTTTGACACACAGCACAATGATTAATGGCGACCAGCCGGCAGGCAGGCAGGCTGCATCTGTACCAATAAAAATAAATAATAAACAGATGAAACATCCATGACTACATTTTAGACACACAGGGGAATGATTATCTTTGTTGGATAATTAAACTTAAATAAAATGGACACAAAAAATGAAGTAGTATTTGAACAAGTTATTGAACGAGGCTGTGGCATTGAT
>JAUYUA010000055.1 GCA_030694935.1 Lutibacter sp. | reverse complement strand
TATAGCCATTTTTGAATGGTATTGGCAAAAATAACACATTGAGAAACCAAAATAATAAAGCGACTAAGTCAAAGTTACCTTTAAACTTAATCGCTTTAATAAATCTTGCTCAATTTTGATGAGCTTTTTCAGTGGCCTCTTGACAGCTCCCTTTTTTTTATCTTCTTATAGGTAAGTTTTGAATTAAATCAATGTATAAATTGATTTGCTTTTTCAAGTGTTTTCGTTCCACAATTTTGTCTAAAAACCCGTGTTCCATCACAAACTCCGATCGTTGGAATCCTTCGGGCAAATCTTTTCCCGTGGTGTCTTTTACAACTCTTGGGCCGGCAAAGGCAATTAAAGCATTTGGTTCTGCAATATTAATATCGCCAAGCATTGCGTATGAAGCAGTTGTACCGCCCGTTGTTGGATCGGTACACAATGAAATATAAGGAATATTCACTTCTGAAAGCTGCGCTAATTTTGCCGATGTTTTTACCAGTTGCATTAAAGACAATGAAGCTTCCTGCATTCTGGCGCCACCAGATTTTGAGATGATGAGAAATGGGACTTTATTTTCTATGGAATAATCAATTGCTCTCGCTATTTTTTCACCTACCACACTTCCCATTGAACCGCCAATAAAAGCAAAATCCATGGCAGCAATCACCAAATCCTTGCCTAAAGATTTCCCAACCGCCGTTCTTACTGCATCTTTAAGTTTTGTTTTTTCATAAGCTTCTTCCAGCCTGTCAGTATATTTTCTGCTGTCAGAAAATTTTAACGGATCTTTGGAAACCATATCCTTGTCAAATTCTTTAAACGTATTGTTGTCAAAAAGAATCTCAAAATACTCAGCGCTGCCTATTCTTACGTGGTAGCCGTCTTCCGGGCTAACGTAATAATTATGTTTCAATTCGGCCGAATCAACAATTTTACCACTTGGCGTTTTATACCACAAGCCTTTGGGCACATCTTTTTTTTCTTCCGTAGGAGTTTGAATTCCTTTATCTTTTCTTTTAAACCAAGATGACATAACTCTGTTGTTTTAGTGAGAATAAGTGGTGCAAATTACTAAAAAAAATAAAGAGAACATATAAAAACATGTTCTCTTTATGAAATTTTAATTATAAATCAAAGATCTATAACGTGTTAACGTTGTTTAAATCTTTAAAAGCTTGGGCTAAACGCTTTTTAAAAGTAACTTCACCTTCACGCAACCATCTTCTAGGGTCGTAATACTTTTTATTTGGTTGGTCATCACCATCCGGATTTCCTATTTGTGTTTTTAAATAATCGATATTGTTCACCATATAATCTCTAATTCCTTCAGTAAAAGCAAATTGAAGATCAGTATCAATATTCATTTTAACTACGCCGTAGCCAATTGCTTCCCTAATTTCTTCTAAGGTTGAACCTGAGCCGCCGTGAAATACAAAATCTACCGGATTTACGCCTGTTTTATATTTATTCTGAATAAATTTTTGGGAATTGTCTAATATTTTTGGTGTTAACTTCACATTTCCCGGTTTGTAAACCCCGTGAACGTTACCAAATGATGCAGCAATGGTAAAGCAATCGCTCACTTTTTTAAGTTCTTCATAAGCGTAGGCAACTTCTACAGGCTGGGTATATAATTTTGAAGAATCAACATCAGAATTGTCCACACCATCTTCTTCACCTCCGGTAATTCCAAGTTCAATTTCTAAAGTCATCCCCATTTTGCTCATGCGCTGAAGATATGTTTTACAAATTTCAATATTTTCTTCGATTGGCTCTTCAGATAAATCTATCATATGTGAACTAAAAAGCGGCACGCCAGTTTCTTTAAAAAACTGTTCTCCGGCATCTAACATACCATCAATCCAAGGCAGCAATGCTTTTGAGCAATGATCGGTATGTAAAATAACAGGAATTTCATAAGCCGTTGCCAACAAATGAATATGTTTCGCTCCTGCGATAGCGCCTGCGATGGCAGCTTTTTGATTTTCATTAGACAATCCTTTTCCTGCATTAAATTGAGCGCCGCCATTTGAAAACTGAATAATTACAGGAGCTTTTAACTCTTTTGCAGTTTCTAAAACAGCATTAATGGTATTTGATCCTATAACATTTACTGCAGGTAATGCGAAATTTTTGGCTTTCGCCAACTTAAAAATTTCTTGTACCATTTTTCCTGATGCAACTCCTGGTTTAATTGTTTGAGCCATAATATTTTGTGTATAGTTATTGTGAATTATTCCAGCAAAATTAATGAATTATCCCTTTTAAATAATCATAAGAACAGAAAAAAAACGAAAACGAAATAGTTTTAATTTCGGATTTAGAAAGGATAACTTATCCCAAAATTATAAACCGCATGTCCCATATTGTAATTTTTAAACCACTTATCTCCTTCTGGAAGGTATGGTTCATAAGTTTTAAATCCTAAATCCAATCGCAATAGAATAAAGCTTAAATCGTATCGTAGTCCAAAACCCGATCCAACAGCAATGTCTTTTAACGAAGAAAACCCGTTAAATTTTGCTTCACGTTCTGTTATTGAAGTGTTTGAAATGTCCCAAATATTGCCCGCATCAACAAATAAAGCGCCGTTAATGCTGTTTACTATATTGAATCTATACTCTAAACTATTTATAAACTTTAGGTTCCCAACGTTAAACTCCAGTCCGCTTTTGGTTGAACCTGGACCTAAATCGTAAATTTTCCATGCGCGTAAATCATTTGGACCGCCAATAAAATAGCTTCTGCTAAAAGGAATGGTATTAGAATTTCCATAAGGTATTGCCACACCTAAAAAACTTCTAAAAACCAAAACATTATTCCCTGTAAAACTCCAGAATTTTTTATACTCCAAATCGACCCTGACATATTGGGCTATTGGGATTCCAAACAAGGTTTTTACGTTGTTGGCATCTCTGTTTTTTGCCAGCAACGAAGTTAAATTACCTGATGCCGCCAATCGCGATCTGAAAAATGAAAAATCGGTGTCTTTATAATTTTCACTGTTGTTATAAGTAAAGGTATATGCCATTAAAGGAACCAAAACATCTTCTGTAATAATATTGTAACGATTTCTGATGTTTCTCACAATTTTATATTCTGTCGGATAACTTTCCTCAAAATTTTCATCAATGTTGCTGTCAATAAATCCAATTACATTATCAGTTGTTAAGTTTTGATCAAAATAGGTATTTGCGATTTCGTTAATTTTATTAAATTCAGATTTATAAATACTAAAGTAAGAATCAATATTTAAATTTTTGATAAATTGCGCATTCAAAAGCTGAAAACTATGGTTTTTTGTTTTTGATGATTCCCACGTATAATCAACAATTCCGGTGAATTTTTGCTTATCAAGTCCAATATTTTTTTGCAGACTTGTTCCCAAAGTAAAAATTGTTTTTGGCGCCATACTTTTTGGGATTAATTTTTCGAATTTAACAGGAAACACAAATCTTGGAAGCTCTAACGAAATATCGCCACCTATTTCCCAAGCATTTAATAATTTTCCTTTTTCGGCAGCATCTTTTGAATCTAAAAACGATCCTTGAATTGAAAATTTCAACAACTCTGCACCCCTAAAAATATTTCTGTCCAGCAATGAAAGTTTTCCTGAAATCCCAAGCTGCCTGATGTTAGAATGTGTCAATTCGGTGTTAACCCCAATTGAATACTTTTTTAAAGGCGATAAATAAATAGAAGCTTCCAACATATCATTTTCCAATTCCACATATTTTATGTCAACCGTTCTGAAATTTTGAAGACCTCTAATGTTTTTTCGGGTCAGCTCTCTTGCATCATCTTTATAAAGATCGTTTGGTTCAATAAAAATAGAATTTAACAAATATTTCGGATTGTATTTTAATTTTTCTTGGGCATAAAATGAAAACCCTTTATAATTTAGACTGTCCTTAATTGTATTATTTGCATCGTTGGTAAAGGAATAATCAGTATAAATATTGACTTTCTGGATTTTCTGAACGATGAATGGAACAGATCCAACGCTGCCGTCGATCAACAGCACCACATCCGATTTATAATTGGTGGTTGAAGTATCCGCTTCAAAAGTTATGGCATTTTTATTAAATCTATAGATTCCAGTATTTCTAAATAAATTGGTTAACCTGTTTTGTTCTTTAATAAATGATGACAACTTAAATTGATTACCTTCAACAATAGCTGATTCTTTTTTATGAATTTCGTATATAGAATCTAAAACTGCAGATTGTATAACGGTTGTGATACTGTCTAATTGATAAGGTTTATCGGTATTTACAAAATAATTAACGGTGGCTTTCTTGTTTTTTAATTGATTTTCTTCTGAAGTTACCTTCACCTTAAAAAAACCTTCGTTGTAGTAATGTTGCGTTAAATTTTTAACGGTTTGCGAAGTTTTTTTTGAATCTAAAATAACGGGAGGTTCTCCATTTTTTAAAATCCATTGATGCATTTTATATTTGAAATTTCGAACACCTCGCGTTTGTTTTTCGGAAAACACGTTTGTTGTAAAATTATACCAACCCGGACTGTCTAATTTCCACTGGTCAAAATCGGCTTCAAAATTTTTATTCCCTAAATTATAAAAATGCAATGGTATTGCAACGCCAAGAACCAATGTATTGGGACGTTGCACAATATAATCGTTTATTGCGTCGCTGCCATTTTTCTTGTCGTTGACAACAATTTTGTTTTTAGTGAGAAGAAATTCATTTTCACCCACGTATTTCACTGAATTGCAAGATGAAAACCCTAAAATGATACCTGCGAAAATTAATAATATTTTAATATTGGTTTTCAAAAAATAAGCGTTTAAATTTGTTTCAAAAGTATAACTTTTCAACGGTTAAAAAAATTACAATTATTTATAAATAAATTAATGAGTTTAAGCAAAAATCAGTTAAAAACAATAACGAGCCTACATCAAAAAAAGTACCGAACCGCACATCATTTATTTGTTGCTGAAGGCACTAAAATTGTGGCTGAATTTTTAAATTCAAAATTTGAATTGGAACAGTTATTTTGTGTTGACACTGCCGGCTATAAAAATTTCGAGAAAGTCACTGAAATTTCTGATACCGAATTAAAAAAAATAAGTTCATTGGCAACGCCAAACAATGTTTTGGCACTTTTTAAGATTCCATCAACAACACCTTCCTTAAAATCGGGTTTAATTATTGCTTTGGATGAAATTAATGATCCGGGAAATTTAGGCGCTATTATTAGACTGTGTGATTGGTTTGGTGTGGATCATTTGATTTGCTCTAACAACACGGTCGATTGCTATAACCAAAAAGTGGTGCAATCGTCTATGGGCTCATTGGCCAGAGTTTCAATAATTTATACAGAATTGGAAGATTATTTGCAACAATCCAATCTGCCAAAATATGCCGCGGATATGGAAGGTGAAAATGTGTATAAAAGCAAATTGCCTAAAAATGCAGTGTTGGTGATGGGAAATGAAGCGAACGGAATTAGCGATTCCATTTTAAAATTAGTGAGTAATACCATTTCAATACCAAGATTTGGCGCACTAAAACAAACCGAAAGTTTAAATGTGGCAACAGCTGCCGCAATTTTATTGAGTGAATTTAAGCGATTGACCTAGTGCTTAATGAAAAGCAAATTTTATAAAAACGCCTCTTGTTCCAAAATAATCAACTTGTCCAGTCCATTGACTATTAGGATTATTGTCCCTGACCAACTCGTCATTAATTGCAAAAACACCTCTGATGGAAGGCGAAAAAATAAAATATGGCAAGTATAAATCTACACCAATTCCAAGTTCATAAGAAAAATTATTCTTTTTTGTTCTGAATTCTCCATCAGAATTATCGTCGGGATTGTCTTGATTGCTGGAAAAATTATAATCGTAAGAAACGCCGCCAATCACATAAGGCCGCATATTGTCGAGCCTGTTCGTATTAAATTTCAGCAATAATGGAACCCTAAAATAAGTTGAATTCACATTTCTGATACTGTCCGTTTCTCCTCCGGGAATGTGGGTAAAAGCCAATTCTTTAGAATTGCTTGAAAGTCCGGGCTCTAGTCTTAAACTAATATTATTGTGCAAACGCAAATCACCAATAAGGCCAACTTCAAAACCCATACTTGGGGTTGAAACGATAAAAGCATCAGGATTTAGCTTGCCATTATAAGATATTTTATAATCTTTCATATTCAATCCTAAAAAATATCCCCAAAACACCTGTTGCTTGTCCCAATTTTGCTTGTATTGTACAATATCTTTTTTTTGGGCTTTCAAATTGTTTATTGAAAGGACGACCAAAAAAATTACAACAAATACTTTTTTCATCTGTTTAAATTTTATTTTTTTATTGGTACAGATGCTGTTCGCCATTAAATATTTCTGTTTTTATCAAAATTTGTTATGGCTCGTTTCATATATTATTTTTTTGCAATATAAATTGAAGCAACACCAAATGTTTGCGGTTTATTTTCTATACCTATAAACCCAATTTTATGCAAAATATTGTTGAATGCCTGTCCGTAAGGAAATGAAGCTGCGGAATCCGACAAATATTGATAGGCAACTTTGTCTTTTGAAAACAATTTTCCGATTAAAGGCAGCATGTTTTTGGCATAAAACTGATATCCTTGTTTGAAAGGTGTTTTGGTTGGAATGGACGTTTCCAAAACCACAAATATGCCACCCGTTTTTAAAACTCGGTAAATTTCAGTCAATCCTTTTTCAAGATTTTCAAAATTACGAACACCAAAAGCAACAGTTATAGCATCAAATGAATTGTCATCAAAAGGCATATTTTCAGAATCGGCAAGTACCATTTCAATGGTGTTGTTTAAATGAAGATTTTCAATTTTTTTACGGCCAACTTCAAGCATTCCGTCAGAAATATCCAAACCAACAATTTTTGAAGCCTTTGTTTTGGCTAAATTGATAGCCAAATCACCTGTTCCGGTGGCAATGTCTAAAATGGAATCCGGATTTGTTTTTCTAACAATGTCAACTACTTTATTGCGCCATTTTACATCAATTCCAAAAGAAATAACACGGTTTAAACTGTCGTATTCATTGGAAATGGCATCAAACATTTTAGTGACTTGTTCTTTTTTGCTAAGATCTGAATCTTTGTAAGGTGTAACTTTTTCTGCCATCATCAATTTATTGGTTAACCGCTACAACTTCGTTAATTTTCCCTGGAATAAGTTGTTTCAACATATTCTCAATTCCGTTTTTCAGGGTAATTGTTGAAGAAGGACAACCGCTGCAAGCACCTTGCAATATGACGTTAACTATTTTTGAAGATGGTGAATAAGACTGAAACATGATATTTCCGCCATCGGCAGCAACAGCAGGCTTTATATATTCCTCTAAAATGTCTATAATTTGTTTGGATACATCATCCAATTCAATATCATGGTTATAAACTTCTGAAACTTTTTGTTGAACTGCGGTAGCCAAAGCAATTGTTTTTCCGTCTGCAATATACTGTCTGACAAAGCTTCTTAATTCAACGGTTATTTCAGGCCACTCAACATTGTTATTTTTTGTGACTGACACATAATTTTCTGAAATAAATATTTCTTTTACAAAAGGAAAATTAAATAATTCTGTTGCCAAAGGGGCATTTTCAGCTGCTTCACTGTTTTTAAATTCCAAATCGTTTTCCACCAATTTTATGTTGGCAACAAACTTCATTACTGAAGGATTTGGCGTTGATTCTGCATACACTTCCACCGGAATTTTTTTTGGTGCAGATTCTTCTGTAACAATAACACCACCTGCGTTCAGGTAGTTTTCAATTTCCTCTTTCACTTCGTCTTGCACATCAATCCATTCCACAATCGCAAATCGTTCAAGTGCAATAAAATTTGCAGAAATATATACGCGTTTCACAAATGGCAAATAAAATAATTGCTGCGCCAAAGGCGAATTTTTTGCTTCATCAATATTGTTGAATTGATGGCTTCCGCTTGCTAAAATGTTGTTTGAGGTAAATTTTAGTATCGTTGGTATGTTTGTTTTTTCTATTTTAAGAGTGCTGTTTTTCATCTTTTTTTAGTTTGTGCAAAAATACATAAAACATAATTCATGTAATGGTTAAAAATAAAAAAACGCCTCATGGCTGAGACGTTTTTATTGTGTTATAATTCGTTGTTTAAAGATTCAACACCAATGTTGCCGTAAAGGTTGATGTGTCAAAATCTAACTCAGCAGCATCAATATTATTGTATTCTGGATAAAAATTATAAGGGGCGGTATTGCCTGATTTTTGGTAGGCTAAATCAAATTTTCCACCTCTAAATTTATAGCCTGCACCCAATGAGAATCCTTCTAAATTATCAGAACTCACCGAACTTTTATACGGGCTGTTTTCATAGTGATAACCACCTCTTACCGAGAAATTATCAAATCGCCATTCTGTTCCAATTCGCAACTCACCCACATTTTCCATATTGGACTTAAACGCTTGGTTTTCAGAAATAAAATCGGCATTGCTCAATTTAACGTTGCTGTAATTTTTTAAACTGTAATCAACACTTACAAGTCCGTTTCCACTAAAAATATAGGCAAAACTTGCTGTTAATTTACTTGGTGTACGCAATTTGTAATCATTTATACCATCAAAATATGAAATAAATTTATTTCCATCTGAGTAGGTTAAAATCAAATCCTCGTCTACGTACTTTTCAGCTAGATTATACCAAACTGGAGATTGGTAAGCCAAACCTAAGCGTATGCTTTCATTAGGTTTTAAAATTGCACCAAAATTAAAAGAAACTCCATTCCCGTAAGTATGCAATTCTTGGAGTAATGAAGCATCTAAGTTATTTTCATTGTTATCGTAATTATATTCTTCTAATAATGTACGTTGATAGTACTCAATATCATAGGTGTTTATTGCAGCACCAAGATATAAATTATCATTGTGCTGTGCGGCAAACGTAAACGAATATTTACCGTTTTTTCCATCCATAAAATTTTCAAAATATTGTCCGTCAGTATTGGTATAAATATCTGGGGCATTTTCAATATTATTCTTAATATCATAATATCCTTTTGTAAAAGTAGAATAACCGCTATTTCCTTCAGCAATCCATAAATTTTCAAAATCGTTGGCAATGCTGTAGTTAAATCCTAAGGCAATGTTGCTCCATGCCGAGCTATTTCCATAACCTCTAAACACAAAAACACCTCCAACTTGCGACAAATTAGTGAAATCATTTTCAAATTGGGTATTATTACCATAAAAACCAGCTATTGTCTTGGTATTTCTGTTGTTTAATGAAATGGCGAATTCACTTTTCAAAAACACGGCTGCACCTGCTGGATTTATTTCCATAGCCGACAAATCGCCGCCCAAAGCGCCAAAAGCGCCACTCATTGCATTATAACGTGCGGTACCGTTAATATTTTCTTTAGAAAACAATGCTCCCAAATCATTATACCCTAATGTTTGTGCGTTCAAAATATAACCAAAGCACAATAATGTTGCCGCTATATATAATTTTTTCATATTTATTCGAATTGTTTAAACCTAAATGTTTTATTAATCTCTTCTTGAATTGCTTCTTGTTGATGAACTTGAAGAAGATGATTGCGACGAACTGCTTCTGCTTTCAGAATTTGAGCTTCTGTTTACAGAAGAATTTTCATTTCCGGAACTTCTTGTGTTAGAGGAATTATTATTTGTATTTGTATTAGATTCTCGTCTAACTGTATTGGTGTAATTTTCGGCCCTAACGTTATTTGCAGTGTTTTCTCTTCTTACGTTATTTTGAGTGGCGCCGGAATTTTGATTTCCGGAATAATTAGGATTCACCCTAATTATTGAATTTTGGTTTGGATTTACCGATGTTGCTCTGTTCACATTGACCGGCGAAAAATTATATGATGAATTTCTCCTGGTTGATGAAGATCTTTGTATTGTATTATTATTTGAACCTCTTTGAATGGTATTATTTAATCTTGTTGGTTGTCTGTCAATCGTATTGTTTCTGTAGTTATTGTTGCTTCTGTTTAAATTGCCATCGGTAGATCTTCTGCTGGAAGTATTGACATTTCCTCTTGCCGAATTGTTTATTGTACTGCTTCTTCTGCTTATATTTGATAAATTCGCATTATTATCAGACCTAATTCCTGTATTTCGGCTTGTTCTTTTTCCATAACTTTCATATCTGTCATAATAGTTAGGATAATTGTTATAATAATTAGAATAATATGGATTGTAGAAATTGCCATAATAGTAAGGGCTGTATCCATAAGAATAATATGGATTGTAATAGTTGAATCTCCAAGGATTGTAATAATATGGATAATAATTGTAATAAGGTTCGTAAAATGGGTTGTACCAATAATAACTAGGGCTCATATAGCCATAACCGCTGTTAATGTTAATTACAACATCGCCATCATAACCCCAAGGCTCATTGTAGTTTGTGTATAATTGATCATCTTGAACGGCATTGTCATCATAATAATAACCGTCAATATCCGTAAAAGTATCTTCTTGTTTTAAATTTTGTAGATCTTCCAGCTGTTTTGAAAAATAATTTTGATCAAAATTAGATTGATTTTCAACAATTACCACTTCATTTCTGGTTTGATTATTTGAAGCATAGATGCCGTCATCGTCACCATTGTAAGCACTTTGATAAGTGCCACAAGAATTAAAACTGAAAATTAACACCAATACAATGCCAATTTGTAAGTTTTTTCGGTTAATTATTATTGAAGTTTTCATAATCAGTTGTGGTTTTTATTGTTGAACTATTTAAAAAAAACTAATTTTGTCCAAATTAATAATTTTCATTAAAATAGGCGCAATATTTATGCCAAACTTTTGAATATGAGCAAGAATTTAACAAAGAGAGAAACCGACTATTCCAAGTGGTATAATGAACTTGTGGTTAAGGCAAATTTAGCAGAAAACTCGGGCGTTAGAGGCTGCATGGTCATCAAACCTTACGGCTATGCAATTTGGGAAAAAATGCAAGCAGAATTGGACAGAATGTTTAAGGAAACTGGACACGAAAACGCCTACTTCCCCCTTTTTGTCCCTAGAAGTATGTTTGAAGCTGAAGAGAAGAATGCGGAAGGGTTTGCCAAAGAATGTGCCGTTGTGACACATTATCGATTAAAAAACGATCCGGACAAGCCAGGGAAATTGATGGTTGACCCAAATGCCAAACTGGAAGAAGAATTGATTGTGCGACCTACAAGTGAGGCCATTATTTGGAGTACTTATAAAGGATGGATTCAGTCGTACCGTGATTTACCGCTATTGATCAATCAATGGGCGAATGTGGTGCGCTGGGAAATGCGTACCCGTTTATTTTTGCGTACTGCAGAATTTTTATGGCAAGAAGGCCATACTGCGCATGCTTTAGAAACGGAAGCGATAAAAGAAGCGGAATTGATTTTAGATGTTTATGGCAATTTTGCCGAAAATTTTATGGCAATGCCCGTGATAAAAGGTTTAAAAACCGAAAGTGAACGATTTGCCGGCGCCTTGGAAACCTATTGCATTGAAGGACTCATGCAAGACGGAAAAGCATTGCAAGCAGGAACTTCTCACTTTTTAGGCCAAAATTTCGCAAAAGCATTTGATGTGAAATTTACTTCAAAAGAAGGAAAACAAGAATACGTTTGGGCAACTTCCTGGGGTGTTTCCACACGATTGATAGGCGCTTTAATTATGACGCATTCCGATGACTTAGGTTTGGTATTGCCTCCAAATCTTGCGCCGATTCAAGTCGTAATTATTCCAATTCATAAGACCGATGAGCAATTAGACGCCATTTCAGTCAAAATTAATGAAATTGTTGCCGAATTGCGTAAAAAGGGAATTTCCGTAAAATACGACGACCGAACTGCCTACAAACCAGGCTGGAAATTTGCTGAATACGAACTTAAAGGTGTGCCTTTAAGAATTGCCATGGGCCCAAATGATTTAGAAAATGGCACTTTGGAAATTGCGCGCAGAGACACGCTTGAAAAACAAAACATTTCCCAAGACACTGTTGTTGAATACGTTGAAAAAACACTAAAAGAAATTCAAGATAATTTATATCAAAAAGCGCTAAATTACAGAGAAACACATATCACCGAAGTCAATTCATTGGAAGAATTTAAAGAAGTGTTGGAAACTAAGGGCGGATTTATTTCAGCGCATTGGGATGGCACTCCTGAAACGGAAGAAAAAATTAAAGATTTAACAAAAGCAACGATAAGATGCATCCCTTTAAATAATAAAATTGAAGAAGGAAAGTGCGTATTTACTGGGGAAAAGTCGACTCAAAGAGTATTATTTGCAAAAGCTTACTAATTTTTTTAAAAAATATTTTGTGGTGTAGAAAATAGTTGTATTTTTGCATCCGCATTGACAAAATAACGTTTGTTAATAAATACATAATGGTCCGTTCGTCTAGGGGTTAGGACGCCAGGTTTTCATCCTGGTAACAGGGGTTCGATTCCCCTACGGACTACAAAAAAGTTAAAAAAAATAAAAATGGCAAATCACAAGTCAGCATTAAAGAGAATCAGAAGCAATCGCGCCAAGCAATTAAGAAATAAATATCAGCATAAAACAACTCGTAATGCTGTTAGAAACTTACGTGCTGCGACCGAAAAGGAAGAAGCTGTAGCGTTATTTCCAAAAGTAGTATCAATGCTAGATAAATTAGCTAAAAAGAATGTTATCCACAAAAATAAAGCGGGTAACTTAAAATCTAAATTGGCTAAGCACGTTGCTGCATTATAAAATTTTTAAACTACAAAATAAAAAAGCATCCATATTCTGGATGCTTTTTTATTTTGGATAATTTCAATTTTGATAGAAATTCCTACCACTCATACGTTTTGTTGGCATCGAGTCTGATAAAGATAAAAAGCAGCACTGTAAATCCCCAAAGCGCCGATCCTCCATAGCTAAAAAACGGCAATGGGATGCCAATAGTCGGAACCAATCCTATAACCATTCCTATATTGATAACAAAATGCATAAAAAATATGGCAACAATGCTGTACCCATAAATTCGGCTGAATTTGGCTTTTTGCTGTTCTGCCCTATTGATAATTCTAAGTAAAAAAGCCATAAATAATAGAATGACAAACGCGCTGCCCACAAATCCCCATTCTTCACCAACAGTCGTAAATATATAATCCGTTGTTTGCGCTGGCACAAAATTCCCTTGTGTTCGTTCCCCTTCTAAAAATCCTTTGCCAAAAAAACCTCCTGAAGCAATTGTGGTAACCGATTGCCTGGTGTTATAACCAACACCTTTCATATCTACAGTTTTGCCAAGGATGATGTTAAATCGATCTCGGTGATGTTGTTTAAACACATGGTTAAAAACCAAATCGACACTAAAAATAAACAAAGCCGACATTAGATATATCCCAATTATTTTAATCCATCCTTTTCTAAAAGCCCTTGGTCTGTAGAAAATAAAATACAGAAGGATACAAATAAACAATACCAGCGAACTTATGAGTGTTACTTGGTAGCCTAAAATTAGGGTAATCACAAAAAGAAATAAGGCGATAAAGCCTACTGTTATGTAATAAAATGGCAATCCTTCTCTATACAATACAAAAATAAAAGCGCCATAAACCAATGCCGAACCGGGATCGGGTTGTAAAATTATTAGAATTGCAGGGAAAAACAAGAGCAACAATGCCTGCATTTGCGTGCTCAACTTCTTTAAGTTAAACATTTTATCACTCACCAATTTGGCAATTGCCAATGCTGTTGCGGCTTTTGCAAATTCTGATGGCTGAAGGCTGAAATTTCCTATAGCGTACCATGAGGTCGATCCATTTATGTTTTTGCCAAAAACAAAAAGTCCTGCAAGCAATGCCAGAAAACTCACATAAATAATAACTGCGTATTTTTCGTAAAATTTGGCCTCAAACATTAAAATAAGTAAGATTATTGGAATACTAAACCCTATCCAAATAAGTTGTTTTCCATACTCGGTTGTAAAATTTAGTAAATCGAACTGATTTTCACTAATGGTTGCCGCATAGATATTAATCCACCCTAAAAAGATGAAAACGAAATAAAATAAGACCAAGATCCAATCAATTCCAAGAAATATATTGTCTTTTCTGCTTCTCAACTTTTATGGATTATTTTAATTGTTTGTCATATTCTTCCTGAATACTTCCTTTCATCATGCTTTCTTCAACCAATGGCCTTCCAATTTTACCTGTTAAATATTTTTCAATCATTAACGTTGCAATTGGACCCGCCCAGCGAGATCCCCAATAACCATTTTCAACAAAAACGGCGATGGCAATTTTCGGATTGTCTTTTGGCGCAAAAGCAATAAATATGGAATGGTCTTGTCCGTGCGGGTTTTCTGATGTTCCGGTTTTACCGCTTATCTCTAATCCTTCTACCCGAGATCCTCTTGCTGTTCCTCTCGGATTTTCAAATACATCGAACAAACCTTCTATCACAGGTTTGAAATGCTTTTTGTCTATGGTGGTGTAAATGGGTGTGGTAAATTTCTTATCCAACGGTTTCCCTTTAATTTTTTTTGCAATATGGGGAATATAATAAAACCCTTCATTTGCAATTGCCGCAGTCATATTCGCCAATTGAATTGGTGTAGTTAGTACTTCGCCTTGTCCAATTGCATTAGATATGGTTGCAGTAGAGCGCCATCTTCCGTTAGGATAAATTTTATTGTACAAATTTCCGTTCGGTATATTTCCTTTTTGCCCAACAGACAAATCATTGTCTAAATAATTTCCCAGACCAAAACTTTCCGCGTGCTTGCCCCAAACGTTTACCCCTTCTGTTGGCGTAGGAAATTTATCTATCACTTTTCTATAAGCTGTTGCAAAATAGCTATTGCAGGAACGGTAAATCGCCACGTTTAAGTCAACCCTACTTCCGCCAGTTTCACAGTGACATCTCATAAAGGAACCCTTTCCCGATCCATATTTATAGCCCCCAAAACATTGGATGGAAGATCCTGTGTTGATTACATTTTCCTGCAAGGCTACCAAAGCCGATATCACTTTAAAAGGCGAACCTGGCGGATATTGAGCCTGTAAGCCTCTATCCAACAATGGCTTACTAACACTATCGAGGTACAATTTAGTAAAATTTTTAGAACGATCTCTGCCCACCATTAAATTTGGATCATACGTTGGCATGGAAACCATGGCCAAAATTTCACCTGTTGATGGTTCAATTGCCACAATGCCGCCTCGTTTATTTGCCATCAAAGCTTCACCGTATTGCTGAAGTACGGCATCAATGGTTAAGGTAATGTCATTTCCTGAAATTGGAAGCGTATCATACAATCCGTTCTTAAAGGAGCCTATTTCTTTATTAAACCGATCACGCTGAATAAATTTAACCCCTTTTGTTCCTCTCAGCACCTCTTCATAAGATTTCTCAACGCCGGCCGTACCAATTAATTCGCCCAAATGGTATTTTGGATTGTTGTTGATCATTGCCTCATTTACTTCACTGATATAGCCCAACACATTTGCCGCAGAATTTTTTGGATACTCTCGCAATGAACGTTTTTGAATATAAAATCCTTTAAACTTATACAATATTTCTTGCAAGGACGCATAATCGTCTTTTGAAACTTGCTGTAAAAATGTAGAAGGTATTCTGGTGGAATAGCGTGAAGCCCTTTCAATTTTTTCAATAAATTCTTCTTTTGTAATTTTAAGCAGTGCGCAAAATGCGATGGTGTCCATAGGTTTTACTTCTCTGGGAATAACCATTATATCGTATGATAGTTGGTTGGCAACCAACAAAATCCCATTTCTGTCAAAAACATACCCTCTTTCCGGATAGTCGTACATCACTTTAACTGCCGAATTGTTAAGTGTTGGGGTGTTAAAAGTATTGTCTAAAACTTGCAAATAAAACAACCTTAAAATGTAGATGATTCCTATAAAAATAATTAAAAAAGACAATAAGCCAGTGCGTTTCATCTGATTATATTTTATTTTTTATTGGTACAGATGCAGCCTGCCTGCCGGCAGGCAGGTCGCCATTAATCATTCTCATGTATATCAAAATTTGTTATGGCTCGTTTCATCTGATTGTTTTTATTGATTTTGAAAGGTACAACGGAATGCTGATATTCATACTTCTAAATGTCAAAATATTTTGTATAAAGTGTTTCATCTATTTCCTTTTGGTGAACAGTGTAATTCCCAAAAAACTTATGAGTATGGTAAAAATCCCTGTAAAAACCGTTCTTGAAACAATGTTTAAGAGTTCGCTAAAACTAAAATATTCCACGCTAAAAACGATGAAATGATGGATAAAAGTTAAGATAGCAATAAATAAAATAATTTTATTGGCCGATAGTGTTTTTAAATTGAATTGCCCATAATCAAGATCCGATTTTCTTAAAACAGCCATTAATATAGGAAGCCTAAAATAGGCAATAAATGTGATGGCGAAAGCATTTATACCTCCAGAATCGGAAAAAAAGTCTATTGAAATTCCCAACAAAAAACTCAGAATCAAAAATAAACTCCTTGTTTTTCTAACAGGATATAAAAATACCCAAGCAATATAAACCATCGGATTTATATATCCGAATATATTTACATGGTTTAAAATAAATACCTGTAAAAACAAAAGCCCTATAAATCGAATGGCGTTATTTAATGCTATATTATTCATTTACAACGCTTTGTTCAAGAATTATTTGTTCATCCTTGTGAAGATTTTTAACAATCTGAACTTCACCAATAGCGCTCATATCATTAAATAACATAACATTAATGATTTGATATTTGTTTTGTTCATATTTAAAATCTTTTACTACGCCAACTGCAATGCCCTCAGGAAAAATCGCCGATTTTCCTCCGGTAATAATGGTGTCGCCTGCTTTAACCAACGCTTGCCTTGGAATATCTATTATTTGTGTGATGTTATAATCTTTCCCATCCCAAACCAAGGTACCAAAATGATTGCTGTTTTTTAGGCGCACATTAATTTTTGAATTGGTATTTAGTATAGAGAGCACATTTGCGTAATTTGAAGATACATTTTTTATGACGCCAATAATTCCTTTGCTGTTTATAACTCCCAAATCAGGAGCCAATCCATATTTAGCGCCTTTGTTTATCGTTAAAAAATTATTCCTTTTGGTGAAATTATTATTGATGACTTTCGCCACTGAATAGTCATATTTTTGAAAATACTGGGAGGTGTCTTTAACGGTGAAACTGTCTAAATCAAACTTATTTTCTTTTGCATCCAACAGGTTTTTTAAACGCGCATTTTCTTCACTTAAAAGTTGATTGTCCTTTTTTAAATGAAAAAATGCACTTACGGAGTTTGCTTTATTATAAAAACCGCCGGTAATGGCGTTGGCGGAATTGACAAATTTACTTTGATGATAAGATCGGTCTTGAACAATCACAATAAAAGCCAACGTTTCTAAAACTATAAACAGCAGAAAGTATCTGAATTTTTTAATAAAATAAATGATTTGCCGCATATAAACAATAGAAAATTAACCTATTTCATTAATACATTTTTATATTTTTCAAGATCTTTCAATGCAATTCCTGTACCTCTAACTACGGCTCTTAAAGGGTCTTCAGCAATGTACACCGGTAAATCTGTTTTTCTCGACAAACGTTTGTCCAACCCGCGAAGCATTGATCCTCCTCCGGCCAAATAAATTCCGGTATTGTAAATGTCGGCTGCCAATTCGGGTGGTGTTTTTGACAATGTTTCCATCACGGCATCTTCAATTCGCAAAATAGATTTGTCCAATGCTTTTGCAATTTCTCTATAAGAAACCTGAACTTGTTTTGGTTTTCCGCTCAATAAATCACGCCCTTGAACAAGCATATCTTCCGGCGGAACTTCTAAATCTTCCGTAGCGGCGCCAACCTGAATTTTTATTCTTTCAGCAGTGCGTTCCCCAACATATAAATTATGTTGTGTTCTCATATAATAAGAAATGTCGTTGGTAAAAACATCACCGGCAACTTTAATGGATTTATCACAAACAATACCTCCCAAAGCGATTACTGCAATTTCCGTTGTTCCTCCTCCTATATCAATAATCATATTTCCTTTTGGCTGCATAATGTCAATGCCAATACCAATGGATGCAGCCATTGGTTCATGAATTAAAAATATTTCTTTGGCGTTCATGTGTTCTGCAGAGTCAATTACTGCACGTTTTTCAACTTCTGTAATTCCTGAAGGAATACAAATAACCATACGCAATGAAGGTGCAAAAAAGCGTTTTTTAATGCTTGGTATATTTTTTATGAACTCTTTTATCATTTGTTCCGAAGCTTCGAAATCGGCGATTACGCCATCTTTTAAAGGTCGAATGGTTTTAATGTTTTCATGGGTTTTACCTTGCATTAAACTGGCTTTTTTACCAGTCGCAATAATTTTCCCACTGCTTCTGTCTCTTGCAACAATTGAAGGTTCGTCGACAACCACTTTGCCCTCATGAATAATAAGCGTATTGGCAGTGCCTAAATCAATTGCAATGTCCTCAGTCATAAAGTCGAAAAAACCCATATTTTTTTAATGTTTATTAAATTTGAAATCCTACAAAGTTACTTAAATTAGTGTTTGAAATGACGTGTGCCCGTAAATATCATGGACATTTTGTGATTATTGCAATAATCAATCGATAATTGGTCCTTAATTGAACCACCTGGCTGAATTACAGCCGTAATTCCAGCTTTATCTGCGATCTCCACGCAATCGGGAAAAGGGAAAAAAGCATCACTCGCCATCACTGCGCCATTTAAATCGAAATTGAAATGTTTGGCTTTTACAATCGCTTGCTCTAAAGCATCTACCCGACTTGTTTGTCCGGTTCCGCTTGCAAAAAGTTGTTTGTTTTTGGCAAATACAATGGTATTTGACTTGGTATGTTTACAAATTTTTGAGGCAAAAAGTAAATCTTCCAGTTCTCTGTCTGTTGGTTTTTCTAAGGTCACAAACTCTACAACGTCCAAATTATCTGTTTTGTTGTTTTTATCTTGAAAAAGAACGCCATTTAAGGCAGTTCTGTATTGCGAGTTTGGTAATTCAATAGCTTTTTGGACAAGAATAATTCTATTTTTTTTGCCTTTTAAAAGTTCCAATGCTTCTTTATCGTATCCAGGTGCAATCACCACTTCACAAAAAAGTTCGTGAATTTCCTGTGCAGTTTCCAAATCAACCAATTTATTTGAAATTAATACGCCTCCAAATGCAGAAGTTGGATCGGCGGCTAAAGCATCCAAATACGCTTGTTTCAACGTGGCTCTTTGCGCAACGCCACAGGCGTTGTTGTGTTTTAAAATGGCAAATGTTGGCGCATCATTTTTAAACTCGCCCATTAAATTGATGGCCGCATCAACATCCAATAAATTGTTGTAGGAAAGTTCTTTTCCGTGAAGTATGTCGAAAAGTTCGTTTAAATCTCCAAAGAAGTAACCTTTTTGGTGCGGGTTTTCGCCGTAACGCAAAACGGAAACTTGATCAAAACTTTGACGGAATGCCAATTCGCCCTCATTTAAATAGTTAAAAATGGCACTGTCGTAATGGCTGGAAACCGCAAATGCTTTTGCCGCAAAATTTTTGCGTTGCGCTAAAGTTGTTTCGCCATTTGATGCTGAAAGTATTCCTAAAAACGCATCATATTGATCAAGTGCTGAAACGCAAATTACATCATTAAAGTTTTTTGCCGCGGCTCTTATCAATGAAATTCCGCCTATATCAATTTTTTCGATAATATCTTCTTCTGAAGCACTGCTCGCAACTGTTTTTTCAAACGGATACAAATCGACAATTACAATGTCAATTTCCGGTATTTCATATTGCGCCAACTGCGAAATATCATTTTCATTTTCTCTTCTTGATAAAATTCCGCCGAAAACTTTTGGGTGCAATGTTTTAACCCTGCCGCCTAAAATTGATGGATACAATGTTAAATCCTCAACAGGTATTGCGTTAACTCCCAAATCTTTAATAAATTTTTCGGTGCCTCCCGTAGAATAAATTGTAATGTTTAGGTCGTTTAATTTTTGTATGATTGGAGCCAAACCGTCTTTGTGAAAAACTGAAATCAGTGCCGATTTTGCTTTTTTTGCAGTACCCATAAGTTGTCTTTGTGATTGTTCGGCAAAGCTACTAATTATCAATAGTCTAAACAACACAAATTACTCATAAAATTTTATGAACTCCTTTTAATTTTTTGGTGAAATTTTGAGACCATTTCGTTATAGTCCTGAGGAGTGTTTTTTTCGTTTTTTTTGCTGAAAAGTTTATTTAAAAAAGAAATTTTATCAAATAAACGCATTTTTTTAAAAGTACTTTTTGGGGATTTATTTAACATCTAAAAATATTTTTTGAGGTTATTGATTAAAATTGGGCAACTTTTTCGCACACAAATTCCAGAAACTGCTCATCGGCTTCAGAAAAAGGATTTGTGATGTGAGAATCAATGTCAATTTGACCTATGTTTTCGCCATTCACAAAAACGGGAATCACAATTTCGCTTTTCACTTTAAATCCGCAGGAAATATAATTGTCTTGGGCAGTTACATCCGGAACCACGAAATTTTTATTGCTGATGGCCACTTGTCCGCATATTCCTTTTCCAAACGGAATGATGGTGTGTTCGGTTGGTTCGCCGGCAAATTCGGCCAATTTTAATTCGGCTTTATCGCCGTTTTTGAAATAAAAACCCACCCAATGGTAATAGTCAATTTCGTGTTTTAAATAATCGCAAATTGCCTGTCTTTTTTCTGAAACCGATTGATTGCTTTCGGCAATGGCGGTCACTGTTTCTTTTAATTGAGGAATATTCATATTAATTTGTAATTTTATGCAAAATTAAAATTCTTTTTTTGTGAAAGGCAATAAAACGGTAGTATTATTTTTAATTAAATTTTTTGGCACTTATTTGCTGTTGTTTTTGTTGTATTCCTTTTATTTGGAAAGAACACAAAACGAAACATCGCCATTTGCGTGCGCACCAATCACCAAAACTGTTGCCCAACAAACAAAATATTTATTAAACATTTTTGGTTATCCAACTGAAATAGTACAGGATACGGAAACAGTGTCGGTTAAATTATTCATAAACGGCAAATTTACGGCTTTTATCGTTGAAGGCTGTAATGCCATTAGCATCATTATCTTATTTATTGCTTTTATTGTTGCATTTGCAGGGAAATTTAAAACAACCGTTTTATATATCTTGTTTGGAAGTTTGCTTATTTATTTCACAAACATTGTGCGGATTGCGATTATTTCGGTGGCGCTTTATGAATATCCGCAATACCAACATGTTTTGCATGAAATTGTGTTTCCGGCCATTATCTACGGAATTACCTTTTTGCTTTGGTTTGTTTGGATTCGGAATTTTTCAACTTTAAAAAAATGAGGAAATCAGTTCGAATAGGATTAATTATGTTGCTGTTTCTAATGCTGATTTTAATTCGGGCAGTGGTACAGCCTTATTTTTATGATCCGCTTTTGGATTATTTTAAACATGATTATTTAAACGCTTCTATTCCCGAACTGAATTTTTCCGTTTATTTTTTGAATATATTTTATAGATATTCGCTAAACACCGTTATTTCATTGGTCATTATTTATTTGGTTTTTTATGATATAAAAGCGCTTTATTTTTCGATCAAATTTTATATGCTGGTTTTTGTGGTTTTGAGTTTGATGCTTTTTATCCTCTTAAAATTTAATGATACACAAAATTATTTGTTGACTTTTTACGTTCGAAGGTTTTTGATACAGCCTTTGTTTGTGTTTATTTTATTGCCTGCGTTTTATTATCAGAAATTGAAAGTTGGGAAGTAGGGAAGACCGAAGACCGAAGACGGAAGTTTGAAGAAAAAGTTGGGAAGTCCGAAGGCCGAAGACCGAAGACGGAAGACGGGAGTTTGATAGGGAAAGTTGGGAAGTCCGAAGACGGAAGACCGAAGACGGGAGTTTGATTGAAAAAGGGAATAGGAAATAGATTCTGATTGTTTGTTAAAACGAAATTAAAATTTATCTTATTTGAAAGATATTATAACCATTTACACTATTAATTTTTATTATCTTTTTTTGATTTATCAGTTTTTGAACAATTTCTTCCTCAGGTGAAGTGACGTTTAATTTTATTTTTTTTGAAACTCTAGAGATTAGGTATTCGGATTTTTCAAGTTTTGAGTCAATTATTTCAAATGTATAACCTTGTTTAAATTCATTATCTGTGAATTCATCAAAACTCTGTATGCAGTCCATTGATTTTTCTGTTACATATATTGTTTTGGTTCCTAACTCATTTAGTTTGTTATATAAATTAGCAACATCATTGTCACTATAAGGTGTATAAAGGGAATAGAGAAATAATGTTATCATAGAAATAGTAATTATAAATACTGAAAAATACTTTTTTATCTTTTTAATTTCAAATAATTCGGATATTGAAGATCCTAAAATCAAGACAAAAAGAGGTGCTAAATAAAGATATAATCTATCCGAGAATGGATATAAATGAAAAATATTCAATATCAAATGTACCATTAAGATTGAAAAAAGCAAGAATATTTCTTGTTTAAAAAGCAGATCCTTCTTTTTTATATAAACAAAAAATGGAACCATTAACAACATTAATAATATACCCCATATTTCAAATGCATTTAATAAATAAACCCATAAACCGTGAACAGTATAAATAATATATTTAAAAAACCCTCCATTTAATGGAATAAATGAATTTGCCCAATAATTAACCATGAACGATTTTTGTTCAGCAGCTCCATTTTGATTCATATACCAAAAAAAATATATTAAATATGGAAATGGGGATAAAAAGATTAAAATATTATTTTTAAAATATATTATTATTGATTTATAATTTACGTAACTCTTATGAATAAAAAATGTATAAATCAAATACCCTGCACAAGCAAATAATCCAACATTTGAAATTAAACACCACACAATAAAGTAAATCCATCCATAGCGTAAAAACCAATTAGATTTAAAAAGGTAAATCAATAAAATAATTCCAGTTAAGTCAATTGTATATTGTTTAACTGTTAATGAATTATAAACTATAAATGGGTTAAATAAAATTATAATGAATAATAACAGGAATATACTTTTAAATTGATATTTCTTGATAATAAAATAAAAAAATAAAACACCCAAAATTGATGAAATAAAACTTAAAATTTTGATGTTCATCCAAAAACTAAATGGTAAAACCGAAATAATAAATTTTTGTATTAATAGGTATAAAGGAGGTGCACTTTGTAATGATGTCAAAGGATAAAGCAAATCAATATAATTAGAATATTTTATACTATTTCCTAAGGAGATTTCATCTACATTAAAATTAGGCACAATAAAATGGGAAAATATTCTTAAAACTATACCAGCTAATAAGAGTACTAAATATACTTTTTTCATCATTACTGGATCTGTATTTAATTAATGTTTTAACACAACATATTGATTAAACCCGAATTGAAATTTCTTATAATCTGTAATTTTAAAACCAATATCTTGAGCTAGGTTATACAAGTCTTTTTTATTCCAATAATGTTTGTGCTCTTCAATATTTTCTTTATCCAAAATTCCCAAAAACGCTAGTACTTCCAAAACAGGTTTTGCGGCTGGTGTAGGCGTTGTCAAAAAAATAGTGCCATCATTTCTCAAACAATATTTAAATTTTCTAAAAATTCCCGAAACTTCAGCTACTTCAATATGTTCTAATACAGCCAACATAACTATTGTGTCAAATGTTTTGTCAAACATTGGTGTATGATCATAATTTACAATTGTATAATCTCCTTTGACAAATATTTTTAATTCTCCTTCATTTCCTCCAAAATCTAATACATCACCAAGAAGATACTTTTTAACTTTACTAAAACGATAACTTTGAAGAAATTTTTCCAATCTTTTTTTACTGTCAATCATATTACCCTATGTTTTTTGCTTAGTAAGTTATATTTTATAATACAGTAAATTGCTCTAAATCCGTCTTTCCAACCTATTTTTTTACCTTCTTCATAGGTTCTTCCATAATAACTAATTCCAACTTCATAAATTCTTATATCTTTGATTTTAGAAACTTTAGCAGTTACTTCGGGCTCAAATCCAAATCTTTTTTCTTGTAGTTTTAACCCTTGAAGAAGGTCGGTTCTAAACATTTTGTAACAAGTTTCCATATCAGATAAATTCAAATTGGTAAACATATTTGATAAAAATGTAAGGAACCTATTTCCTAAAGTATGCCAAAAAAATAGAATTCTGTGTGGTTTACCGCCAATAAATCGAGAGCCATACACAATATCAGCAAAACCACTTATGACCGGTTTTAGTAAATCATTATATTCTTGGGGATCATATTCTAAATCAGCATCTTGAATAATTAGAAACTCACCAGTTGCCAAACTTATTCCCGTATGTAATGCAGCACCTTTTCCTTTATTAATTTCATGTTCAAAATACAGTATTTGAAACTCAGGATTATTTTCAATATATCTATATATCGTACCTTTAGTATCATCGGTTGAACAATCATTTACAATAATGAGTTCTTTGCCAATGCCATTTAGTAATTCAACATCCTTTATTTTATCTAAAATTCTATGAATGGTTGCCGCTTCATTATAAGCTGGCATTATAATGGAAAGTTTTTTGATAATCATTTTCTTTTATGCAATTTTTAAAAATCAAATATAAGTTTTTTATTGCCAATAATTGAAAGTTAAAAATTAAACATTCAAAATTTTAAATCTCAGATTGTAAATCAAGCCGCGTTAAAGATTGAAGTGGAAATACTTTATTTCTTTGCCTTTTTGGCAAAGAAATAAAGATTGGAACGAAAAGCTTGGCCCGCCAGTTGGCGGGAAACGCCCAAAATATTGCTATAAATTGCGTTGTTTTTGAAACAAATAAAATTGTTTGTGATTTATTTTGTAACATTTTTAAGAATCCAACGTATAATACTATAGACCTTATATATTAACTAAAAAATTATTCGCTACTACATGAGACAGCTTAAAATAACGAAACAGGTTACCAACAGAGAAACCGCATCTTTAGACAAGTACTTACAGGAAATTGGAAAAGTAGATTTAATTACCGCTGAACAAGAGGTGGAATTGGCGCAGAAAATTAGAGCCGGCGACCAAATGGCTTTGGAGAAATTAACCAAAGCTAACTTGCGTTTTGTGGTATCTGTGGCGAAACAATACCAAAATCAGGGATTGACATTACCCGATTTAATTAATGAAGGAAATTTGGGATTGATTAAAGCGGCGAAACGTTTTGATGAAACTCGTGGATTTAAATTTATTTCTTATGCGGTTTGGTGGATTCGTCAATCGATTTTACAGGCTTTGGCTGAGCAATCGAGAATTGTGCGTTTGCCTTTGAACAAAATTGGCTCGATCAATAAAATTAACAAAATGTATGCGTTTTTAGAGCAGGAAAATGAAAGACCGCCATCTGCCGAAGAAATTGCAAAAAAATTAGATATGACCGTTAATGACGTAAAAGAATCGATGAAAAATTCGGGCCGTCACGTATCGATGGATGCGCCTTTAATTGAAGGTGAAGACTCTAACTTGTATGATGTTTTAAATACTGGCGAATCTCCAAATCCGGATAAAGCGTTGCTTCACGAATCTTTAAAAGTTGAAATTGAACGCGCTTTGGAAACTTTAACGCCAAGAGAAGCGGATGTTGTTCAGTTGTATTTCGGTTTGGGCGACACGCACCCAATGACACTTGAAGAAATTGGTGAAACTTTCGATTTAACACGCGAACGTGTTCGTCAAATTAAAGAAAAAGCCATCAGAAGATTAAAACATACTTCAAGAAGTAAAATTTTAAAAACCTATTTAGGATAAAATTCCTTGGTTTTAAAACTTACGGATTGCCTTAAAAAGAAAAACGCTTCAAAAATTTGAAGCGTTTTTCTTTTTTTGCTTTATAAAACCTACTTTTGCACAAACAACAATCAGAAAAAATGAACAAATTTATTGCTCCTTCCCTTTTGGCCGCAGATTTTGGCAATTTACAACGCGATATTGAAATGATCAACAAAAGTGAAGCGGACTGGTTTCATATTGATGTGATGGACGGCGTTTTTGTCCCAAACATTTCATTTGGAATGCCCGTTATAAAAGCGATAAAAAAACACGCCAAAAAAACGATGGATGTGCATCTAATGATTGTTGATCCAGACCGTTTTATTGAAGATTTTAAAAATGTTGGCGCCGATATTTTAACGGTTCATTATGAGGCTTGTCCACATTTACACAGAACTGTTCAAGCCATAAAAGCGCTAGGAATGAAAGCCGGCGTTTCTTTGAATCCGCACACGCCAATTGCGGTTTTGGAAGATATTATCACCGATTTGGATTTGGTGTTGCTGATGAGCGTAAATCCGGGTTTTGGCGGACAAAGTTTTATTGAAAACACTTACAAAAAAGTGGAACAGCTAAAAGCATTGATTGAATTTTCCAGTTCCAATGCGCTTATTGAAGTTGATGGCGGCGTAACCGATGAAAATATAGAAAAACTTTCCAATGCCGGCGTTGACGCTTTTGTTGCAGGAAATTTTATTTTTAAAAGTAAAAATCCTTTGAAAACAATCAGTAACCTTAAAAAATTGGCGATAGGATAATTTCTATAACTTTTTATTTCACGGTTACAAGAGTTTAAATTATGGAAACTTTTGATATAGGTTCGTTTTTCTTATTTTTAATCGATTAAAAGGAAATTTACTAAAGAATTAAAGTCCTAATATTCAATATTAACAGAAAAAACCTGATTGTACCCTAATTTATTCTAATTTTGTGTTTTAAATTTTTAAAAAATCTCCTAAAAGTGATCGCTATACTAAAGCAAATTTTAAATTTTAAAACGTTTTTCCAAATTACTTTTTTATCAAGCCTAATAGGCCTATTCATTTTAATAACCGACTTTGGTTATGACCAATCCAATCCCATTCAAGAATTCATAAACGGTTATTATTTCGTTGTTTTAGCCTTGGGCATTCTAGCAACAGCGATCAGATACATCACACTCAAAAAAAACATCAAGGACAAAGTTTTTATATTTGATGCTGTCAGTTTATTAATTATTCTTTTCATCATATTTATACATTTTTTTTCACAGGAAGCGCATCGACACTTATCTTTTTTGTACAATGACAATTGGTTAAAATTCGCCATCCTGTTAACTTTAATTAGAGAATTTGCCGAACAAAAAATAAATTATAAACGCACTTTATTAAATCCGGCGCAATTATTTATCGCCAGTTTTATTGGCATCATATTAGTTGGAACTTTTTTATTGATGTTGCCCAATGCAACTTACTCCGAAATTTCCTACTTAGACGCGCTATTCACTTCTACCAGCGCTGTATGTGTTACCGGATTGATTGTTGTTGACACAGGAAGTTTTTTTACGCAATTTGGCCAAACCATTATTTTGCTGCTGATTCAAGTGGGAGGAATTGGGATACTTACCTTTGCCAGCTATTTTAGCTATTTCTTTAAAGGCGGCTCAAATTATGAAAATCAGTTGGTTTTAAGCGATTTAACAAATTCACAAAAGTTAAGCGATGTTTTTTCAACCTTAAAAAGAATTCTTGTCATTACCTTTTCCATTGAAATTATTGGCGGATTGTTGATTTACACCAGTCTAAATAATGCTTTGCTTCCCACTTTTTTTGAACGCGTTTTTTTTGCGGTTTTCCATTCTGTATCCGCTTTTTGCAATGCGGGTTTTTCTACGCTGCCCAACAGCCTTTATGAAAGTGGATTTAGATTTAATTATGCATTACAATCCTATATCATAATATTGCTTGTAATTGGCGGACTTGGATTTCCAATTGTAGTTAACATTCTAAAATATTCAAAATATTGGATTGTCAATAATTTTACGCATTTTTCAAAAATAAAAAAAAATCATAAGCCTTGGATTTTAAGCTTAAATAGCAGAATTACCCTAATTACAACACTCTCTTTAACCGTTATTGGAACCGTTTTAATTTATATAAGTGAATATAACAATTCACTTGCCCAACATCACGGAATTGGTAAGTTTGTGACGGCATTGTTTGGGGCGACAACACCAAGAACCGCTGGATTTAATACGGTAGATATGACCGCTTTAAATTTTTCCACCATAATGTTGATTTTTCTTTTAATGTGGATTGGTGCTTCGCCAGCTTCAACAGGTGGCGGTATTAAAACAAGCACCTTTGCTATTGCTACCCTTAATTTTTGGAGCTTGGCCAGAGGAAAAACCAGAATTGAAGTATACAGACGAGAAATTTCCGACATTTCAGTAAGACGTGCATTTGCCGTTATATCACTGTCATTGGCGGTTATTGGCACTGGCATTATTGCAATTTCAATTTTTGATAGTGACAAGGATTTGAAAAGCATCGCTTTTGAATGTTTTTCGGCTTACAGCACCGTAGGTTTAAGTATTGGCATTACGGCAAGTTTAAGTGAAGCAAGCAAGTTTGTCATTATTCTGATCATGTTTATAGGAAGGGTAAGCATGCTCTCCATTTTAATAGCCGTTATCAAAAAAATTAAACATAAAAATTATCGTTATCCAACAGAAGAAATCACCATCAATTAACTAAAAAGAATAAACATGAAATTTATAATCATAGGACTTGGAAATTTTGGCGCTTCCCTTGCTGAAAAGTTAACCTTGCAAGGAAACGAAGTTATTGGTATTGATACCCGGATGAATAAAGTGGATGGCCTAAAAGAAAAGGTTTCGCATACTATTTGCATGGATGCCACCGATGAATTTACGGTTTCCGGATTGCCTTTAAAAGACACCGATGTTGTAGTAGTTGCCATTGGTGAAGACCAAGGCGCAAATATTATGGTAACTGCTTTGCTGAAAAATTTAGACGTTAAAAGATTGATAAGCAGGGCAATTAACCCATTGCACGAAAAAGTATTAATGGCCATTGGCGTGGATGAAATTGTGCATCCAGAAGAAGAAACTGCTGAACGATGGGCTAAAAAATTGTGTTTGGCCGGTGTTGTAAATTCTTTTGAATTGAGTGATGATTACAGTATTGTGGAAATAAATTTACCGCCCGAATATGAAGGAAAAACAATCACTGAAGTTGGCATCAGAAAAAAATACAATCTTTTGGTGTTAACCACTATCAAAAGCGCTCAAATTAAAAGCAGTATTGGTGGCAGCATTAAGGAAAGTAAAGTTCAGGGTGTTGCAGGTGCCGATCTTTTGCTGGAAAAAGATGATGTTTTAGTGGTTTATGGCGCAAATAAAGACATTCAAATGTTGTTGAAGAAAAAATTCAATTAAAAAAACAAGCATTGTCTTTCTGAAGGATTATCTGCGATGATCCTGACAAAGCTCCGCTTTGAAAATCAACAAAAGAAAACGCAGCAACCTAAAAAAATAAAGCAAGCTTAACTAAATTGGCAGGGTTATCTGCGATGATCCTGACAAAGCTCCGCTTTGAAAATCAACAAAAGAAAACGCAGCAACCTAAAAAACAAAAGCAAGCTTTTATTTTAGGCAGGATTATCTGCAATGATCCTGACAAAGCTCCGCTTTGAAAATCAACAAAAGAAAACGCAGCAACCTAAAAAACAAAAGCAAGCTTTTATTTTTAGCTTGCTTTGTTTTCAACTTTTTGTTGATTTATTCGTGACCCCGGCAGGATTCAAACCTGCAACCGCTGGAGCCGAAATCCAGTGCGCTATTCAGTTGCGCCACGAGGCCATTATTCTTTTTTTATATTAAGTCAACCTTGAGAGCCGAAACCATCCTGCGGCTAGCAGGTCCAGTGCGCTATTCAGCCTGACCGCCTGTGGAGGTTTGCGCCACGAGGCCTTTATTTTATCCCAATAATTGTTTTACTGCGGTGGAAATTGATTTTCCGTCGGTTTTGCCTGCCAGTTGTTTTGAAGCTTCCGCCATCACATTTCCCATATCTTTCATGGAAGTGGCGCCCACTGATTTTATAATTTCAGCCACGGCATTTTTCACTTCCTCTTCACTCATTTGCACCGGTAAAAACTGGGAGATCACTTCAACTTGCGCCAATTCAGGCTCGGCCAAATCATTTCTTCCTTGTTCTTTATAAATTGCGGCGCTGTCCTTTCTTTGTTTTACCAATTTTTGAAGCAGTTTTATTTCATCATCTTCAGTCAATGCTGACGAAGCGGCACTTTTTGTTTGGATCAATAACAATTCCGATTTAATGGCTCTTAACGATTCTAAAGCAACTTTGTCTTTGGTTTTCATCGCCTCTTTCATCTTATCCATGATCTTTTCTTGTAAACTCATAATCGTTTCATTTTATTGGGCAAAGATAAAAAAAAAGAACTCGAAAATCCTCATTATTACAAGAAGATTTTCGAGTTAAAAACTTAGTAAATAATCTAAGTTTTTTGTCTTTGGGCTACATTTTAGTCTACATTGTCATGCAGAAAAGAGTTGTTTGAACGAAATTGAATCGCATCGGTGTCATCAATTTGTAAAGTGGTCCTGGACTGATAAAAGTCGGAAGAATGATTGGGTTGGTCCAATTCAATTCCCATTCTTTTATAAGCTGGTTCTTTATCCATTTCATCAATATTTTTGCTTAATTTATTGCTGAACTTGTAATTAAAATTTTTCATCTTCTCTCTTCTGTCAGCAGCTCTTTGCTGCAATTCGGCGATGGTCAAATCTAGCGGAGAAACCTCTTTGTAATCAACCACTTCATACTCTTTTACATCTATTTCAGCCTTTGAGCTCAGGGTGAAATTCATCTCATCTTCAACGTATGACTTCACCTCTTTAACAACAGGTTTGGCAGCTTTTGTTAAATTGTCTTCCAGTTCGGCATAATCTTCCAAAGTGAAATAAATATCCTCCTCCACTTTTTTGATAACGCTTACATGTTGATGGTCGTTCACTTCAATGGCGTTGATATTGGTTTTTTGCGCTTCAACTTTTGGTTTATTTTTAAATTCTGAAAGCGGCAAATCGAACGTAAATGAAATTTGTTTTTCTTCTTCAACCTGAAGAACAGGTTCCTCTATTGGCTGCGTGAAGGACGTAATTATAAAATCATTATAGGTGTTGTTATGCGCAATTTCTTCATAAACCACGTCAATGTTTTTGATAAATTCTGTGGTTGAAATAATCTTAAAGTCTTCTTCCTCTTCTTCCAATTCTTCACCTAAATCATAAATTATTTTGTCCTCAACTTGGGGAATATCTATAATTTTATGATTGGTTTGTTTGATTGGATAATCTCTATTTTTATTTTCAAAAAAATCAAACGTAGCCTCTTGCTCGTCGTTAAGCGTATGAATTATTTTTTTTGCTTCAGTATTTGAAATTTCATGTTGTTGGTCTTTATTAAAACCTGTAGCTACAATGGTTACGGAAATGGCATCGCCTAAGGATTCATCTTCGCCAACACCCATAATAATATTCACGTTAGACTTGGCTTCAGCCTGAATATAGTCGTTGATTTCACCTATTTCATCAATCGTAATTTCTTCGGATCCAGAAACAATTAACAATAGCACATTTTTGGCGCCTGTAATTTTGTTGTCGTTAAGCAAAGGTGAATCCAACGCTTTAGAAATCGCAATTTCGGACCTGTTTTCACCGGAGGCGCTTGCAGATCCCATAATGGCAGTTCCGCTATTTGAAAGTACGGTTTTAGCATCTCTTAAATCGATGTTTTGCGTGTAATGGTGCGTAATTACTTCGGCTATTCCTCGAGCTGCAGTGGACAACACTTCATCAGCTTTTGAAAATCCGGCTTTAAAACCAAGATTCCCGTACACTTCTCTCAATTTGTTGTTGTTAATAACCACTAAGGAATCAACATATCCACGCAATTTTTCAATCCCTTTATAGGCTTGGTCGTTACGCATTTTGCCTTCAAAACCGAAAGGAATAGTTACAATACCAATGGTCAGCAAATCCAACTCCCTGGAAACTCTGGCAATTACCGGCGCAGCACCGGTTCCTGTTCCGCCGCCCATCCCAACAGTGATAAACACCATTTTTGAATTGGACGATAACATTTGTTTAATTTCCTGAATACTTTCCATGGCCGCCTGTTCACCAACTTCCGGGTTTGCGCCTGCGCCCAAACCTTCGGTTAATGAAACGCCCAATTGAATTTTTGTTGGGATTGGACTGTTTTGCAATGCCTGTGCGTCAGTATTACAAATCACGAAATCAACACCGTCAATTCCTTGTAAATACATATGGTTTACGGCGTTGCTGCCTCCGCCGCCAACTCCAATAACTTTTATAACGTTGGACTGATTTTTTGGTAAATCAAATGAAATGTTGCTAAAGTCTGAACTGCTCATAATATATATTTATTGGATTATTCTATGATTATATTTTTTTAATTACTCGGCATTGTCTAAAAAGTCCCTAAATTTATCTCCCCATTTTTCAAATATGGATTTTTTAGGTTCTTTGAATTCTTCTGCGATAATTGTCTCTTTTTTAACTTCTTCTTTGGCTTCTTCGGTTTTTGGTTTTTCCTGAAAATGATGTTGGGCCATTTTGGCTTTTTTCGCTTTTTCAATTTTATTTAAACCGTTCATCAAAAGCCCGACTGCCGTTGCATATTGTGGGCTCGACAAACTTTCATCTGAATCTCCCGCTAAATTTTCATTTGGATAGCCAATTCTGGTATCCATTCCGGTTACATATTCAACCAGTTGTTTGATGTGTTTTAACTCTGCGCCGCCTCCTGTTAAAACGATTCCGGCAATTAATTTTTTCTTTGACTCTTCATGTCCGTAGTTTTTAATCTCCAGGAACACTTGTTCAATAATTTCAATAACCCTTGCATTGATAATTTTAGACAGATTTTTAAGGGTAATTTCTTTAGGGTCTCTGCCTCGTAAACCCGGAATTGAAACAATTTCATTGTCCTTATTGTCGCCTGGCCAAGCCGATCCAAATTTTACCTTCAGCAATTCAGCCTGTTTTTCAATAATGGAACAGCCTTCTTTTATGTCTTCGGTAATTACGTTTCCCCCAAAAGGAATTACGGCAGTATGACGAATAATTCCGTTTTTAAAAATCGCCAAATCAGTAGTTCCGCCTCCTATGTCAATCAATGCCACTCCGGCTTCCTTTTCCTCGGCACTTAAAACGGCTTCTGCCGATGCCAAAGGTTCTAAGGTAATTCCTGCTAAATTTAATCCCGCACTTTTAATGCATCTTCCAACATTTCTGATGGAAGAAATTTGTCCAACAACCACATGAAAGTTGGCTTCAAGTCTGCCTCCATACATTCCAACCGGCTGCGTAATTTCTCCTTGTCCATCTACTTTAAATTCCTGCGGAAGCACATGTATAATTTCTTCACCCGGAAGCATCACCAATTTATAAACCTGTTTTTCCAATTTTTCCAAATCCTCCTCGCTAATCACTTCTTCAGAATTTGGCCTTGTGATATAATCGCTGTGTTGCAAACTTCTGATATGTTGCCCGGCAATGCCCACAACAGTTTCAGTAATTTGAATCCCAGACACCGCAATTGCTTCATCCACAGCCTTTTGAATTGACTGTATTGTTTGTGTAATATTATTGACCACACCACGGTGAACGCCTAAACTTTTGGCTCTGCCAATCCCTAACAACTCAATTTTCCCATACTCATTTCTGCGACCAATCATAGCAACAATTTTGGTTGTTCCTATATCCAATCCTACCGAAATATCATCGTTTTCCATAATCTGCTTTATTAGTGGCTACAACTTGCTTGTTGTATTTTAAATTAATTGAATCATACTTATAAATTGTACTGTCGGCCATTGTTTTTATATAAAATGCGCCCAGATTTTTAAATTTCTGATCCAAATTCTCAATTTTCCCTAAAATTATTTTCTGATCACCTACCCTTGTGTCCAAAACATATTCGTTTTTTGTTGTTTTTTCTATTGCAATTATCTGTTCTTTTAAAAATTCATCATTTAAAATTGCGGTTACCAATTCATGAATTTCATCATTATTCTCCTCCTTTACGTCACCTGAAATAAGCAAAACCCTCGCTGAAAAATTGTCGGACAAAGGCATGATTTTTGCCTGTCTGTCAATATAATAACTTTCATTATTATCCACCACTCTCGCTATTGGGGTACGCTGTTTAATTTTAGTTTTGAGAAAACCGTCAACCGTTAAATAAACCGATACGCTTTCTACCATGGGGTGTGATCGCACATTTGCTTCCAAATTATGTAAATCTATAACAGATTTAGTTAGATTCTTAGCACTTCCGCCATTTTGTATTAACAATTTATTAACCATTTGGTAGTCCATATAAAGGTTGTCTCCCTGCTCAAATTCTATGGAAATATCGGCTACTTTTTGAGCGCTGTTTTTGATGTTTGAAAAAACATATAAAAATATCACCAACGAAACCAATAAAACGCCAATGACGTAATTCCAATTAATTTTCATGGTTCAGTGCATTTTTAATTACTTCAACCTGCTCACCAATATCACCTGCACCAATCATTACAATCACTTGTGAATCAAGGCTTAATACATTTTTTACCAAATTCTTTTTTGAAGAAATCTGTTTTTCTTCAATAGTGATTTTATCCAACAACCAAGCCGATGTCACCCCTTCAACAGGCAATTCCCTTGCCGGATAAATATCCAACAAAATCAACGCATCAAAGCGCGATAAACTAGCTGCAAAATCATCTATAAAATCTCTTGTTCTGCTGTATAAATGCGGTTGAAAAATTCCCGCTATTTTTTTTGTGGGATACATTTCCCGAACCGAATCCACCACCGCATTAATTTCGGTAGGATGGTGTGCATAATCATCAATCAGCACCAAATTTTCCGTTTTAATTTTGTAAGAAAATCGTCGTTCAATTCCCTTAAAAGTTAGTAAAGCTTCAGCAATGACCTGGAGTGAAACCCCAAAAATATTGGCCATTGCCAAAGCCGCCACCGCATTTAGCACATTGTGTTTACCCGGCAGGTTAATCTTTATGTTTTCTATAATTTCTGTTGGTGTTTTCACATCAAAAATGTAAGCGCCTTCTTCAACTTTTAAATTTTTCGCATCATAATCGGCATTTTCTTCAATGCCATATGTCAGGCCTTTTAACGGCAATCCTTTTCTTATGATTAATGTTTGTGATACTTTATCGGCAAAATCCATAAATGATTTTTCCAGTTCAGCCTTTTCTCCATAAATATCCAAATGATCGGCATCCATAGAAGTGATACAGGCAATATTTGGCGATAATTTTAAAAACGATCTGTCAAATTCATCCGCTTCCACTACTGATATTTCATCACCGCCCAAAATTAAATTGGACTTGTAATTTTCTGAAATTCCGCCTAAAAAAGACGTGGCATTTACCCCGGCTTCTTTTAAAATATGTCCTAAAATAGTAGACGTTGTTGTTTTTCCGTGTGTGCCGGCAACTGCCAAACAAAAAGTGCTTTTCGTAATTAAGCCCAATACTTCGGAGCGCTTTAAAACCGTAAAATGATTTTCCCACAAATGGTTTAATTCCAAATTATTCTTCGGAATTGCAGGCGTGTAAACCACAATGGTTTCTTGGCTGTTTTTAAATTCAGAAGGAATTAAATCAACAGCATCTTCATAATGAACGGCAATTCCCATGTGTTGAAGGGACTCGGTAATTTTTGTTGAGACGCGATCGTAACCTGCAACATTTTTGCCATTGCTTTTAAAATAATTCGCAAGAGCGCTCATACCGATGCCTCCGATACCAACAAAATAAACATTATGTATGCGCTCTAAATTCAATTTTATGATCTGTTTATTAATTTTACAATTTCTTCAACGATGTCTTTTGTGGCATTTGGCAATGCCAGTTTTTTGATGTTTTTACCTAAAGTTTGCTGCAATTCTTCGTTCTCCAACAGCGCTATTACATTGGATTGAAACTTATCCAATTCCGATTCTTTCAACATTAAAGCCGCATTGCTATTCACCACCGCCAAGGCATTTTTAGTCTGATGGTCTTCAGCCACATTTGGCGAAGGAATAAAAATTACCGGTTTCCCAACAATGCACAATTCTGAAATTGAACCGGCACCGGCACGACTTATAATAAAATCGGCAGCGGCATAGGTTAAATCCATTTTGTTCAAAAAAGCGTGTGTTTGAACGCCTTCTAAACGGTCGTATTTTTTAAATTCTTCATAATACAATTTCCCGGTTTGCCATATCACCTGCAAGTTTTTGGAAACCAGCCAATCAATGTGTTTTTCAATCAAATTATTAATGGCTCTGGCGCCTAAACTTCCGCCAAGAATTAATAGTGTTTTCTTATCGCTGTTAAGATTGAAAAACTTTTTGGCTTCTTCACCTTTACCTGCTATTTCAAGCAAATCCTGACGTACCGGATTTCCTGTTTTTACAATTTTGTTTGAAGGAAAAAAACGCTCCAATCCATCATAAGCCACACAAATTTTATCGACCCTTTTCGCCAATAATTTATTGGTGATTCCCGGATAGGAATTTTGTTCCTGAATCAATGTTTTTATTTTTCGGTTGCTTGCAACAAATAATGTTGGTCCGCTGGCAAAACCGCCGGTGCCAATTACTATATCCGGTTTAAATTCTTTGATAATGCTGTATGCTGTCGACAAGCTGCTCACCAATTTAAAAGGAAATGAGAAATTTTTTAATATAAACTGTCGTTGAATTCCTGAAATCCACAATCCTTTAATAGCATATCCCGCTTCCGGAATTTTCTCCATTTCCATTTTATCCTTTGCGCCAACAAATAAAAAATTTGCTTCAGGATATCTTAGTTTTAATTCATTGGCAATAGCGATTGCCGGGTAAATATGCCCGCCAGTGCCGCCTCCGCTTAATATGATGTTAACCGATTGCTTCATGTAGTACTGTTAAAGGGTTATCTTCACTGGCGATATCTGGGTTTATTTCTTTTTCGGCGGTAACGCTTAAAATGATGCCTATCGCAAAACAAGTCATCCAAATAGAAGTTCCACCACTGCTTATTAACGGCAATGTTTGTCCGGTCACCGGCATCAAATTAACGGCCACAGCCATATTTATAAGTGCTTGAAAAATAATAGGCAAGCCAACGCCAATAATAATAAGCGTGGCAAAAATACTTCGTGCTTTTTTTGCTGCAATCACAATGCGAAACAGCAAAATAAAATACATCAAAATAACCCCTAAAGCACCCAAAAATCCGTATTCTTCAACAATAATGGCGAAAATAAAATCGGAGGAAGATTGTGGCAAAAAGTTTTTTTGGATGCTTTTTCCCGGACCTCGGCCCTGCAAACCGCCAGTTGCGATGGCAATTTTTGCTTTTTCGACCTGATAGCCTTCTTCAGCACTCGGATTTGAAAAATTTTCAACCCTGCTAATCCAAGTGTCAACCCTGTTAGGAAAAACACCAGGAAGCGCTTTGGCAGTCAATACAAATAATGCCAAAAACACCACACCAACGCCCACAACACCCAATAAATATTTTATTGGATAACCACCAATAAAACAGAGCATCAAAATCATTAAAAAAGCGATTGCAGTGGTTGAAAAATTTGCCGGTAAAATTAATGCCAATGTAATGGCTATTGGCAGCCATAACTGTAAAACACTATCTTTGAAAGATATTTCGCTCTCTTTTTTTCGCGCTAAATATCGGGAAACATAAATCATCAGCACCAAAACAGCCAATGTAGATGTTTGAAAACCAACGCCTATAAACGGAATTTCAATCCACCTGCTGGCGTTTGAACCACCAATAGTAGTTCCCTGTGAAAGGGTATAAATTAATAACAAAATGACCAAAGGCAACATTAATACCGAGCCGCCGCTAAAATATCTAAACGGAATTTTATGAACGCCGTAAATAATTAAGAATCCCAGAAATAACAAAATTACGTGCTTAAATAAATAATAGAAAGGTGTGCCTACATTGGTTCCATAAACCAAATTGGTGCTTGTGCTGTAAACAGGCAAAAATGACAAAATTGCCATAACGGTCACAATTGCCCATATCGCTTTATCTCCTTCTATATTTTTAAGAATGTTTTTCACTGTTTCTTATTTTAATTTTTATTGCTTGCCGCGGGCAATTTCGCCACTAATCATTTTATTGTGTATCAAAATTTGTTATTGCTCGTTTCATCTGTTTATTATTTATTTTTTATTGGTACAGATGCAGTCGCCATTAATCATTCTGCTGTGTATCAAAATTTGTTATGGCTCGTTTCATCTACAATCCTCGAACGGCTTCTTTAAATTTATTTCCCCTGTCTTCGTAATTTTCAAACAAATCAAAACTTGCGCAAGCCGGAGACAACAACACGGTATCTCCTTTTTCGGCAATTTTGTAAGCCACTTTTACCGCTTCTTCAGCTCCTGCAGTTTCAACAATTAAATCAACCACATTGCCAAAAGTTTGCATTATCTTTTGATTGTCCAATCCCAAACAAATTATGGCCTTCACTTTTTCCCTGACCATAGGCATTAAATCCAAATAATCATTTCCTTTATCCACACCGCCTACAATCCAAACCGTTGGCGTTTTTACGCTGTCCAATGCATAAAATGTTGCGTTAACATTTGTTGCTTTCGAATCGTTGATGTATTGCACGCCGTTAATTTTTAGCACAAATTCCAATCGGTGTTCTGCGCCTTCAAAATCTTCCAGACTCTCACGAATGGTATCTTTTCTAACTTTAAGCAACGAAGTTGCCATAGAAGCTGCCATTGCATTTTTTAAATTGTGTTTTCCTTTTAAGGCTAAAGTTGAAATGTTCATTAGTGTATCTTCTTTTTTATAGTTTATGATGATGTTGTCGTTTTTCAAAAAAACGCCTTGTTCCAACTCTTTTTCTATTGAAAAAGGCAGTAAACAGGCTTTTGTATTGTTATTTTTTAACCATTCTAAAATCACTTTATCATCAGCATCATAAATCAAAAAATCATTTTCGGTCTGATTTTCGGTAATTCTGAATTTTGAATGGATATAGTTTTCAAACTTGTAATCGTATCTGTCCAAATGATCAGGAGAAATATTTGTAATGATGGCAATGTGCGGCGCAAAATCTACGATCCCGTCCAGCTGAAAACTGCTCAATTCCAACACGTGGATATCGTAGTTATTTTCAGCCACCTGTTGCGCAAAACTTTCGCCGATATTTCCTCCCATTCCAACATTTAAATTTGCCTTCTTCAAAATATGGTTCACCAACATGGTTGTGGTGGTTTTTCCGTTTGATCCGGTGATACCAACAATAACGCCGTTTGTATATTTTGAAGCAAACTCAATTTCAGAAATCACGGGAATCCCTTTGCTTTTCAATTGTTTTACCAAGGCCACTTTATCCGGAATTCCAGGACTTTTCATCACCAAATCAGCCTCCAATATTTTAGATTCAGTATGATTTCCATCCTCAAATAAAATGTCATTATTTAAAAGAACTTTTTTATATTTTTCAGCAATGATTCCTTTATCAGAAACAAAAACCTCAAAGCCTTTTTGTTTCCCCAAAATGGCGGTTCCAACGCCGCTTTCGCCAGCTCCAAGAACAACTAATTTACGATTGACGATTGACGATTGACGATTTTCCTTGCCTTCCATTATCTCTTATCTTCTCTATTTTTTAATGTTTTTATTGATGCCACCACAATTGACAATAATTCGTTTGCTTCAGCATATAATATTTTTATTTCATCCTGATGCTTATTATCTATTTCATTCAAAATTTCCAAGAAATACATCGCCTCATCAGTTTCTTCTTCAACTATTTTTAATTTATTTATAAAATCGGCTGTAGATTTTGCCCTACAAGCTGCACGGTAATTAGCACCCACTGAACTTGAACATCTAATCAATTGTCTACAGAACGCATCATATTCACGTCCTTTATCATATTTAGCACAAAGCCTCCAACAAGCAATCGCAAACTTTTGTGTCTTTTCCTTTATAACCTCTTTCATCTGTTTATCTTTTATTTTTTATTGGTACCGATGCTGCCTGCCTGCCGGACAGGCAGGTTCGCTATTAATCATTCCTCCGTGTATCAAAATTTGTTATGCTCGTTTCATAGCATTTATTAATTTTAAAATCGTAAATCGTAAATCATAAATCTAAAATCTAATTATCTTAACTTTAAAGTAACAATTGCCAACACGGCCAACATAATACCCACAATCCAAAATCTTGTCACAATTTTGCTTTCGTGATAACCTGATTTTTGATAATGATGGTGCAATGGAGCCATTTTAAATATGCGTTTTCCTTCTCCAAATCTCTTTTTGGTATATTTAAAATAACTAACCTGCATCACTACCGATAAATTCTCCACCAAAAAGATGCCCGCTAAAATAGGGATGAGCAATTCTTTACGCACGGCAATAGCCAAAACAGCAATTACAGCGCCTATGGTCAAACTTCCCGTATCGCCCATAAAAACCTGGGCAGGATAGGTGTTGTACCATAAAAATCCGATTAAAGCTCCTACAAAAGCTGCGATAAAAATGGTCATTTCTCCAGAATTTGGAATGTACATGACGTCTAGGTAATTCGCGAAAATGATATTTCCTGAAACCCATGCAAAAATCCCGAGCGTCAGCACAATAATGGCCGAAGAGCCCGCTGCCAATCCGTCAATTCCATCTGTTAAATTTGCACCGTTTGACACTGCGGTGATGATAAATATGACAATCGGAATAAAAATGATCCAGGCGTATTTTTTATAGCCTTTTCCTAAAAAAGCAAAGGCCGAAGCATAATCCAATTCGTTATTTTTCACAAACGGAATGGTTGTTTTTGTCGATTTTTTAGAATCTGCAAAAAGCACTTGAATTCCCGACTCTGTGGTATATTGAAACTTTGTCGGCAATTTTTCTTTCATCGTAACGCTAGGATGAAAATAAAGCATCGCGCCCACAAAAATCCCCAAAGTGATCTGACCTAAAATTTTGAAGCGGCCTTTTAACCCGGCTTTATTTTGTTTGAATATTTTAATATAATCATCCAAAAAGCCTATAGTTCCCATCCACAACGTGGTAACCACCAACAAAACAATATACACATTGTCTATTTGAGCAAACAGCAATACAGGAATAAGGGTTGCCAAAATAATGATGATTCCTCCCATGGTTGGCGTTCCCGCTTTTTCAACCTGGCCTTCCAACCCCAAATCTCTGACCGATTCGCCCACTTGCTTCAATTGCAAATAATTGATGATTTTTTTTCCGTAAATCATAGAAAACAGCAACGAAATAATAAATGCAATTGCTGAACGAAACGAGATATACTTAAATAACCCTGCGCCGGTTAAATCGTAATATTTATCTAGATATTCGAATAAATAATATAACATAATTTAGCTCTCTATGAGGTTTAACTGATTTGTAATTTGCTCATAATCATCGAAATGCGAACGTTTTCCGTTTATTTCCTGATACGTTTCATGGCCCTTTCCGGCAATTAAAATGATATCGCCTTTTTTAGCCAGTTTTGAAGCCGCTTTTATGGCTTGTTCCCTATCCAAAATGGACAGTGATTTTCTTAAATTTTGAGGCTCAATGCCAGCTTCTATTTCTTCAATAATTGTTTGCGGGTTTTCATTCCTAGGATTGTCGGAAGTCACCACTACCTGTGTGCTTAATTGAGAGGCGATTCGTCCCATAACAGGACGTTTCGCTTTGTCTCTATTGCCACCGCATCCCACAACGGTAATTACTTGTTCGTTTCCGGTTCTTATTTCATTGATGGTTTCCAACACGTTTTTTAAAGCATCTGGCGTATGCGCATAGTCCACAATAGCCGTTACGCCGCCTTTAGAAATGAAATACTGAAACCTTCCTGTTACGTTTTCCAACTCGCTTAAATGCCGCAAAGCTTCATCCGAATCCAATCCCAAAAGGACAGAAACACCATAAACAGCCAGCAAATTATAAGCATTAAATCGGCCAATTAATTTGGTGTAAACTTCATTGTTATTGATATTGAGCACCAAGCCCGAAAACTGGTTTTCTATGATTTTAGCCTTAAAATCGGCCATCGTTTTTAAGGCGTACGACTGTTTTTTTGCTTCGGTGTTTTGAAACATCACCGCACCGTTTTTATCATCGATATTTACCAAGGCAAAAGCTGTTTTTGGCAATCGATCAAAAAATAATTTTTTTACGTCTCTGTATTCCGCAAATGTTTTATGATAATCTAAATGGTCATGCGTTAAATTGGTAAATACGCCACCGGCAAATTGCAATCCTTCCGTTCTTTTCTGATGAATTCCGTGAGAACTCACTTCCATAAAACAGTAATCTACACCCAACTCCACCATTTCATTCAAATAGAAATTTATGGCCACAGAATTTGGCGTGGTGTGCGTAGCTTCATATTGTTTGGTATCCACCAAAATTTTTACGGTTGATAACAGTCCCGTTTTATAACCGGCATTTTGGAATAATTTATATAACAACGTGGCAACAGTGGTTTTTCCGTTGGTGCCCGTAATTCCTATTAATTTTAATTTTGAAGACGGATTGCCATAAAAGTTTGATGCAATCAATGCCAGAGCGCTATTTGAATCTTCAACCTGAATATAGGTGATGTTTTTATCCAAATTCTCAGGCAATTCTTCGCAAAGTATGGCAACTGCGCCCAATTCGATAGCTTTATCAATAAATTGATGACCGTCAAACAGCAAGCCTTTTTGCGCTGCGAACAGGCAATTTTTTTGCACATTTCTGGAATCAAATACAATGGCGTTCACCCTTGTCTCGGTGCTGCCTTGTATTGCGTTAACCACAACTTTATTTAATATGTCTTTGACTGATTTCAAATAATTTAATTTAAAATGATGGTTGATCCTTTGATTATTTTTCCGCCGGCAAGCAACGATTGCTCAGTAACTTTTCCTTTTCCCATATAACTCACTTTTAACCCTAAATTTTCAAGAATGGAAATCGCATCCATCCCTGCCATCCCTTTTACATTTGGAATGGTGTCAATTTCCTTATTGGCGATGGTAAAATAAGTGTTATAGTCGTTTTCTATACTTTTGAAATTTGGTGTTTTATTTTCAATGTTATTGATTACCGACTTTGATAAATAAATTTTTTGGGCGATATCCTTAAAAACTGGACCCGAAACATCGGCACCATAATACCCAGTTTGCGCTTTTGGTTTATGAATGACCACAATGCATGAATACTTCGGGTTCTCGGCAGGAAAATATCCAGTAAATGAGGAAATATAACGTCTGTTTGTTTCCCAATCATCCATCCAATATTCGGTTCTTGCAGTTCCTGTTTTACCGGCCATAGAAAAATTTTCGGCATATAATTTTCTTCCGGTTCCGTGTACCACCACATTTTTAAGCATTTCCTGCATTTTATCAATCGTTTCTTTTGAACAAATTGCCGGATCAATAACCTCTTTATCAAAAGATTCCAAATGTTGTTTGTCCCAGGAACGAATTTCTTTTATAAACCTTGGCTTTACCATTTCGCCGTCATTTGCGATGGCATTGTAAAATGTCAATATTTGTAATGGCGTAAGGCTGATATTGTAACCATAAGCAATCGACGGCAAAGCATTCTTACTCCATTTTTTATCGCCTGGCCCAGGAATCTCGGGAGTTCCTTCACCTTTTATAGGCAATCCTAATTGCTCGTTTAAATGCATTCCTTTTAAAGAATTGATAAATTTTTCCGGGGTTTTTCCGAAATTTTCATTAATTAATCTTGCAAACCCAATATTTGAAGAAACTTCAAGTGCACGAGCAGCTGATATTTTTCCATAACCGCCTTTTCTTGAGTCGTTTATTGCTCTTCCATGAATAATGTATCTTCCGCCTCCAGTATCAACCATTGTGCTGGTATCAATCGCTTTTGCTTCCAATGCAACCACCATCGCCATCACTTTAAATGCAGATCCTGGTTCATTTGATTCGCCAACAGCATAATTCAATCGTTCATAATAGGCTCCACTTGCGTTTTTCCCCAAGTTGGAAATTGCTTTTATTTCTCCGGTTTTGGTTTCCATAACCACCACGCAACCGTGATCGGCTTCATAAAATTCTAACTGTCTCAATAAAGAATGGTGTGCAATATCTTGTATATTTATGTCAATAGTAGTGACAATATCTTTTCCGTCAACCGGTTCCTTTTCATTGTTGTCGTTAATTGGTTTCCACTGGCCTTTGGCTATTTTTTGCTTCAAACGCCATCCGAATTTTCCATTTAAATAATCGCGATAAGCTCCTTCAATTCCTGGTGCGCCTCTGTAATCATCATACCCAATGGTTCTTTCAGCAACTTTTCCTAACGGATGTGCCCTAACGGTTGACTGCTCGGCAATAAATCCGCCTTTATACATTCCCAATTTAAAAATTGGAAAACTTTTTATTTTCATGTACTCGGTATAGCCCAATTTTCGGGCGATAAATAGGTACCTGTTTTTGTTTGTTCGCGCTTTTCTTATTTTATTTTCCCATTCATTTGCCGGTTTTCCCAACATTTTTGACAGCTCCACAGAAAGATTTCTGATATTGGCTTCAAATTCTTCAGCCTCAACCGTATAAGCGTCCATCCTAATTTCATACTGCGACATGGAAGTTGCCAGCAAGCTGCCATCTGCAGAAAAAACATTGCCTCGATTTGCGAAAATAGTGTCGTTTTTTATAGTGAGATGCTCCGACATATCCCTGTACTTTTCGCCATCGGCAAATTGAATATCGGTGAGCTTCAGAATAATAGCCGCCAAAAAAAGTGTGATAAACACAAATACTACATAGAGTTTATTTAATATGCCTTTTTTTGTTGCAGCCAATTTTAATTTACTTTTTTTGCGGTTACTTTAATTATTTGTGGCGGATTTTCACTTGGTTTTAATCCGTAATTCAATACCTTATTTTTTATGGTCGATTCCAGTTTCATTTTCATTGAAATTGATCGTGTATCAACAAATTCTGCTCTTAATTCTTTAATATCTTTGTTCAGCTGCGCAATTTCCATTACTTTTTTGTCTGAACTGTGTCCGCTTGCAATCATCAACAGCACCAAGGCGACTATAAAAAAAATGAAGCGCCAATTTTTAAAGGAATCCTCTTGCACTAAAAATTTTCCTTTTAATAAATCGTAAACGCTATTTGATATTTTTGTCATTTATGCTAAAGTTGCGATTCTTAATTTTGCGCTTCTTGCCCTGCTGTTCTTCTTAATTTCCTGAAATGACGGAACCACCATTTGCCCCACTTTTTTTAAAGGAACCGTAACATTTCCAAAATAATCCTTAACCGGTTCACCTTCAAAAAGTCCGCTTCGGATAAACCTTTTTACCAACCTATCTTCCAAAGAATGATACGACAGCACGCTCAATCTTCCGCCTTCATTCAGCAATTCGGGCACTTGCAATAAAAATTCTTTCAATGCTTCAATTTCCTGATTCACCTCAATTCTAATTCCCTGAAAAATTTGGGCCAACACTTTATGTTCCTGTGATTTTGGCACAAATGCAGCCAAAACTTCCTTTAACTGAAAACTTGTTTTAATTTTTTCTTCTGATCGTTTTTCAACAATTCTTCTGGCAATATCTTTTGCATTGCGCAATTCGCTATAATTGAAAAGGACATTGGTCAATTTTTCCTCCTCATATTTATTGATGACCTCAAAAGCCGACAAGGCACCTGATTGGTTCATTCTCATATCTAAATCGGCATCAAAGCGGGTTGAAAATCCGCGTTCCGCTTCATCAAATTGATGCGAAGACACGCCTAAATCAGCCAAAATACCATCCACTTTTTTAATACCGTAAAACCGCAAATACCTTTTAATAAATCTGAAGTTCTGCGGAATCAACGTAAATCTCGGGTCATCAATCGCATTGCCTTGGGCATCTTCATCCTGATCAAAAGCAAAAAGTTTTCCGTGCTCATTCATTCTGCTCAATATCTCTCTTGAATGGCCTCCGCCACCAAACGTAACATCAACATATACGCCGTCTGGCTTGATATTTAAACCATCCACACTTTCTTTTAACAATACCGGATTATGATATTCCATCTCCATTTTCATTTACGTTACCCATCACACTTTCAGCCAAATCTGCAAAATCTACCGTTGCATCATCAATCGCTTTTTCGTACTTGTCTTTGTCCCAAATTTCAACAATGTTCACTGCAGAAGAAAGCACCACATTTTTGTCGATTTCTGCGAAAATCTGCAAATCCTTAGGAATCAATAATCTTCCCAAACTGTCTAACTCCACAATTTTTACGCCCGCAGTAAAACGACGGATGAAATCATTGTTTTTTTTCACAAACCTGTTTAAGGTATTCACTTTTGCCATCATCGCATTCCACTCAGACATCGGATACAGCTCTAAACATGGCTGAAAAACGGATCGTTTTATCACAAAACCTTCCTGCAACATTGGCATAAGCTGTTTCTTTAATGCGTTGGAAAGCAGCAACCTTCCTTTCGCATCAGCCTTAGCTTCGTATGTTCCAATTAAATTTATCATCATAATTTGAGTGTATTCAAAAATATAAATTTTTTCCCACAATTTACCACAATTATCCACTTTGTTGATAACTTTTAACACTTTCACACATTTATTAGCTACTTTTTTGGAATTCAAGGCCCTACTATTTTATTTGCGTGCCTTTAAAAAAACCTGTATTTTCGAAAAAAAAGTTACCTTTGCGAATAGGTATAAAAACGAATATTTAAATGAGCAGTAAACTTATCACAGATGGCAAGTATAGCTATGTTGAAGCCGGTGAAGGGCAACCAATAATCGTACTTCACGGACTTATGGGGGCGTTAAGTAATTTTGACGGTGTTTTGAATTATTTTTCTGAAAAAGGATATAAAGTGATTATACCTGAATTGCCAATTTATAATTTGCCGCTTTTGAAAACCAATGTTAAAAACTTATCGAAGTTTTTGAAAGATTTTATGGCGTATAAAAAAATTGACAAAGCCATATTGCTTGGGAACTCTTTGGGCGGACATATTGGGTTGTATTTCACAAAGTTAAACCCCGATAATGTTGCCGCACTTGTTTTGGCGGGAAGCTCTGGTTTGTACGAAAAATCAATGGGTGACACCTTTCCAAAAAGAGGAAATTACGAATATATAAAAGCCAAAACTGAAGAAGTTTTTTACGACCCTGCAATTGCAACAAAAGAGGTTGTTGATGAAATTTACGCATCGGTAAATGATCGGGTCAGGGTTATCAAAACTTTGGCCATCGCAAAAAGCGCCATTCGGCATAATATGGCAAAAGATTTGCCCAAAATGAATATTCCTGCCTGTATTATTTGGGGAAAAAACGATTTGGTGACTCCGCCTGAAGTCGCCATAGATTTTCAAAAATTAATGCCCGACGCCAACTTGTTTTGGATTGATAAATGTGGCCACGCGCCTATGATGGAACACCCGGAAGAGTTTAATGCAATTCTTGAAAGCTGGCTAAAAGAAAGGAACCTATAAGCTATGAAAATTAAAACTGCTGATTTTGTAACCAGCAATACCGACGTCTCCAAATGCCCAAAAGAACAGCTTCCGGAATATGCATTCATCGGGCGGTCAAATGTTGGAAAATCTTCTTTGATTAATATGATTACCGGAAGAACCAAATTGGCAAAAACATCAGGGAAACCGGGGAAAACCCAACTTATCAACCACTTCAAAATTAACGAAAATTGGTTTTTGGTCGATTTGCCAGGCTACGGTTATGCACAAGTTTCAAAATCCAAACGACAAACATTTCAGGAGTTTATCAAAGATTATTTATTGCTTCGCCAACAATTGATCTGCACTTTTGTGCTGATAGATTCAAGGTTAGAACCTCAAAAAATAGATTTGGAATTTATGGAGTTTTTGGGCGAAAACAGCGTTCCGTTTTATATTGTTTTCACCAAAGCCGACAAGTTAAAACTTTCCGAATTGAACAGAAACATTCAGGTTTACAAAAAAGTGATGACCAAATCCAATTGGGAAAGTATGCCGCCACATTTTGTGACTTCTGCAGTTGACACCACCGGAAAAGATGAATTGCTCAATTTTATCGACGAACTAAATCAGCAAGTAGCCGCACAATCCTAAAAATGGCTTCAACCAAAAATAACCTGCAAATTCTGTTTGAAGACAACCACTTTATCATTGTCAACAAGCGATCGGGCGACATTGTTCAGGGCGATAAAACCGGAGATGAACCTTTAAGCGACGTTGTAAAATCCTTTATCAAAGAAAAATACAACAAACCGGGCGCCGTTTTTTTGGGCACCGTGCATCGCCTCGACCGGCCAACCACAGGCATTGTTGTTTTTGCCAAAACTTCCAAAGCATTGGAGCGTTTCAATAAAATGTTGCGCGATAAAAAAGTGAATAAAACGTATTGGGCTGTGGTGAAAAACAAACCGGCCAAAGAAGAAGATACCCTAATAAGCTACTTAATCAAGAATCCGAAAAACAACAAATCCACTTCTTACAACACCGAAATTGAAGGCAGCAAAAAAGCCGTTCTTCATTACAAAGTATTAAAATCACTGGATAATTACCACTTGTTGGAAATAGATTTGGAAACGGGTCGCCACCACCAAATCAGGTGCCAGCTCTCCGCAATCGGTTCACCCATAAAAGGCGATTTAAAATATGGTTTTGACCGCAGCAATAAAGATGCGAGCATCCATCTGCACGCACATAAAATTGAATTCATCCATCCAGTTTCCAATGAAAATATTTCCATTATTGCAAACCCTCCAAAAGATCCAATTTGGGACGCATGTTCAATGTACGATTGACGATGAACGATTGATGATTTTGAGTTATTGATTAAATCTAAGCCTTGTTTTTCTTATTTACAATTTCATCCAAGCATAAATTTCCCAGACTTCCTTTGTGCGAATGCACCACTTTTTTGTCTGGATTAAAAGTGCCTTCATCAATGCTTTTCCCCACAATTTTATAAGCGTCCCTAAAAGGAATTCCGCTTTGAACCAGCTTATTAACTTCCTCAACACTAAATAAATATTTGTATTTTTCGTCTTCAACAATTCCCTGTTTTACCTGAATGTTTTTCAACGAATAGGTAAGCATTTCCAAGCACGATTTTAAGGTTGAAAACGACGGAATCAATCCTTCTTTCAGCAATTGCAGATCGCGGTGATAACCGCTTGGCAAATTGTTTGTGATCAATGTAAACTCATAAGGCAAGGCCTGAAGTTTGTTGCATTTTCCCCGGATCAATTCAAAAACATCCGGATTTTTTTTGTGCGGCATAATGCTCGAACCTGTGGTCAATTCATCCGGAAAAGAGATAAAACCAAAATTCTGGTTCATGTACAAACAAATATCCATACTCATTTTCGACAAGGTTCCTGCCACCGAACTCATGGCAAAAGCCGTCGATTTTTCCAATTTTCCCCGACCCATTTGTGCAGCTACGGAATTGAATTTCAAGGTCTCAAAGTGTAACAATTTTGTGGTATAATCCCTGTCGATAGGAAAAGAACTTCCATAACCTGCTGCAGAACCCAGCGGATTTTGGTCGGCCACTTTGTACGCGGCTTTCAAAAAGTAAATATCGTCTATCAAAGTTTCGGCATAGGCTGAAAACCACAATCCGAAAGAAGAAGGCATAGCGATTTGCAAATGCGTATAACCTGGCAACAACACGTTTTTATGCTGTTCGGCCAAAGTAATCAACAAGTCGAAAAGTTCATCAACCCCTTCATTTATTTCCTTTAATGCATCTTTAACAAACAAATGGACATCCACCAAAACCTGGTCGTTTCTTGATCGCGCCGTATGAATTTTTTTGCCGGTATCACCCAATTTTTCAGTAAGTAAGAACTCTATTTTAGAATGCACATCTTCAAAAGAATCTTCAATAATGAAATTTCCTTCTTCAATAGTTTTTAAAATATTTTTCAACTCAATCTCTAAATCAGCAATTTCATCATCCGTTAACAATCCAATTTTATGCAGCATTTTTGCGTGGGCAATATTCCCGATCACATCATATTTTGCCAAAATTAAATCGAGTTCCCTGTCGTTTCCAACGGTGAACAAATCTATTTTTTTATCGGTTGAAAATCCTTTATTCCAAAGTTTCATGGCTTTATTTTTTAATTATTGAATTATTATTTTAACTCTTAATTGTTCCCCCTTCGGGGGTTAGGGGGCCAAAATTTCATTTAATATTTTGATATACAACGCAATCCCTTCTTCAATTTCATTCACATAAATAAATTCATCGGCGGTATGTGAACGAAAACTGTCGCCCGGACCTAATTTCAAGGACGGACAACTTAATACCGCTTGGTCCGACAATGTTGGCGAACCGTAGGTTTTTCTGCCCAATTTAATTCCGGCTTCAACAATGGGATGGTCTTTTGGAATTGAAGATGAATTCAACCGCAACGACCTTGCTTTTACGTCACATGTCACATGCGCTTGTACAATTTCCAACACTTCCTGATTGCTGTAAGCATCGGTAACCCTTACATCAACCACAAAATTACACGTCGCCGGAATGACGTTGTGCTGATTCCCGGCATTGATTTGCGTTACGGTCATTTTTACCTTTCCCAGCATTTCCGATTCCCTTGGAAATTCAAAATTTTGAAACCAATGAACATCTTCAATCGCTTTATAAATCGCATTGTCGCCAATTCCATGCGCCGCGTGACCTGATGTTCCTTTCGCTTCGCAATCCAAAACCAACAAACCTTTTTCGGCAATGGCCAAGTGCATTAAGGTTGGTTCGCCTATAATGGCAAAATCGATGGGCGGAATAATTTGCAACATACTGTTCAATCCGTTCATCCCCGAACTTTCCTCTTCAGCAGAAGCCACCATCACCACATTGTAATTTAAATCGCTTCTTTCATAAAAATAGGTAAAAGTCGCCAACAGCGAAACCAAACTACCACCGGCATCGTTGCTTCCCAATCCGTACAGTTTTCCGTCGGAAACTTCAGGATTATAAGGATCTTTTGTGTACCCTTTATTCGGTTTTACGGTGTCGTGATGCGAGTTTAACAAGATCGTTTTTTTGGAAGCATCGAAATACTTATTTTTTGCCCAAACATTGTGTTTGTCACTTTCAAAATTGATGTTGTGATTGGAAAACCACTGCATAATTAACTGCGCCGTTTCATTTTCCTCTCCAGAAAAAGACTGCGTTGCAATTAAATTTTTAAGCAGTGCTATTGCTTCCTTTGTTAGTTTGTTGATCATTTATTTTTAGTTTCTTACTTTTTTAATTATGCTTTAAAATAACCGTTTATTAGAGAATTAAACTTTTAATTGAATCTTATCTTCTTAAAAATCAACTTCTTAACTATTACACAAAGGTTCACAAAGAATCACAGAGTTGCACAAAGAAATATATTTATAATAATTCAACTTAAATTATCAATTGTTAATGATGTAAACAAATTATTGTGTTTTTTAATGAGCGAAGCATCGCCAATGTTCACTTTTTTCACCCCTTTTTTTAATGCGTTAAAACAATTGTGAAGCTTGGGAATCATTCCTTCTGAAATAATCCCTTCTTCAATTAATTGTTCATATTTATTTAAATTAATATGTTGAATGACCGAATTTTTATTGGCAATGTTTTCCAATACACCTTTCAATTCAAAAACATAATTTAGCTCAACTTCATAAAAATCGCTCATCGCAATGGCCATTTCAGAAGCAATCGTATCGGCATTAGTGTTTAATAACTGTCCGTTCTTGTCGTGCGTAATCGCGCAAAAAACAGGTGTTATCTTATTTTGCAACAATACCTTTATAAATCCGGAATTAATCGCATCCACATCGCCTGCAAATCCGTAATCAACCTCCGAGACGATTCTTTTGTGCGCCAAAATGCAATTGGCATCGGCGCCCGACAAACCCAAAGCATTGCAGTTCATTTTTTGTAATTGCGCCGTAATTTTTTTGTTCAGTAATCCGGCATACACCATGGTCACCACTTCCATAGTCGCTTCATCGGTCACCCTTCTTCCTGCAACCATTTTTGGCTGTAAACCCATTGCTTCAGAAATTTCATTGGCCCTTTTTCCGCCTCCGTGAACCAGAATTTTTGGAGCGTCCAATGCAGCAAAATCTTTTAAAAATGAAATTAGGGCCACTTCATCATTGATGATGTTTCCGCCAATTTTCACAATTTTCAACAATTGCTTATCCATGACTTTCCAATATTTTCTTCAACACAATTTGCGCTGAATATGTTCTGTTATTCGCCTGTTGAATCACAATAGAATTTTCGGAATCAATAACCTCATCGGTGACAATAACGTTTCTTCTTACCGGCAAACAATGCATAAATTTAGCGTTGTTCGTCAGTTGCATTTTTTCTGCAGTAATTGTCCACGCGCTGTCGGAATTCATAACCCTTCCGTAATCTTTAAAAGAACTCCAGTTTTTTACATACACAAAATCGGCATTTTCAAATGCTTTTTCCTGATTGTGTTCTATGGTCGAATTTTTGGTGATATCAGGATCCAGCTCATAACCTTCGGGATGCGTAATCACAAAATCAGCATCCTGCAACTGCATCATTTCCACAAAAGAATTTGCCACGGCGTGCGGCAACGCTTTTGGATGCGGCGCCCAGGACAAGACCACTTTTGGTTTGTGGGCTGTTTTAAATTCTTCCATCGTAATGGCATCGGCCAAAGCCTGCAACGGATGTCCGGTAGCGCTTTCCATATTCACCACCGGAATTCCGGCGTATTTTTTAAAGCTGCTGATCACAATTTCCGCCTGATCTTTTTCTTTATCTGTAAGTGATGCAAAAGCTCTGATGGCCACAATATCGCAATATTGCGCAATCACTTTGGCCGCTTCTTTTACGTGTTCCGATTTTGAACCGTTCATTACGGCGCCATCTTCATATTCCAACTCCCAGCCTTCGCTGCCAAAATTCATCACTATCACATTCATTCCCAAATTTTGTGCTGCTTTTTGGGTGCTTAAACGCGTGCGCAAACTATTGTTGAAGAACAACATACAAATCGTTTTTCCTTCGCCTAAAGCTTTGTTTTGCATCGGATTTTTCTTGATTTCTAGCGCTTCCTGAACCGCTTTTTGCAGATTCCCAAGATCGTTTATGTTGGTAAAATGTATCATTTTAAAGTGATTTTTGTGAAAACAGATTTATTTTGAATGGCATCAATCATAAAATTATCATTTAATCCATTGAGAATCCACGTTTCAATATTGGCATTTTGGGCGATTTCCGCGGCCTCAATTTTTGAAATCATTCCGCCTGTTCCTCCCGATGAAATGGTTTTTTCAGCTTCGTTTTTCAGCGATTGAATGTCGGAAGTTTCCAAAATTGTTTTTTCGTGATGGTTTTGCATCGATTCTTTCGTGTAAATCCCATGGGTGTTGGTGGCTATTATCAATAAATCAGCTTGTAACAATGCCGCCGTTAAAGCCGACAATTTATCGTTGTCGCCAAATTTTATTTCATCAGTGGCAACCGTGTCATTTTCATTGATAATGGGAATGTAATTGTTTTCAACCAACACATTGATGGTATTCACAATATTTATTTTAGATTGTTCTTTTTCAAAATCGGAATACGACAGCAAACATTGGGAAGTAAGCAATCCTAATTCCCTGAAACATTCCTGGTAAATTCGCATTAAATGCGGCTGTCCGATAGATGCCAACGCCTGTTTTACGTTTATTTTTTTTCCGTTGCTTTCCAGTTTCACAAACTGTTTGGCCACCGCAATGGCGCCGGAACTCACAATCACAAATTCATAATCGTCCTGTAAACGGGCAATTTGTTTTGCAATATCTTCCATTTTGCCTCTGGAGATGTTGTCGCTCTCTTTGGTCAGCACATTTGTGCCGATTTTCAACAATATTCTTTTTTTACCTAATTTGCCCATTTCCGTATATATACCACTTGTTAGTCACTAAATGTTGCAGTCCCATCGGACCTCTGTGATGCAGTTTATCGGTGCTTATCGCCAATTCCCCGCCCAATCCAAACTGTCCGCCATCCGTAAAACGCGTCGACGCATTTTGGTAAACCGCCGCCGAATCAACCGATTCCATAAATATTTGGGCGGTTTCACTGTTTTTGGTAATGATCACCGCAGAATGTCCGCCTCCGTATTTGTTGATTTTTTCAATGGCTTCTTCGGATGAATTTACGCTTCCCAAAACAATTTTATAATCCAAAAATTCTTCAAACCAAACGGATTCATCTGTAAAAGCAGCAACATTTTTATAAGTTGACAATGCATCATCGCCTAAAATTTTAACATTGAATTCCATTAATGCAACAATCAGTTTTTTAATGAATATTTCTTTATTGGGCAAATTTGAATTGATCAACACTTTGTCGGCCGCGTTGCAAGCTGATATTTTTGTGGTTTTTGCGTTGAGAATTACTTTTAGCGCAATTTCCGCATCAGCTTCCTTGTCCACATACATAAAATTATTGCCGCGACCGCTCACAATCACCGGACAAGTGGCGTATTGTTTCACAAAGGCGATTAAATTTTCACCGCCGCGCGGCACAATCAAATCCACTTTTTGGATTGGATGTTGCAAAAACGCCTGCGTTTCTGTTCTGTTATAATTTAAATATTCAAACCAATCGCCTGAAATATTGCTTTCTGCCAAGGCCTTGTGCCACAAATCCACAATCAATAAATTTGAATTTACCGACTCTTTTCCGCCTTTCAAAAAGATTTTATTTCCCGATTTAAAGGCAATTCCGGCCGCTTCAACAGTAACATCCGGCCTGGATTCATAAATAATCAAAACCGTTCCGAATGGCGCCGTTTTGTTGGTGATTTTCAATCCGTTTTCGTGTGTGAAATGATACAATTCTTTCCCAACCGGATCCACATCGGCAACCAATTGCTGTAGCGACAAAATCATTTCCTTAATTTTTGCTTCATCCACTTTTAAACGGTCGGACATCGCCAAATCATCGCCCGTATAATTATTTACGTCCGTTTTATTGGCCTCCAGCAAAGCCGATTTTTCACCTTCAATCAATGCTGCCATCGAAAGCAAAACGGCGTTTTTTTGTTGTGAAGTCAATGCAATGTTCATCAGATTAAAATTTCTTTCAAGGCGTTTATAAAAATATCGATATGCTCTTTTTTGGCACTTAAAGGCGGTAAAATTCTGAGCAGATTTTTATTGTTTGATCCACCGGTAAAAATATGTTTGTCGAAAATGAGTTTTTTTCGCAATTCGCCCACTTCAAAATCAAATTCCACGCCCAGCATCAATCCTTTTCCTTTTACTTTTTTAATTTGGGGAACCGTTTTAATTTCTTTAGAAAAATATTGGAAAACTTCATTCACATTGTCCATCAATTTCTCTTTTTCAATAATGTCAAGCACTGCAATTCCAGCCGCGCAAGCCAAATGATTTCCTCCAAACGTGGTGCCCAACATGCCGTATTTGGCTTTGTATTTATCGGAAATCAACACCCCGCCGATTGGAAATCCGTTGCCCATTCCTTTTGCTGTGGTGATCACATCAGGCTGAATATGGTGGTGTTGAAAAGCGAAAAATTTTCCGCTTCTGCCATAACCCGACTGAACCTCATCCAAAATCAGCAACACGCCATTCTCATTGCATTCTTTCTGAACTTCCTGAAAAAACGCGGCAGTTCCTTCATCCAAACCGCCAACACCCTGAATTCCCTCAATAATTACAGCAGCCACATCGCCTTTTCCAATTTCGTGAATCACCAACTCAATAGCATTTAACGGCAAAAAAGTCACTTTTTGCTGCAAATTTATGGGAGCGTTTATCGATGCATTGTCCGTTACCACCACCGCTGCGGATGTTCTTCCGTGAAACGCATTTTTAAAGGCGATTATCCTGCTTTTTCCGGTTTCAAATGAAGCCAGTTTTAGCGCATTTTCGTTCGCTTCGGCGCCAGAATTGCACAAAAACAAATTGTAATTTTCACAACCCGATAATTTTCCCAATTTATGGGCCAATTCCTGTTGAAGCGGATTGACAATTGAATTTGAATAAAATCCGATTTTAGTCAGTTGTTCCGATAAAGATTTTACATATTCAGGATGCGAATGTCCGATAGAAATAACGCCGTGCCCGCCGTAAAAATCCAAATATTTTGTATTGTTTTCATCCCAAACATAAACGCCTTCCGCCTTTACTGGCGTTACGTTGTAGAGCGGATAAACATCAAATAATTCCATTTTTTATGTTTTAAATCTGATTTATTTTTTCAAAGGAAGTGATCAAACCTTTTATCAAAGATGAACTCAGCCCTTGGTGTTCCATTTCATTCAAACCTTCAATGGTACAGCCGCTTGGCGTGGTCACTCGGTCTATTTCCTGCTCGGGATGGTTGCCCGATTGTATCAACAAACTTGCCGCGCCCAAACAGGTATGCATCGCCAATTCCTGCGCTTCTTTGGCATCAAAACCCAACTGAATCGCGCCTTGCGAAGTTGCCCTGATCAACCGCATCCAAAATGCGATGCCGCTGGCGCAAATCACGGTGGCGGATTGCATGAGTTTTTCTTCAATGCAAAGTGTTTTTCCCAATGAATTAAAAATGGTTTTGGCCAATTCAATATTTTCCATTCCTTTCTGGTTTCCGCTGATGCAAGTCATCGATTTCCCAACCGAAATTGCGGTATTTGGCATCGCTCTGATGATTGCCAAATCGGCACCTAAAATACTTTCAATCTCTTCAATTTTTCGTCCGGTTACCGTTGAAATAATGGTGTGTTTCTTCGGATTTACAACCTCTTTTATTTCTTCCAGCACCGTTTGCAACTGTTTTGGCTGCACAGCAATAATGATGATATCCGAAGATCTAACGGCCTTTTTGTTTTCCGTAGAAATTTTAACATTCGGCAGTTTTTCCCAGGAAAATAATGAAGATGTGTCTCGTTTCGTCAGATACAAATTCTTTACCTTGAAATCTTTTTGCGTTAAAATTCCGATTGCGATGGAATACCCTAAATTTCCTGCGCCGATGATTGCTATTTTCATTTCCTATTTCTATTTATATCTTTTAAAATGCGGTTGCTTTTAAATTCAACCCTTCCGATTCATTCAATCCAAGCATCAAATTCATATTTTGAATGGCCTGCCCTGAGGCTCCTTTCAGTAAATTGTCGATCACCGATGTGATTAACAACGTGTTATTGTGTTTTTCCAAATGAATAAAACAATTGTTGGTGTTCACCACTTGTTTTAAATGAATGGGCAATTTTGAAATATGGGTGAATTGCGCGTCTTTATAAAAATCCTCATACAATTTATAAGCATTTTCCAACGTATCTTCAAACTTTAAATACACCGAAGCAAAAATTCCCCTGCTGAAATTTCCCCTGTTTGGGATAAAAAACAATTCCTCTGAAAAACCAGATTGCAATTGCAATAAACTTTCTCCAATTTCGCCCAAATGCTGGTGCGTAAATGCTTTGTAAATCGAAAAATTATTGTCTCTCCAGCTAAAATGCGTGGTTTCTCCCGGTGAAACCCCAGCGCCTGTTGAACCAGTTGTTGCATTGATATGAACCGAATCAAGTAACAAATGATGTTTCGCCAAAGGCAATAAAGCCAGTTGAATGGCGGATGCAAAACAGCCCGGATTTGCAATATAATTGGCCGATTTGATCTTGTCTTTTTGAAGTTCGGGCAAACCGTACACAAATTCATTTCCCTGAAAAACAGCATCATTTTTCAATCTGAAATCGTTGCTTAAATCGATAATTTTAGTGTTTTTGGAAAACTGATGCTGTTCCAAAAACTTTTTTGAATTTCCGTGACCCAAACATAAAAAAAGCACATCAACATTGGTGTTGACTTTGTCGGTAAATTTCAAATCAATTTGACCCAACAAATCTTGATGAACCGCATAAACAGCATTGCCGGCATTTGAAGTGCTGTACACAAAATCCAATGCAACTTTTGAATGGTTTACCAGCAACCGAATCAATTCGCCTGCGGTATAACCTGCGCCGCCAACAATACCTGCTTTAATCATAATTCTGAATTTACGCTGTGATAAATTTTTGTGGCGTTGCCCACTATTTTAATAAAGCCTTTTGCTTCATCGGCGGTCCAGTCTTTATTGATTTCTCCGTACACCCCAAATTTCGATTTCATTAAATCGTGTTTGGACTCAATGCCATTGATACTGAAATGATAAGGTTTTAAAGTTACAAAAACTTCTCCGGATACAGTTTGTTGCGAATCGGTTAAAAAAGCTTCAATATTTCGCATTACCGGATCAAAATACTGGCCTTCATGCAACAACATTCCATACCAATTTCCCAATTGTTCCTTCCAATATTGCTGCCATTTGGACAATACATGTTTTTCCAACGTATGGTGTGCTTTTATGGTAATTAAAGCAGCGGCGGCTTCAAAACCAACCCTTCCTTTGATTCCGATAATGGTATCGCCCACGTGGATGTCTCTTCCGATGGCATATTTTGAAGCGATTTCCTCTAATTTTAAAATATTATTTACGGGTGTATCAAATTCATTGTTAAAACCAACAAATTCCCCTTTTTCAAAATGAAGCGTCACTTCAACCGGTTCCGTTTTTTCCAACTGGCTCGGATAAGCGCTTTCCGGCAAAGATTTATCGGAAGTCAGCGTTTCCACACCGCCAACACTGGTTCCCCAAATTCCTTTATTGATGGAATATTTTGCCTTTTCCCAAGAATATTCCACCCCTTGTTGTTTCAGGAATTCAATTTCTTCCTGACGAGACAGTTTTAAATCCCTAATTGGGGTAATGATTTCAATTTCCGGCGCCAAAATTTGAAAAATCATGTCAAATCGCACCTGGTCGTTTCCTGCTCCCGTGCTTCCGTGTGCCACGTATTTTGCCCCAATTTGCTTGGCATACTCAACCACTTCAATGGCCTGAAAAACCCTTTCGGCACTCACGGAAAGCGGATAGGTGTTGTTTTTTAAGATATTTCCAAAAACCATATATTTGATGGCTTTTTCGTAAAATTCTTCCAGAATATTTTTATTGGTATGGGAAAAAACCCCCAATTCATAGGCTCTTTTTTCTACGGATTCCAATTCATTTTCTGAAAATCCGCCCGTATTCACAAGTACGCTGTGCACTTCTAAATGCAATTCGTTTTTTAAATATTTTACGCAAAACGAAGTGTCTAAACCTCCGCTGTATGCCAACACTACTTTTTCCATGATTTTATATTTTTTGTATTAAGTCCTATCCCCAACCCTTTCCTTCCCGATATCGGGAGAAAGGGAGTTTGATTTGGAATTAGAAAGATGTTTAAAACAAATAACTTTTAACTTTTAACTTTTAACTTTTAACTTTTTTTAATAACAATGCCTGTTTAATTTTTTTCAATCGTGACAATACTTTTGAATCATACTTATGCTGTTTGGTGTTTTTTTCATGATTTGGATCATACAACATCCCGGTGCACAAGCACATTTTTCGATTGGTTCTTGTTAGAATATCGTAATTTTTGCAAGTTCTGCAGCCATCCCAAAAAGCTTCATCTGTTGTTAACTCCGAAAATGTAACCGGCTGATAACCCAATTCGTAATTAATTTTCAAGACGGCAAGTCCGGTGGTAATTCCAAAAATTTTAGCATTTGGATACAGTTCTTTTGAATGTTCTAAAATCCGCTTCTTAATTTCTTTTGCCAAGCCCTGATTTCTGAAATCAGGATGCACAATAAGTCCGGAATTTACCACAAATTCTTTATTGTCCCAAACCTCAATATAGCAAAAACCGGCAAATTCATTTTCATGGGTTGCAATTACGGCGTGGCCGGTGCTTATTTTTTTGATGATGTATTCCGGAGTTCTTTCAGCAATACCAGTGCCTCTGACCTTTGCGGATTCTTTTATGGTTTCACAAATTAATTCGGCATATTTAATATGCGATTCATTAGCGATGACAATTTTCATTGGCTTAATTATTAAATTTAGGATTGAAATTTTATGTTTTTCTAAAGGGGAAAACGAACGCATCATTTTCAAATAAAATTATGCCCTCAAGGGGCGACGACGGGAAATAACACGAACAGGCATGCTGTCTGAAATTGATAAAATCAGATTTAAAAATGTTGTGATGTTAAAAAAGTTTTGCAAAATGGTAATTGTAAAATGAAAATTAATAACTGCTTTTTAATGGGTAGAATTAGTGCGTACGGCGGCGTAAGCCGGAAAGGCGACTGGGTATTCTTGCAGTAATATTTGAATTGTATATTTTCATCGGTGCGAAATTAAATAAAAAATGTAAGCAAAAAGAAACTTGTTATATAATTAACAAAAGTTTAAATTAAACGGTTCAAATTTAACAATTGGGTTTGTTTGATTTTAATGTCAATCTAAAAAAATATGATTTTGCGCTATAGCACTCATTTTTTAACCGCAAAGCCAAAGTTTTAAACAAAGTTCACAAATGGCTAATATTTCTTTGTGCAACTTGGTGGCTCTCCGTGAAACTTAGTGAAACTATAAGCTATGACACAGAGATTCACACAGCAAAAAACAAAGATTCAAAGAGTTCAACGGTAAAAAATTTAACTTATTCACTTTAACCGCAAGGGGCGCAAGTTTTTTCGCAAGGAACGCAAAGTGCAGATTTTAAAAACTTAACATTTTGCGAACATTGTGCCTACTTCGCGAGCATTGCGGTTAAACTGAGTATTTCAAATTCCTTAAATAATTTTGGTCATTGCGGTCATAGATTCCCGTAAATCATAACCAACCAATTCAATTGCGTGGAACCTGATGGCTTCATTGATTTCTATCAATTCCTTGTTGTCAACCCCATTGTCTTTTCCTTCTCCGTATTTTTTGCCGATCACGTCGGTATCAATTTTCTTCATAAAATCGGCCAATAAAGGTTTGCAGGCGTGGTCAAATAAATAGCAACCGTATTCGGCGGTATCTGAAATAATTCTGTTCATTTCGAACAATTTTTTACGTGCAATGGTATTGGCAATTAACGGTGTTTCGTGAAGCGATTCATAATAAGCCGACTCTTCTTTGATGCCGGATTCGGTCATGGTTTCAAAAGCCAGTTCCACACCCGATTTCACAAATGCCACCATTAAAACCGCATTGTCAAAAAACTCTTGCTCTGAAATTTTCATGCTGCCGGCAGCTGTTTTTTCGAAGGCAGTTTCCCCTGTTGCCGCTCTCCAGCTCAATAAATTTTTATCGTCATTTGACCAATCTTCCATCATGGTTTTAGAAAACTCACCGCTCATAATGTCGTCCATATGTTTTTGGAACAGCGGACGCATAATATCTTTCAATTCCTCTGAAAGTTTGAATGCCTTAACTTTCGCCGGATTCGACAAGCGATCCATCATATTGGTGATTCCTCCGTATTTTAAAGCTTCTGTAATCACTTCCCAACCATACTGAATCAGTTTTGAAGCATAGCCCGGATCAATGCCTTTTTCTGTCATTTTATTGAAAGACAAAATAGAACCTGTTTGCAACAATCCGCATAAAATGGTTTGTTCACCCATTAAATCCGATTTTACCTCAGCCACAAAAGAGGAATGCAACACCCCGGCTTTATGTCCGCCCGTAGCCGCACAATACGCTTTTGCATATTCGAAACCGTCACCGTTAGGGTCGTTTTCAGGATGCACCGCAATCAATGTCGGCACCCCAAATCCGCGTTTGTATTCTTCCCTAACTTCAGAGCCGGGCGATTTTGGCGCCACCATAATTACCGTGATGTCTTTGCGGATTTGCATTCCTTCTTCCACAATATTAAATCCGTGGGAATAAGAAAGAATCGCGCCTTTTTTCATTAAAGGCATAATGGCCGAAACCACGCCGGTATGCTGTTTGTCGGGCGTTAAGTTGATTACCAAATCGGCTGTTGGAATCATTTCTTCATAAGTTCCCACCTTAAATTTGTTATCCGCCGTATTTTTATAGGACTGTCGTTGTTCTTTGATTGCTTCCGGACGCAAAGTATATGAAACATCCAATCCGGAATCTCTCATATTTAATCCTTGGTTAAGCCCTTGAGCGCCACAACCAACGATTACTATTTTCTTGCCTTCCAGTTTTTTTACGCCGTCTTCAAATTCTGAGGAATCCATAAATTCACAAATTCCCAATTGTTGTAATTGTAAACGTAAAGGAAGCGAGTTGAAATAATTTGCCATTTTTAATATGTTATATGTTATTAGTTATATGTTAATTGTTGCACTTTTTTCCTATCCCCAACCCTTTCCTAAGGAAAGGGAGTTTGTTATGAATTTATAAAGAAAAATTAGCTTTTAATGCCAACGCTCCGGCTGGCCCAATCGCTAAAAATGTATTCCACACATTTTCTTAACGTTCTTTCCCCCTTTGGGGGCTAATGGCGCTAACTTTACATATTTATTTATATTTTCTATACCTTCCTTGTTTGGTTTTCCTGTCATATTTTCTGTTTGGTTTTCGTTTTTGGAGCATCTCCTTTCTTATCAGGTGCTCGAGTTCCTCTACGACCCGTTGAC
>JAUYUA010000046.1 GCA_030694935.1 Lutibacter sp. | reverse complement strand
GAATCGTGGTGCAATTCATCAACGCTTTTTTCCCTGCCAAACCAATCTTTTTTTAACTTAGTTTTCATCTGTTTATTATTTATTTTTTATTGGTACAGATGCTGCCTGCCTGTCCGGCAGGTAAATTCGCCATTAATCATTTCTGTGTGTATCAAAATTTGTTATGGCTCGTTTCATCTTTATTGATTTAGTTATTCTATAAAGTTAAAGGCTAAAACCGAAAAACAATTTGATATCCATCAGTTTTTAAATTTTTAGTTTTCTGATGCAAAGATCAATTGATGAGTCCGTTTATATATTCAAAGATTCGAATTTTTAAATTTTTGTAGTGTTTTAAATACATAAAAACTTCTTCTGCCAGTTTTTCATATTCAATCAGGTATAAATGATTGGAGGCTAGCGCTTTGGTTTCTTCACGCTCTATTAATCTTTTGTCATAATCATTAATTTTAACAAGAATGTTGTTTTTTGCCTCTGCAAAATTATCAAGTTCTAAAATAAACAGCTGCAGGCGTTCATACAAATTTGGGATGGTCGCTGAGAACGGATAGGCTTTTATGAGCCTTTTTATAAAAGCCAATTCAAAATTGATAAAAGCATACTCTGAAGTCCATAAGGCAATATTGTAAAGCAATTCCTCAATGGTTTTATCCTTGGAAAACGATTTGTAAACGATGTTCGATTCCATTGCTGTCGTTTTTTAATTCATCACTAAGTAATTCATTATAATTTTTATAAAAAATGATATATATCAAATGAATCTTAAAAAATCGGCACTTCATTCAATAAAAAATTGATAATTTTTTATCATTTTCCCCAATTTTTATTGAAGTAGAATCTGTTTCTGATGGTGAACTGCAAATTGTTGAAAAATAACGCACTACATCATAATTGAAATACCATAAGATTGAGGAAAATCATTTTTTAAAGTTTAAACAAACCCTAGCTTTATGTGAATAATAAATTAATAGTCATGAAAAAATTACTCATTTTAATAGTTTGTTTCGGATTTTATGCTGTTGCTTTTTCACAAATTTTAAGCGACATAGATGAGGTTTATTCTTTCCAGGGCGATTTTGCAGCAATAAAAAAAGCAAATCAGTGGGCTTTTATTGATAAAGAAGGTAAAAAGATTATCGATTTCAGGTCTGATTTGGTGTTAACCAACAGATTAAATTCTTTAAACCAAACAATTTCTTATCCTGTTTTTAATGATGGCAGATGCTTGATCAGAAAATTAATGGGAGACACTTATTACTATGGTTTTATCAATGAAAAAGGCGTAGAAGTCATTAAGCCCCAGTTTTTAAATGCCACAAATTTTTCTAATGGTTATGCCATTGTGGTACTGACTTCAAAGGATTCTATCGGATTCAATGTAGTGCTTAATAAAGCTGTCGTTTCCAATATTATGGAAGAATATGTGATCAACACTGCTGGGGAATTGGTAAAATATTTATACAATCCAAGAAAAAATGTACCGGCCAATTATAAAAATGGCATACCTATTATTGAATCGAAATTTATTGCACCAAATATGGTTGCAGTAAAAACCAAAAATAAAAAGTGGGAAATACATCAGTTTTAACTAAAAAACATAAGTTATGGCACTAAATTTTAATCAATTCGCAAAAGAAGGCAATGCATTTTTGAAAGAATTTGCAAAAAAAATAAATATGCCTAATGACACCGATAAAGCAGGAAGAATTTTGTCTTCTATTTTACACGGACTTAGAGAAGTGATCACCATTGAGGAATCTTTGCAGTTAATTTCACAGTTCCCGATGTTCTTAAAAGCGGTTTATGTAAACAAATGGACGACACGCAAAAAGCAAAAAGTAAAAAGCATGACCGATTTTGTTGATTTAATTCGAGAATTGAACGGTGTAACTGCTTTAAATGATTTTGAATCTGAAGAAGTTGCAGAAAATTATATCAATTCAACATTTATGTTGTTGCGCAAATATGTTTCTTTAGGTGAATTGGAGGATCTTAGAACGGTGCTTCCAAAAGATTTAAAGTCTATTGTTTACCAGAATGCCATGTTTTAAACAAGCTAAAAAATGAATTTATGAAACAAGCCATTACAAATTTTGATACACAGTAGAATGATTAATGGCGAATTTACCTACCGGACAGGCAGGCAGCATCTGTACCAATAAAAAATAAAAGATAAACAGATGAAAAGCATAAAACAAACTTTTAAAGAAGTGGATGTTGCTATTGGCGAAGTGCTTTTAAAAGGAAATTTAAGACTTGCTGAAGAGCCAAAAGGAATCATCTTATTTTCGCATGGAAGCGGCAGCAGCAGGCTAAGCATCAGAAATAATTATGTTGCAAGTTTGTTGTTGGAGGAAGGTTTTTCCAGTTTGCTTTTCGACTTATTAACCGCCAAAGAGGATTTAATTTATGAAAATCGTTTTGACATTGAATTGCTTACCGAACGTTTGGTTAAAGTCACAAATTGGGCAATAAATTACAAAGAAACGAAAAAACTGCCAATAGGATATTTTGGAGCCAGCACCGGCGCAGCATCTGCTTTAAAAACCGCCGCCCAAATGGGAAACACCATAAAAGCCGTTGTATCAAGAGGTGGCCGTCCAGATTTGGCCATGCCGGTTTTAAAGGATATAAAAACACCTACGCTTTTAATAGTTGGGGGCGATGACGATGTGGTCATAGAATTGAATAAAAAAGCAAAAGCAGCGATTGGTGGCATTTGTGAATTAAAAATTGTTGAAGGCGCAACGCATTTATTTCCGGAAGCAGGAAAACTCGAAATTGTGGCCAAACTTACTGCGGAATGGTTTGACAAGTATTTAAAAAAGAAAGCTAAAACTGAACGTAATGTTTACAAATAGGGAAGAAGCAGGCAAATTGTTGGCAAACAAATTAACGAATTATAAGGACAATAATGAGGTGGTTATTGTCGCAATTCCACGAGGCGGTGTGCCGGTTGGCTATGAAATTGCCAATAAATTAAATATTCCATTAGAAATAGTGCTTTCAAAAAAAATTGGTCATCCTTTCAATAAAGAATATGCCATTGGTGCCGTTACTTTAGAAAACAGTATTTTAAGTGATGCCGCAAAAGAAGTTTCTCCCGTATATATTTATGATGAGACCGAACAGGTAAGGGCTTTGTTAAAACAGCGCCATCAGTTGTATTATGGCGAAAAAAAACCAATGTCACTCAAAGACAAAGTAGTTGTTTTGGTTGATGATGGCATTGCCACAGGAAATACCATTATTTCCTGCATTCAATTAATCCAACTTCAAAAACCTTCAAAAATGGTTGTTGCCTTGCCCGTTGCGCCAAATTCTGCATTGAGAAAAATAAGGGAAATGCCCGAGGTGAATGAAGTTATTTGCTTGTCGGCGCCCGTAAATTTTCAGGCGGTCGGACAGTTTTATGAAGAGTTTGACCAAGTAAACGACCAAGAAGTTGTTGCATTGTTAAAAAAAGCGAATGAGGATTTTAATTTTAAAAATTCTAAATAATTATAATTAATAACATTGCAGTAAGGTTAAATTTTTAAAAACAAACAGACTTCCACTTTGGGGATTTAATAATTGGATTTCAATTTTCAAACTTTGGCGTTGGATTATGGAATAAAACGACATCTAAAAAACAAGGCTGCAATACCCGATTTCTGGGCTTTATGAATATTGAACTTCCAAAATATAGTTCCTTTTATCCTTTTTTCAATCTTTATTTTTTAAAATACCCACTTATAAGTAATGCTTCATTTCGCTTTTGCGTTTTTGAAGCTGTTTGTCTATATCGCGTAATGTTTCATCGGTGGCGGCTTCAAAACTTTCTTCATCAGAAAAAGCAAAAATTCTTGGACCGGGAAGGCTTAGCCTTATTTCGCAAATTTTCCCTTTTCCTTTGGTGTCAGGTTCTAATTTATAAAAAACATCAGCCCTAATCAACCATTCATATCTTTCCGACATTTTAAGTAATTTTTTAATCACAAATGATTCTACGGCTTCGCTTTTTGGCGCTTGCACAAATTGAATTTTAATTTCCATAATAATTATTTTTAAATTAAAATGATATTGATCCCTAAAGATATTCAATACATTCATCACTGCCAATGATAAATGTCAAATACAGGTAAACTAAAACAAAATTTTTTGGATAAAATTTTTGCGATAAATTTTTTAAAATTTACAAATTTGCCAAAACTTTTTTAAGTTTATCGCCTATTTCCAAAGCAATTGGCGCCAAAGATTCATTTACGACAGCTTGCATGGAAACAATGGGATTGATGGCCGAAACTTCAATAATTCCCGGTTCTTTTTCCTGGACAATAACGTTGCACGGAAGCATCGTTCCAATTTTGTCTTCGGCTTTTAAAGCTTTATAGGCGAAAGGTGCGTTGCAAGCTCCCAAAATTCTGTAATTGTAAAAATCGACATCTAATTTTTTCTTCAAGGTGGCTTTTATATCTATTTCTGTTAGTACGCCAAATCCTTCTTTTTGAAGTTCGGCAGTTACTTTTTCTATGGCTTCCTCAAATGTGATGTTGTTTAATATGGTTGAATAGTAATAGTCCATTTTTTTAGTGTTTTTAAATTTATGATTGTTATAGTAAACCTGTAATTTACGACATTTATTTCAATATAAAATGTTAAAACTAAATTGAAAGACGTTAAATTCCTTATGTTGAAATGATTATATAACTTAATGATGTGTCTTTATTTTTGAAAATGGGGTTATAATGGAATTCTCAAGGTGATGGCCGGTTGCTGTTTTACCGCAAAAGTATTTTGTTGCGGAAAATATGCTTTTTGATAATTAAAACTGATGGAGGCAGCTTTGTTTGCATTTTTTGCAGAACTTATAAAAAATGGAATGCTGGCCAAACCCGCCGCCACACCACCCAGCATCATAAAACCGCCTGCGTCTGATGAACTCCAGTCATCCGATTCATCAAATATAATGGCGCCAACAACTGCAATCGTTGTTCCTCCGCCAAGTAAAATCCAGCCTGTTTTCTTTTGACTTTTGCTTTTTTGTAAATAATCTTCTTTAGAAAGTGATGGATTTTGGCCAAATGATTGCAAGGCCACAAATAAAATAACCAAAAAGATGCTGATTGTTTTCACAACATATAGATTTAATTAATAGCAACTGACTATTTTTTAAATAGAAACAGGAGGTCGCAACCTCCTGTTTCCTGAAGAGATTAAGTCTGTTTTATAACGCTAAACTAATTTTTTATATTGATTTATCTCTAAAATAACATCAATACTAAAATGAGTTTTGACTAAACAAGAACTTGAAAATCTTCATTTCAACCTGCATTGCTTTTCAACAATGTAAATCTATATTTTTATTAGAAACAGGAAGCCGTAACTTCCTGTTTCCTGAAGAGATTAAGTTGGGTCTTCTCAACCAATTTTCATAGTATTTTATTTCTAAAATAACATTAAAACTGTTTTAACCAAACAACAACTTTAAACCCTTCATTTCGATTTGCATTACTTCTCAATAATGTAAATCTATTTTTTGAATAGAAACAGGAAGCCGTAACTTCCTGTTTCCTTAAGAGATTGAGTTAATTTTTCTACGTTCAACTCATTTTTTACATCACCTTATTTCTAAGACAATCCTTAAACAAGCCAACCTCAAAAAAGCTCCTAAATCTCCCAGTTTCAATCGTTATTACTTTTCAATAATGAAGATCTACTCCCTTTTTAGTAGAAGCAGGAAGTCTTCAGTTTCCTGCTTCTTGAAGCGGTTAAGTTAGTTTTTAACGCTAACTAATTTATCATAGCATCTCATTTCTAAAACAATACTAAAATTAGCTTTGTTAAATCAATACCTTAAAACACTTCTTTGATCTGCATTATTTTGCAACAATGGAGACCTGTTTTTTGATGGAAGCAGGAGGTGGAAACCTCCTGCGTCTATCTTGAAGAAATTAAGCTGTTCTCTGCAATTTTTAAATAATTTCTTACGTCACCTTATTTCTAAGACAAAACTAAAATCGATTTAATTTGTAAACCTTAAATTCTTCAAATTAGGCTTTTATTGTTATGCAAAATGCAAATTTACATACGTGGGGAAATTTTGTTTTCTATAAAATCAATGAACTTTTATTTTTTATTATGATGTAAAAATAACACCAAATTTACTGTTGAGAAATGATATGCATCAATTTGGCATATGATTGTTATCAGTTTTTGAATATTTTTTATCTTAATTTTTTTATTGGAAAATAAGGCTTAATTCTAATAAGAACAGCAATTTATATATCGTTATTTTGGGCGTTCCTGCCGATAAGGCAGGCGGGCTTTTCGTTACAATCTTTTTTGATTCACCAAAAGGGCGAATCAAAAAAGGATTTTCACTGCAATCCCTAACGCAAATGCTGTTATAAATAGAACTTAGCCGAAAATAACAATCCCATAACCCATATTCAGCAAAAACAAGCCTACAAAAAAAAGCATCATATAAATTACCTGCACAAATTTAATATTGAGATAATCGAGCCATAAAACGGTTCGTTTTGGAAAAATAAACAGCGACAGGCCAATAAATAGTGTTATCCAGCCTATCAATGTGATAATTAAACGCCAGTCGTCTTCCCAAATATTGTGGAATAAAACATTAAGCAATCCAATTACAATGGCCATAAAAGAAATGACAATCACAAATTTCTGATCTTCCAAATCTTTAATAATCTGAACAATTCTTTTTGGGTTCAAGCTTAAAATTAAAAAGAAAATAATAAAATACCATCCCCAAAATTTGGCTAAAAAAATAGACACTTCATCCATAATGGCAGTGTTTAACAGCTATTCATGCAAAACTAAAAACGGAATATCGGTGTGATAACTAATCTCTTCAACGGTTGGCCTAAATAAAATACGTTGAAAAAGATTAAGGTTCTTGGCAATCATAATAATCATATCAATGTCTCTGCTTTCCACAAAACATTGAACGCCATCTTCAATTTTTTTATTGGTTATTCTGTGAAAACTATGCTTTTCTTCAGCAAAGAAATTTTTTAAAAATTCTTTATTTTCAAACTGAAAATCGGTTACTTCCTCATCTTTTTTAGCGATATGCACAATCCTTAAAGCTGATTTATTCATTTTAACAAATTCTAAAATACTGTTCAAAATTTTGGTTTGATAAAAAAGATGGTAGTCTGTTGGAAATGCAATTTCCTTTATTTCTTTAAATACCGCATTTTCGGGAACAATCAAAACTGGACATTTTACCCGGGTAATTAAATCGCCGGTATTGCTGCCAATCATCACTTTTTTTAGGCCCGAAGCGCCTTTTGTGCCCATCACAATAAGGTCTATATATTTTTCAGCAACATGGGCTTTTACGGCATCAATAAAATAATCATAATTGTTAAGCGTATAAAAGCGATGTTTGGGATTGTGCGGCAAGAATTCAATTTTTTTTAACAAATTTTTTAAATTGGTTTTTGCTTGTTTTAAGATTGTTTTGTCAATGACTTCAATAGCCGGAAGCGGCATTACCGGTGATTCGCCACTGGCATAGTTGTATATTAAAGTGACATGTAACAAGTAAAAATCGCAAGGGGTGTCTTTAAAAAATTCTAATGCATATTTTACTGCGTTCCAGGAGTTTTCCGAAAAATCGGTGGGTATTAAAATATTTTTCATGGGTTTGATTTATTATTACGATTAAAATTATATTCTTATATTTTAATGTAAAATGATATATATCAATTTGAAAATATTAAATATTGGAAAATATTAAATATTAGAAGTTAAAAGTTAAAAGTTAAAAGCCGGAAGTCCGAAGACTGAAGTTAGAAGTTTGGAAATTAATCGCGATTAATTCCCCTCTCGAGACTTGTGCTGAGCGCGGTCACTGAGCGTAGCCGAAGTGGAGCCGAAGCGGGGCTAGGGGAGTGTAAAAAACATGAAAAAAATAAAAGATTAATGAAAATCGGTCAATGCTAATAAGGGAAGTTAAGGTTCGAATTAACAATTGCTGTAAATATTATGCTAATTTCAAATCAAACTCCCTTTCTCGCGATAGATATCAAGACCGAAAAGCCCGTCTCGTCCCGATCTATCGGGATTAGTACGGGAGGCTGGGAATAGGATTAAAGTTCAACAATTTGGCTAAAAAACTTTTTTCAGCTTCTCAATATTCAGAATTTTAATGCTTCTTCCTTCGATTTCAATAAGTCCGTCTCTTTTAAAATCGGAAAGTGTTCTGATAAAAGTTTCAGTGGCAATTCCTGCAATCCCTGCCAAATCGGTTCTTGATATTTTAGGATTGTCGTTATTGGATTTTTTCATTTTTTCAGAAAACTGCAAAATGGTATTTGCTGTTTTTTTCCGGACCGAACTATAGGCCATTTGCAGCAATTGGTCTTTAATTTCTGAAACATTGTCGGTGATATAATCTATTAATTCAAAAGTAACATCGTGATTTTTTTGTAAAATATTTTTGAATTCATTTTTTAACAACCGTGATACTTTTACATTTTCAATGGCCGCAGCCGATTCTTGGTAAGCAATATTGTTTGAGAACGAGGTAAAACCAAAAAAGTCATTCTCTTTATGCAAGCCGGTAACTAACTCTTTTCCTTGTTCATCAATTTTAAAGGTTTTCACAATGCCTTCGTTTACTAAAAATACAAAATTGGAGTTATCGCCTTCATGATAAATAATTTCGCCGGGTATAAAGGAGAATTCTTCCACATTTTCTACAAAGAAATTTTTAAGCTGGTTTAGTGTTTTTAGTTGGCTGTCCTTGAAATCTAGTTCAAATTTCCTTTCTTTTTCCTCATTTTCTTTAATAATGGCTACTCTTGCTAGCCTGCTTTCTATGGCGCTAAACAGTTCCGATTCATCAAAAGGTTTTGTGATATAATCATCGGCACCCATATCCATTCCTTTGCGAATGTCTTTATGTTCTGTTTTTGCCGATAAAAAAATAAAGGGAATATGTTTGGTTTCCTTTTCTTTTGAGAGTATTTGAAGCACACCGTAGCCATTTAATTCGGGCATCATAATATCGCATAAAATAATGTCGGGCAGCTGTTTTTTGGCTTCAGCAACGCCAATTTTGCCGTTTGCGGCAGTAAAAACTTTATAATTGGCCAATTCCAAAAGCTCTGCTGTATTTTCTCTTACAACAATATCATCTTCTATTAATAAAACCTTTTTCATAATTCTTTTATTATGGGTAATTCAACAAAAAATACAGAACCTTTATTTTCTGTGCTTGTGAATCGAATGGTTCCGCCTAAGTTTTTTAAATGTTCTTTAACAATGTTTAATCCAATGCCCGTACCTTGAATATTTAATACATTCTCTGCCCTAAAATAGCGATTGTATACAAATTTTTGATCATTTTTAGGAATTCCAATTCCTTGATCGGTAATGGTGAAAATAATATTTTTTTGGGTTTTAGAAATTTCTAAATCAATATCTGTACGCTCGGGAGAATATTTTATGGCATTGTAAATGACGACAGACAATATAAGTTCTAAAATTTTTTCATCCTGATACAACATATAATCGGATGAGTTTTGTGGAATATTGATGTGTTGCCCTCTTTTTAAAAGCATATTGGCATTGTAAACCACTTCATTAATGACTTTGCTTAAATTAAAAATCTTGAATTTATAATTTTGATTGCTAGCATCTAAACGCTCCAAGGATATAAAATCGTTTAAAATGTTGTTTAGATAATGAACTTTGTCTGTGATTGTTTTTAAATGTTTTTCCCTTTTTTCCTGTTGCTCGGTCAGCTGGTATCTTTCCAATAAAATGGCCGAGGTTAAAATTCCGCTTAAAGGCGTTTTAAATTCGTGCGAAACAAGCGACAAAAATTTGCTTTTTAATTCATTGAGCTCTTTTTCTTTTTTTAAGGAATCTTTAAGCTTGCTTTCTATTTCAATTCTTCTTTTTAGTTCTATTTTATAATTGCGGTTTACTTCCTTTAATTGTTTGATGGTATTTTCTAATTCGGCCGTTCCTTTTTTAACTTTTTCTTCCAAAACAACTTTTAAAGAATCTAACTTTTTTTCGGTTTCTCTTCTTACAGTCATATCAATCACCAGCGCCATAATGTATTCTTTTTCATAAATGTTAAAAGGATTTAGCGCAATTTCAAGAGGAAATTCATGGTTATTTTTTGTTAAGCCAAATAAGTACAATCCGCTTGTTTTCTTTCTGTCTTTAATTTTGCTTGTAAAATAGTAAAATTGGTTTTTATGGGTGGTTATGTATCTTACAGGAACCAGTATATTTAAATGCTGATTCGTCAATTCTCCTTGATGATAGCCAAACATTTTTTCTGCTGCAGTATTTGCGGCAACCATATTTGTATTTTCATCAACAATAATAATGCCTTCCGGAATGGCTTCAAAAAGAATATTGAAGATTTCTTGATTTTGATAAAACACCGTACTTTTATTGATTTCGAACAAAATTAATTTTAGTTAAAAGGTAGTAAAAAAATGAATAAGTAAGATTGAAAAAACGTAATATTTTAGAACACAAAGGTTTTATTGAAAAATAGTGAGATAACGAAACTAATTTTTGCCGATATCATATAATTATAGATTTATAAATATTACCTTTATTATGGAAAATAACCTGATGAACTTTGTTGAAAAGTAAAATGGTTGCTTGTGTTTTTCATTTATAAATTGAAGAAATAAAGTCTTAATTCTAACCCAATGAATTAAAAAAAGTTATGTTAACATTTAGAAATTTTAATATTGCCGATTGGTTTTCATTTTACAGAATTGCTGCCGCCCCTTTTTTGTTGCTTATTTTATGGTTGGGAAACCGGGAACTTTTTACCTGGCTTTTGTTATTGAGTTATTCCACAGACGCCATTGATGGATTTTTAGCCCGAAAGTTAAAAATAACAAGTCCAAGAGGCTCGCAATTGGATTCTTTTGGTGATCAAATTACGTTTGTGGTTGCCATCATTGGTTTGTTGGTTTATGAATATGATTTCATGGAAAAACAAGCAATTTTTATCGTTCTTGTTTTTTTACCTTATATTTTTCAAATGATTATTGCCTTCGTAAAATATGGCAAAGCCACCGCTTTTCATACGTATTTGGCCAAATTATCGGCAATTACTCAGGCTTTTTTTATTCTTTGGCTGTTGTTTTATGAACCAATTTACTGGTTGTTTTATGTGATGATTGTATTGGGTTTGCTGGAAACGATTGAAGAAATTGTGCTTATTATAATGTTTGATAACTGGGTTTCAGGAGTTAAAGGCATTTATTGGGCACTTAGAGACAAAAGGCGGTTAAGAAAAAAAGCAGCCTTCAAAAAAAGAACAAATTAAACCATTTTGGGATGCGTTCGTATTCGTTTTTTACTATTATCCTGTTATGTTTAGCCATATTGCTGGTAGATACGCTGGCTTTTTATTGGCTGAAATCCATTACCCAATTGTTACAAGAGGTATTTTTGCAAAACTTTATTCACATCACTTTTTGGACATTCACCATTGGGCTCATTACCGCCATTATTTTGCTGAGGCTAAGATTAAAAGTGACACATCCTTACCTAAACCAATTATTGATAACGTCACTTTATGGGATTACAATAGCTTCATTTATTCCGAAATTAATTTTCGTTGTGGTAATTTCTGTTCTTTATTTTACAAACTATGTTTTTTCTGAGGAAGAATCGCTGATTGTAATTCCCGTTATAGGTTTATTTGCAGGATTTCTTCCTTTTTTGATGATTTGTTACAGCATTTTCAGAACACTTTACCGCTTTAAAGTACATCACGTAAAAATTAATTTTAATGAACTTCCTGGTAATTTCAACGAATTGAGAATTGTCCATATTTCCGATCTTCACCTTGGAAGTTTTCGTTCACGCTACCATATTTTGGACAGGGCGATAAGGCTGATTAACCATTTAGAACCCGATTTTATATTTTTTACAGGCGATTTGGTCAATAACCACGCCTGGGAATTGAAAGGCTGGCAATCTGTTTTAAAAAAATTGAACGCCAAAACCGGGAAATATGCTGTTTTGGGAAATCACGATTATGGTGATTATGGCAAATGGAAATCGGAAGAAAGAAAACGGGCTAATTTTGAATCGATCAAATATTTTTACAAAAAAATAGATTTCAAATTATTGCTGAATGAAGCTGAAAGCATTGAAAAAGATGGCCAAAAAATTGCCATTGTTGGCGTTGAAAATTGGGGAAATCCGCCATTTAAACAATATGGCGATTTAAAAAAGGCTTTAAAAAGCGTTGCCAATATTTCTTTTAAAATATTACTTTCACACGATCCTTCGCATTGGAACAAAGAAGTAAAAAAACATACAAATATCTCACTTACGCTATCTGGCCATACGCACGGAATGCAAGCCGGAATTAATATAAAAAGCAAAAACTGGAGCCCGATTCAATATAAATACAAACAATGGGCTGGTTTGTACAAACATTTTAATCAGTATTTATATGTTACCCGAGGTTTGGGTTGGATGGGATTTCCGGGAAGATTGGGAATGCGTCCCGAAATTACTTTTATGGAGCTTCATCAACAATAGCTTATGGGAATTTTTTTTAACCAAATAACAGCGAAGCTTTTTCAAGCTGTTTAATTTTATTTTTGGCCGTTTCATAGCCAATGTTATAAATTTCATCAATATGGTTTTTATCGAACATCCCAAATTTTGACAATGGCGGATAAATCAACAAATCACATTGCGAAAACTTTAGCGATGAAGCGTTAGAAAAATTTATTCTGATGGCTCTTTGCAACACATCAACAGCATATTTTAAATTTTCGGTTTTAATCTCGTCAAGCGGACTCACATAAACGCCAATGATTTGTTCGCAATTTAATTTTAAAGGCGCAACAGGAAAATTATCGAGAATACCGCCATCAGCATACAAAATGCCGCTTATGGAAACGGGCGAACATATTCCGGGAAAAGCGGATGATGCCAAAATAGGCATAATCAATTCGCCTTCAGTAAAAACTTTCATGCTTCCGTTAAGCATATCAACAGTGGTTATAAAAAGTTTTTTTTGCAGCGCGTTAAAATTGTCATCAGGAAAATATTTTTTAAAATCTTCATAAAAATTTTCGGTATTTATGAGCCCGGGCTTTCCAAAACCATATCGGTTTGGATTAAAAAGCGGGACTTCCTTAAAAAAATTCACCATTTCTTCGGGCGAATAACCTGAAGCGTAAAAAGCGCCAACCATAGCACCCACACTGCTGCCCGAAATGTGGGTTGGGTAAATGTTATTTTCCTCGAGCGCCTTAATGGCCCCAATATGGGCAATACCTTTCATGCCTCCGCCGGAGAGTGCCAATCCTATGCTCATAATGGGTTGGTTTAAAAATTAATTTCTTCTAACAGGATTCCTATTTACGGCAGGATTTCTTCTGCTGGTGTTGCTTCTGTTTAAATTGTTTCTGTTGTCGTTGTGATATCTTTTTATATCGTCCCCAAAATAATTGTTGATTCTGATATGATGGCTTCGCCTTAAATTGATATGGCCATATCTTGGAGGCAAAATATTGGCGGTTATCCAAATGCCATTATCAAAATAGAGGTAATTTCTTGATGAAAAATCATAGTAAATTTCAAATTCCGGGAAATAGACATAGCGCACCACTTCGGCCCGGTTTGGATAAAACCAAGGCGGCGGAGGTGTTCCTATTCTTGAAGTGACCACAACGGGTCCGCAACTTTCTATTGATAACACAAAAGAAAATAAAAGTGCAACAGTTAAAAAAGAAAGTTTTTTCATAATCGTAGCATTTAACCAAATCAATTTACAAATAAACTAAAATGACTAAAATGATATCTATCAACTCCATGAACATAAATAAATTTAATTTTGATTTTTTTCGTCCTTAAGTTTTTGTTTCTCTAATTTCCTAAAATAACCCCTAAACAAAAAGTTGTGTTTTAAGGCTTCCATATTTTCATTTAAACGCGCGCTTCCTTCCTTAATATTTTTCATTGTTTCGTCAATATTATCGACCAAAATAGTGTCTTTAATCATATAATTCACCGTACCTTTTCCATTTTTAACCTCTAAAACAACCTTGTTTAAATTGGTGATTACCCCATCGATGTGCTCGCTCGATTTTTCTAAATTGGTTATGACTGATTTCATTTGATTGGCTGAAGCAGGGTCGCTTAACAATACGGCAGCCATGCTTTTATCATAATTTACGGCGTCAATAATATGCTTTAGCTCTTTAATTGTTGCCGAAGCGCTTGAACTCGCTATTTTTAAATTTACAATGGTTTGTTTTACTTCGGAAGCCATTTCAGCATCTTCAATCAACATGCCAATGGTGCCTTTCCCTTCTTTTATGGCTGTGGTAATCTTCAATAAATCGGAAGTTAATTTGGCGGCATTGTCATTGGTGGTATTTAAGGTTTCAAGCATATCGGTGGTTGATGTTTTATTGTATGATTGAATGGTGTCGCCTGGTTTTAAAGCCTCAGAAACCTCTTTGCCGGGAACGATATTGATGACCATACTGCCAACCAAACCATCAGAACCAATGGCGGCTACTGCGTTTTTCTTCATATGGATAAGCATTTTGTCTTCAATAACCATATCAACGCAAATGGTGCTGTCATTAATCATCACAATATTTTTAACGGTACCAATATTAATGCCGGAATAGCGTACGTTATTGCCTAAAATTAGGCCGTTTACATTATTAAATACGGCACTTATCCTAAAGGTATGACCAAAAAGATTTTGCTTATTGCCAATTAAATAAAGTGCAATAACCAAAATAATGGTGGTGAAAAATATAAACAATCCAAGACTCAGTTTTTGTGTGTTTGATGTTTTCATAATGCGTTGTTATTTAAAAAATGCCTGAATTTTTTCGTCTTTGTTAGCGGACAGTTCCTCAAAAGTTCCTTCCGCATAATTAACGCCGTCAATCAATAAAATCATTCTGTTTGAAATTACTCTGGCGCAGTCCACATCGTGGGTAATGATAAGCGATGAGGTTTTATAATTTAGCTGAATATTGCGCATCAACTGTATAATTTCTTTGGCGGTAATTGGGTCGAGTCCAGTTGTTGGCTCATCATAAATAATAATTTTTGGTTTTAAAATAATGGCCCTTGCCAGCGCAATTCTTCTTTTCATTCCGCCCGAAAGTTCCTCGGGCATTAAATCTATAGCGTCTCTTAACCCAACGCTGTCCAAAGCCTCGTGCACCAATTTCAGGGATTCTTCTTCCGTTTTATTTTGCTGGCGCATAGGAAATTCTAAATTTTCGCGAACGGTCATAGAATCGTACAAGGCACTTCCCTGAAAAAGAAATCCCAATTGTGTGCGCAATTCATTGAATTCCTTTTGTGCAAGTTTGCTGATGTCTTTGCCCATAATTTCTAAAGAACCTTCGTCGGGCTGCATTAAACCTACCAAACACCTGATCATCACCGATTTTCCAGAACCAGATTTTCCCATCAGCACCAAATTTTCTCCTTCAAACAATTCCAAAGTAAACCCGTTTAGCACGTGATTGTCGCCAAAGCTTTTTTTCAAATCTTTGATTCTTAAAATGGGTTCTATGTTTTTTGATGGTTCCATATCTAAAGTTCAAAGAAAATATCGGTCAAAAAAACGGCTATAAAGTCGATGATAAATAAAAGCATAGACGTGTAAACTACCGCCGAATTGGAGGCCTCGCCAACGCCAACGGTTCCTTTGGTGCAATTATATCCTTTAAAACTTCCCACCAAACCAATGGCAAAACCAAAGAAAAACGACTTTGTGGTTGCCGGAAGTATGTCTGAAAATTTAATGGCGTCAAAAACCTTGTTAAAATACAGTTGAAAAGAAACATCGCCTTTTAAATTTTCTACCAGTGCAGAACCAAAAAGTGCAATGGCATCACCAAAAATAATCAACAACGGTATTATTAAAGTAGCTGCCAAAATTCGCGTTACCACCAAATATTTAAACGGATTTGTGCCTGAAACTTCCATCGCGTCAATTTGCTCCGTAACACGCATAGAACCCAATTCGGCACCAATTCCCGAACTTATTTTTCCTGCGCAAATCAACGCAATAATCACCGGGCCAATTTCCCGAACTATAGAAATACTCACCATGGAAGGCATCCAGGATTGTGCGCCAAACTCCATCAACGTTGGCCGGGATTGAAGCGTAAACACCAATCCTAAAATAAAACCGGTAATACCCACTAAAAACAAAGACCGATTGCCCATATTGTAACATTGCCGCAACAATTCTTTAAACTCAAAAGGTTTTGTAAATAGCTCTTTAAAAAAACGGCCAGCGAAATAGGATAACTCACCAATTTCAGTAAAAAAGTTAACGAGCTTATTTCCAATTTGTGATGTTGTCATCATCTTATTCAAGATTTTTTACCATTATAAAGTTATTGCTGATTTATATGGCATAAAATGATTTATATCAATTTTTCAACACTTAATAATGAATGGAGTTGATAAAATAATAAAGGAATCCAGCTTTTTATTCAGTTAAAACAAGGTGTCACTAATTTCTTTTAAAAAGAAAATGAGTCAGTTAAATTTAATCAACATCTTGATATTTATCATTAATAGTTAAAATAACCCTTTTTAACTTTACATAGGGATGTTTATAAAACCAAGAAAACAAGAGTAAAAACCACTAATTTTTTATGCCATGAAAATCAAAGAACCAAAGCACCAAGAAACCAATTTCGAAGAATTTTACAAAAAAAGTTCATCCGCCATTTCAAGTTTGAAAAAGTTTGCTGCATCAAAATTAAAGCTTGCCGAAAAAGAGGGTTTAGTTGACAAGGGATTCTATGATGCTAATGAAATTTTAGACGAAGTTTTTTTGGAAGTTTTTAAAGTTTATTCAAGTGATATTGATGAAAAACATTTGCGCCAGATTCTTTTTTTAAGAACAATTCAAAAAATAAATCACAAAATAGAAAAAGAAAATCAATTTGCCGAAGATATAAACATTGATGCAGTTTTAAAAGATGAATTGAATTTGTTGAAAGAAAATTATTCCGTCGAAGCAGATGGAGATTATATATTTGATGAGGATCTTGACTATATTTCGTACCAACAAAACAGGTTTAATCCGGTCCATTTTATTTTAGACCAGCCGATGGAACTGGAACTTACCGGTAAGTTGGATTTGAGCGAAATTTCATTATTTTCCGACAGAAGCAGCGTTTTATTTGGCGCCACATTTTACACTTTGCCGCCAATAAGCAAAAATATTATTGAGTTGTATGTTTTTGGAAATATGGATATTTTAGAAATCGCGGAGACTTTGAAAGTGAGTGAAGATGCGGTAAGAAAAGTAATTGACAGGGTAAAGGAAAAGCTTGAAAAACTATAGCAGTACTTAATCATTAAAAAAGTCAAATTCTATTAAAACAAAAAAGATTCTATTGCCGGTCAATAGAATCTTTTTTTTGTCGGGGTGGCAGGATTCGAACCTGCGACCTCCTGCTCCCAAAGCAGGCGCGATAACCGGGCTACGCTACACCCCGAAGGTGTTATTTACTTCTATTTTTCTGAGCGTAGTTTATGCCGTGCTTGTCACGGTACTACACCCCGAAGGTGTTTTTAACTTTTAGTTAACTGAGCACCGTGCTTGTCACGATACTGCATCCAGAATAATTTCGGTGTGCAAATATAGCGCTAAAAATAGGTTTTGCAAGCAATTACTCGAAAATAAGTTTGTAGGGTCTTGAAATGGCATTTTGTAATTCTTGAATGCCAATATTTCTGCTTTTTCTGATGGTTTCTTTGCCTTCAAAAAATACCAAAATCGTTGGTTCCACAAAAGCACTGTGTTTTGCGGCTATTTCGGGAGAAAAATTCAAATCGATTTTATAAAAATCAATTTTCGGGAAATCGGTTTTCAGCAAATCGTACACTTTAGGCTCCAAAGCTTCACCAACGTTGCAAGAATCTGTTGAAAAATACAGCAAAACGGCAATCGTATCCTGTAATATATTTTCAAGTTGATCCAAAGATTCTATTCTTTTAATTGTGTTCATTTTATTGAGATTATAAGAATCAAATTTACCACAATTTTCAATTTGTTAGGTAAGGATTGTTTCTTATTGTATTTGTTGACAATGTCATCATAAAAAATAATGGACAAAGGTCTAAACATTTAATTAATTGCCATAAATTTGTTACCTATTTAAATAAAAAATGGATTATGTCTGATAAAATTGAAAGAATAAAATGTTTGATTATTGGGTCCGGACCTGCAGGATATACCGCTGCAATTTATGCTGCAAGAGCCGATTTAAAACCTGTGATGTATACAGGAATGCAAATGGGCGGTCAATTGACCACCACAACTGAAGTCGATAATTTTCCTGGTTACCCGGATGGCACCGATGGAACGGCGATGATGGAAGATTTAAAAAAACAAGCCGAACGTTTTGGAACTGAAGTCAGATTTGGGATGGTGACCAGCGTGGATTTCAGCAAGGAAGTTGGCGGAATTCACAAAGTTACGGTCGATGAATCCATTCAAATTGAAGCGAATACCGTCATCATTTCAACAGGGGCAACCGCCAAATATTTAGGAATAGAAAGCGAGCAACGTTTAATAGGCGGAGGCGTTTCTGCCTGTGCCACTTGCGATGGTTTCTTTTATAGAGGCCAGGACGTGGTTGTTGTTGGCGCCGGTGATACCGCCGCGGAAGAAGCAACTTATTTAGCCAACCTTTGTAAAAAGGTGACTATTTTAGTCCGCAAAGATTTTATGCGTGCATCAAAAGCCATGCAACACAGGGTTGATAAAACAGCCAATATTGAAGTGAGGTACAATACCGAAATTGATGAGGTATTGGGTGAAAAAGTGGTCGAAGGTGTTCGTGTTGTGAATAACAAGACAGGAAAAAAAGAAGTGATTGACGTAACCGGAATTTTTATTGCCATTGGCCACGTGCCAAATACCGATATATTTAAAGGTGTTTTGGATATGGATGAAACAGGTTATTTAATCACCAAAGGAAAATCGACCAAAACAAATTTACCGGGTGTTTTTGCGGCAGGTGATGTGCAAGACAAAGAATACAGGCAGGCAGTTACCGCCGCCGGTACTGGCTGTATGGCCGCTTTGGATGCCGAACGTTATTTGGGATCACTGAATTAATAACAAAAAATGATAAAAAAAAGCCTAAAATTATTAAATTAGGCTTTTTTTTAGCCTTAAATTGTTGCAATCGTTTTCGTAAAAAGTCACGCCAATAATTGGAATTGCACCTAATAAGTATTTAATTTTGCCTAATAAATTAAGGTTATGAGTTTGTTTTCAAATAGTTATTTTGTATTATTTCTGATTATATTAATTGGATTTATTATTGGTCGGATTAAAATTAAAGGAATTTCTTTGGATGTGTCTGCCGTAATTTTTGTGGCCTTGTTTTTTGGCCATTATGGTGTGGTGGTTCCTATAGATTTTCAATATATTGGTTTGGTGCTTTTCATTTTTACTATTGGAATACAGGCCGGGCCCAGTTTTTTTGAATCGTTTAAAAGGAACGGACGCGAATTGGCTATTTTGGCAACATTGCTTATTCTTAGCGCGGGTTTAATCACTTTTTTGATTTCTTATTTTTTGGGTGTAGACAAAAACTTGGCTATCGGATTGCTGAATGGCGCCTTAACCAGCACGCCCGGTTTGGCAACAGCCATTGACATTACAGGCTCTCCTTTGGCGTCTATTGGTTATGGAATTGGTTATCCGTTCGGCGTTATTGGCGTGATCCTTTTCGTAAATTTTTTGCCACGAATCCTTCGAGTCAACATAAAAGAGCAGGAAAAAATATATAATTCTGAAATGTCAGCCCAATATCCAGAAATTTTAGCCAAACATTTTGTGGTTGAAAATGAAAACGTAATAGGCAAAAGTTTTGGGGATTTAAACATTCGTTTTATGACCAAAGCGGTTATTTCAAGAATTATGCATGAAAACACCGTGATTATTCCTGAATCCGAAGTTATTTTGCAAAAAGGGGATACCATAAGAGCAGTTGGTTCAAATGAAGCTTTGGAAAGAGTGAAACTGCTGGTGGGTCCGGAAACAAAAAAAGAAATCCCGTTAGACACCAAATACGATGTGCGTTCTATTTTAGTAACCAATAAAGAGGTGGTTAAAAAAGCATTGGGACAGCTTCAAATTTTAGAAACTTATAATGCGACCATAACCAGAGTTAGGCGTTCGGGAATAGATATTTCACCTAGCCCGTCCATGAAATTGCAATTTGGAGACAAGTTAATTGTGATTTGCACAAAAGAAAACATGGCAGAGGTGAGCCGTATTTTTGGTGATGACAAACTTTCAAGCACCGATTTTTTGCCCATCGCAGCTGGAATTATTCTGGGGATTTTGGTGGGAAAAATGAGTGTCAATTTTGGAGATTTTTCTTTTGGATTGGGATTAACCGGAGGCATTTTGCTTGTGGCACTTATTTTGGGCAGAACAGGTAAAACCGGACCGATAATGTGGACCATGACCGGTGAGGCAAATCAGATTTTGAGACAGTTTGGATTGCTGTTCTTTTTGGCAGCAGTTGGCACCAGCGCAGGTTCACATCTTGAAAGCACTTTTCAGCAATACGGCATTGAATTATTTATTTATGGCGCAATTATTACGCTGATTCCTATGATTATTACCACAATTGCGGCTCAATATTTCTACAAAATAAACATGCTTGTTTTGCTTGGTACTTTAACAGGAAGTATGACCAGCACTCCTGGGTTGGCTGCAACCGACACGATGGTTGATTCAGACGCGCCAGCAATTGCTTATGCCACGGTTTATCCAATTGCCATGGTGTTGTTGATTATTGTGGTGCAGATTTTAAGTTTGATCTGATAAATATGTTAGACTGAAGACCGAAGTCTGAAGACCGAAGACCGAAGTCTGAATACCGAAGACGGAAGACGGAAGACAGAAGACGGAAGACAGAAGACGGAAGAAGGAAGACAGAAGACGGAAGACAGAAGACGGAAGACGGAAGATGGAAGAAGGAAGGCGGAAGACCGAAGACGGAAGACAGAACTTCAAGTTCTAAAGTTGAAAGCTGAAAAATCGTAATTCAAAATTCTAAAATCGTAAATCAATTGCGGAACGCCAAAAATATTAAAAATTTAAAAAATTATCTAAATCTGTTTTTGCTATTTTATATTCCTTAAATTTGAACGAATTTAAAAAGACAATTTAAATGCTGATAATTGGAATTGCCGGAGGTACAGGAAGCGGAAAAACAACCGTTGTGAATCAAATTATACACGAATTGCCTACCGATGAGGTTTGCGTAATTTCGCAAGATTCTTACTACAATATTACTACTGACTTGTCTTACGAGGAGCGCACAAAAATTAATTTTGACCATCCGAAAGCCATTGATTTTGATTTGTTGGTGAATCATTTGAAGAAATTGAAAAACGGCGAAATTATTGAACAGCCTGTTTACTCGTTTGTGACGCACAATAGAACTGCCAACACTTTAATTACACACCCAAGAAAAGTGATTATTGTTGAAGGAATCCTTATTTTTAACAGCAAAGAATTGCGCGATTTGTTCGACATCAAAATATTTGTGCACGCTGATACGGATGAACGCTTGATTCGTCGTGTAAAACGAGATATTGAAGAACGCGGCCGAAACATCACTGAAGTGCTGGATCGTTATCAGAATACGTTAAAGCCTATGCATCAGCAGTTTATTGAGCCCACAAAAAATTATGCCGATATTATTATTCCAAATGACCGATACAATACGGTTGCCATTGATATTGTTAGAACCGTAATTAGCCACAAACTTTAGTTTATGACTTTAAAGCAAATAAAAAATAAACCCTTTGTGAAATTTATTACGAACAGATACGTAATGATTCTTGCCATATTTTTTGTTTGGATGGTTTTTTTTGATGAAAATTCGTGGGTAAACCACAGGGAATTTGACAAGGAAATTGATAAGCTTAAAAGTGAAAGTGACTATTACAAATCGCAAATTGACTCTGATAAATTTTTCATACAAAAGCACAATGATCGTGTGGAGTTGGAGAAATTTGCAAGGGAACGATATAAAATGAAGAAAGAAAACGAAGAAATTTATTTGATTGAATTTGATACGATTCTAGAAAAATAACGATATCATTTTAGCAAATTAATGCAATCATTGGGCTAACTTCTTAAAATATTTCCGATTTTTGTTTAATATACCTTAATTATGAGCAGTATTATTACACAAGAATTTCCGCCAGTTTCGGCTGCGGCCTGGAAACAAAAAATTCAGTTCGATTTAAAAGGGGCCGATTACAACGAAACCCTGCTCACCAAAACCAATGAAGGCATTACCATAAAACCATTTTACCACGCAGACGAATTCGTAAAATTAAACATTCCGCTCTCATCGTCAGATTTTAAAATTTGCCAGAAAATTGTTATTTCCGATAATGCTGACGCAAACTCAAAAGCAGTTGACGCCATAAACAAAGGGGCAAATTCACTGAAATTTATCGCTAAAAAACCTTTTGATGCTGGCTTATTATTTAAAAATTTGCTGGGTAAAAACATAGAATTTCATTTTCATTTTGAGTTTTTATCGGAAGTATTTATTGATGAACTTGCTGAATCATTGAAAAACGAAACCGTTTTTTACAATATTGACATTATTGGTAAATTGGCAAGAACAGGAAATTGGCACAAATCCATAAACGATGATTTTAAAACGTTGGAAACCATTATTCGTAAAAATCCGGATGCATTTATACTGGGCGTTAATGCCGATATTTATCAAAATTCCGGCGCAAATATTGTGCAACAGGTTGCTTATGCTTTGGCCGTTGCCAACGAATATTTAACCCGATTTGGCGCTGAAATCGCCCAAAATATTCAATTTAATTTTGCAATTGGCAATCATTATTTCTTCGAAATTTCAAAAATCAGGGCGTTTAAATATGTGTACAATTTGATGCTCAGCCAATATGAAACTGAGGCAAACGCGCTAGTTTTTGCCGAACCAAGTTTGCGGAACAAAACTATTTACGATTATAATGTGAATATGCTGCGCACCACTACTGAAAGTATGAGCGCCATTTTGGGCGGGGCAAACACCATTTCAAATTGCGCTTATGATGCTGTTTTTCACGGTTCCAATGATTTTGGCGACCGAATAGCGCGAAACCAATTGCTTATTTTAAAGGAAGAAAGTTATTTTAAACACGGGCAACAAATTGCCACAAATTCCTATTATATTGAATCCGTCACCAAGCAAATAGCAGAAAAAGCTTTGGAAATTTTTAAGGAAATTGAAAAAGGAGGCGGATTTTTAGCACAACTGAAAGAAGGTGTTATTCAGCGAAAAATTAAAGAAAATGCGCAAAAAGAGCAAGCGCAATTTGATGCCGGCGAATTGGTTTTGTTGGGAACCAACAAATATCCGAACGAACAGGATAAAATGAAACACGATTTACAGGCGAATCCGTTTGTTGCAAGAAATCCACAAAAAACCCTGATAATTCCGATAATCCCAAGCAGATTGGCAGAAAAATTAGAACAAAAAAGACTGAAAGATGAAACGAGCCATAACAAATTTTGATACACAGCAGAATGATTAATGGCGACTGCATCTGTACCAATAAAAATAAAATTAAACAGATGAAACGTAAAGATTTTTCACAACTAAAAATTGTCAGCCAAACCGAGAAGGAAACCAATTTCGAACACGAAAATTATGTTGCCGGAATGCCACCATATTTAAGAGGACCCTACTCGACAATGTTTGTTCGCCAGCCCTGGACCATTCGCCAGTATGCCGGATTTTCAACTGCCGAAGAAAGCAACGCATTTTACCGCAGAAACTTGGCAGCCGGCCAAAAAGGTTTGTCGGTTGCATTTGATTTGGCAACCCATCGAGGTTACGATTCCGATCACGAACGCGTGCAGGGCGATGTTGGCAAAGCCGGTGTGGCCATTGATTCGGTGGAAGATATGAAAATGCTTTTCGACCAAATTCCGTTAGACCAAATGTCGGTTTCCATGACCATGAACGGCGCTGTTTTACCCATTTTGGCTTTTTATATTGTGGCAGCAAAAGAGCAAGGCGTTGCCGAAAAATTGTTGGAAGGCACCATTCAAAATGATATTTTAAAAGAATTTATGGTGCGCAACACGTACATTTATCCGCCAACGCCATCGATGAAAATTATTGCCGACATTTTTGAATATGCGAGCAAAAATATGCCGAAATTTAATTCCATTTCCATTTCGGGCTATCATATGCAAGAAGCCGGCGCCACACCCGAAATTGAATTGGCCTACACCTTGGCCGACGGATTGGAATATATTAAAACCGGAATTGCAGCGGGAATGGACATTGATTCTTTTGCGCCGCGTTTGTCGTTTTTCTGGGCCATTGGCATGGATCATTTTGGTGAAATTGCAAAAATGAGGGCCGCGCGGATGCTGTGGGCAAAAATGGTGAAGCAATTCAACCCGAAAAATCCGAAATCGTTGATATTGCGCACCCATTGCCAAACAAGCGGCTGGAGTTTAACAGAACAAGATCCGTTTAACAATGTTGCCAGAACCGCTATTGAAGCAATGGCTGCGGCATTTGGCGGCACGCAAAGTTTACACACCAACGCGCTTGATGAAGCTATTGCATTGCCCACCGATTTCTCTGCACGAATAGCCAGAAACACCCAAATTTATATTCAGGAAGAAACAAAAATTACCAAAACTGTTGATCCTTGGGCGGGTTCCGATTTTGTTGAAAAACGCACTGAAGAAATGGTCAATAAAGCTTGGGAATTGTTGCAGGAAGTTGACGAATTTGGCGGAATGACCAAAGCCATTGAGCAAGGCATTCCGAAATTGCGCATAGAAGAAGCATCCGCAAAAAAGCAAGCCAGAATTGACAGCACCCGCGATATTATTGTGGGCGTGAATAAATTTGTTTTGGAAGAAGAAGATCCGCTGCAGATTTTAGAAGTGGACAATGATGCCGTTCGGGAATCGCAAATTGTGCGGTTGAATGCATTAAAATCAGCAAGAAATAATGAGGAAGTTCAAAAAGCACTGCAAAATTTAACAAATTGCGCCAAAACCCAAGAAGGAAATTTATTGGAGCTGGCAATTATTGCTGCTGAAAAAAGAGCTACTTTAGGGGAAATTTCCGATGCTTTGGAAAAAGTATTTGGAAGATATAAAGCAACCATTAAATCCATTTCCGGTGTGTACAGCAAAGAAATAAAAAACGATCCAGATTTTGAAAAAGCCAAGGAATTGGCCAATAAATTCGCAGAATTGGAAGGAAGACGTCCGCGAATTATGATTGCAAAATTGGGACAAGACGGCCACGACCGCGGCGCAAAAGTAATAGCCACAGGTTATGCCGATTTGGGTTTTGACGTGGATATTGGTCCGCTGTTCCAAACACCAAAAGAAGCCGTAAAACAAGCCATTGAAAATGATGTGCACGTATTGGGGATTTCATCCCTTGCGGCTGGACATAAAACATTGGTGCCACAAGTGATTGCGGAATTAAAATCTTATGGCCGAGAAGACATTATGGTGATTGCGGGCGGCGTAATTCCGGCGCAGGATTATCAGTTTTTGTTTGATGCCGGTGTGGCGGGTGTTTTCGGTCCGGGTACAAAAATATCAAAAGCCGCCATTGAAATATTAAATGTGCTGATTGACAGATAATCATATTCATAATAGCCCACGGTTTAAACCGTGGGCCATATAAATTAAATATTGTAATACCAAACAGTTATAACGGTTTAAATGAAAAGCTATTATAAAAACAATAAATAATGTCGCATTCGTATAATAAAATATGGATTCATGCCATTTGGGCCACGAAAAATCGAACGCCGTTTATTTCGCAAAATGTAGAATCAAAAATCTATGATTTTATGGGTGAACAATTGCGTGAAACAGGTTGTCCCGTTCGCATTATTAACGGAATGCCAGATCATATTCATTGTTTGTTTTTATTAAATCCGCAAAAATCAATTTCAGAGGTTATCAAACAAATCAAAGGCAGCAGCTCACATTTTATCAATCAAAACAATTTAATACCAGAAAAATTTGCGTGGCAAACAGGTTATGCGGCTTATTCTGTGTCTGAATCGGGAAAAGAAAGGGTTTTTCAATACATACAAAACCAAAAAAAGCATCATTATAAAAATACATTTCAAGAGGAATACAATGAATTTTTAAAGCTGTATGGTTTTGAATCTGAAAAATAAATATTGGATGTGAATTAATTATTATTGTCCGATTAAAATTTAATAAATGGTTGAAACCATTCATAAACGCGGGTTTTCATTCATAATCCATAATTCATAGCTCACGGTTTAAACCGTGGGCTATGAATTATATTTTGAGGCACTCAACCGTTTTAACGGTTTAAATGAATTCAAACTTAAAAAAAGAACATCAAAAGCCTTAGCCTAATTCATTCAAAATATACTATTTACCTTTCATTAACGCAATGAAATCGGGCTCCTTATGCAAGCTATTAAGATCAGGGTCATGTTTGAGATAGTTATAGTTTTCGAACCCATTACCAATGGCTTTTTTGAGATTTTCAATAGCGGCCGTTTTATCATCTATTAATGCAAAAAAACAAGCGGCATTATAAACAATAATTGGGTCATTTGGATTTTGTTCAATACCTTTTTGCATTTCTTTTTTTGCTTCTTCTAAACGGCCCAGCCTTTTCAGCGTAAAGGCATAAAATTGGTGAGCACGAGAGTCATCAGGGTGATGTAACAAATAGGTTGGGTAAAATAATACCGCGCGTTCAACAGTAGCCTGCAGATTTTTTTTATCCTTTAATGTTTCATAAGCCATCTGTAAATCACCATAAGGAGAATGGAAATCCCCATTAAGTTCTAAAACTTTATTGAAATCAAAAACCGCTTCAGAATCTCTATCCATCACTCTATATAACCTGCCCCTTACCCAATAAGCAAAAAAATTGTCAGGGTCAAATAAAATCGCCTTTTCAGCGGCTATCAAAGCTTCTTTTGGTAAATTTTTGTTATAATAAACTAGGCCAAGAGCACTATAAGCTTCAGATGAAGCAGGATCATAGATTAGTGCTTTTAATGATGATTCTTCTGCCTTTTTAATCCATTTGAGATTTTTATCATGTGTTTCATAAAGTAAGGCACAAGCCTCAGCCATACCCGCATAAGCAGCAGCATATTTTGAGTCTAAATCAATTGCGTTTTGAAAAAGATCTATTGCTAAATGAAGATAGCTCTTTGTGTATCTAAACAGAAATTCGCGAGCTCTAAGGTTAGCATCATAGGCATCGCTATTCATTGTTGCTCTTTTGCCAAGGGCTACTTTTTCTTTTGGTGTAAGTTTTAATTGCAATGACTTTACAATCTTCTTTGATACCTGTTCCTGAATACCAAAAACATCCTCAATTTTTCCATGATAAATATCTGCCCAAAGCTGTGCATCTTTTTCAACATCAATTAACGCTGTTGATATTTTTAAATCATTCTTAAACTTACGCACAGTTCCTTGCAAAAGATATCTCGCTTTTAATTCTCGACCCAAGGACACAATATCCAATTCAGAATCTCTATACCGCATAGAAGTACTTCGTGAAGCAATATCAAGCTCTTTGATTCCAGACAAACGGATAATGATTTCTTCTGTTAATCCGTCACTAAAATAATTGCTGTCATTGTCGGAACTGGTATTCTGAAACGGCAAGACAACTAGTTTTTTATTGTCATTATTAAGCTGATTTTTAAGCGGTTCAGCTTTAAATTTCCCCACTTCAACATTTTTAATTTTTTTAATTCCCTTTGGAGACAATTCATATACCCAAGCAAAAACTAAACTGATTGGAAAGCCTATAATTAATATAAAAATCAAGGTTTTCATAAAATAATGCGGGGCATTAAAAGCTGGAAGAACAATAGCAGATACTTGAGCAATTAACCAAGCTATGACTAAATAGGTTATCGCTGATCTAAATACATTACGCCTTTTAAGCTCTGCTATATATTTTTTAAAATTCACTTTAACCCATAGTTAGTTTTTTAAATAATATCTAATTTGTACTGTTATAATTTTAGCGCGATTGGAGAGACTCGAGGCAACATAAAGGTTTTAAGACATCCTGGGAGTATCAGAAATCTTCAGCTTAATCAGTATTAAAGATAAGAAAAAATATCTAACGATTAATTAAAAAAACACGGAAACATTCCAGCTATTGACCATTAGAACGCTGATTTTAAATATCGGAGCAAAACAATTATAGTTATAAATCATGATAAAAATATATTTTAAGAGGAATCATCTTAGATTTTTAAATTGCATTAATAACAAAAAAAACTGTTTGGCAAACATTGCGCTTCGAACGAAATGAATAACCCATAACTGTAAAACACGGGCATTTTATAATGCATACAGAAACGACAAAGCTGCTTTTGATGAAAACTTTACAGATGGCAAAAAATCATTTCGAAATAAGCAAAATCGCAAAAAAAAATATTTTGAAAAATGGTTAAATATTCCTTACAGTACACAATTAAATAAATCTTTTTGATTCCTCCAAAAATTTCTGTAAGTTTGGGTTAAATGAAATTACTGAATTGCATTGATTCATAAATAAATCTTGGCTTTAGTCGGATCAAAATAAGTTAAGTGAAACATAAAAAACGTTAACAATTCAATATTTATGGCAGAAATAAAAACCAAACAAACCAACGCAGACGTTCACGATTTTATCAACGTGTTTGCTGATACCGATCAAAAACGAAAAGACGGTTTTGAACTCTTAAAACTGATGCAAGATTTTACCGGCTACGAACCCAAAATGTGGGGACCGAGTATGATTGGTTTTGGAAGTTATCATTACAAATCAGACAGAAGCAAACAGGAAGGCGATTGGCCGCTTGTTGGGTTTTCGCCACGTAAAGCCGCCATTTCACTTTATGTTTATTCTGGTTGTTCAGGCCAGGATATTTTACTGAAAGATTTAGGTAAGTTTAAAATGGGAAAAGGTTGTATTTACGTCAAAAAATTATCCGACATCAATCTGGATGTTTTAAAAAATCTCATCAAAGAAACCATCAACTTTCTGCAATCTAAATACGGAAATGTAACAAAACCAAATAATTGATGCAAAACAATACCAAGTGGGATGAGGAGTTAGCGCTTATTGCTGCCATTTTTGATAAAACGCCTTTAGAAAAATCCATTAAATGGGGCGCTGAAGTATTTACCTGTAATGGAAAAAATGTGGTAAGCTATGGCGGTTTCAAAGACTATTTTACGATATGGTTTTATAACGGTGTGTTTTTGGAGGATAAGTTCAAAGTGCTAATCAGTGCGCAGGATGGCAAAACAAAATCTTTGCGGCAATGGCGTTTTAAATCTAAAAATGAAATTGATGAATACAAAATATTGGAATATATTCTTGAAGCAATCGAAATCGAGAAAAAAGGATTAAAAATAAAACCTGATAAATTTGTGCCTGTTCCTGTGCCTCAATTGTTTGAAAATGAGTTCAAAAAAGACAATATTCTGAAAACGGCATTTGAAAAACTCACTCCGGGAAAACAAAAGGAATATAGCATTTATATCAATGAAGCAAAGCAAGAGGCTACAAAACACAAAAGAATTGAAAAAATAAAACCTATGATAGTAAGCGGAGTAGGGTTGAGCGATAAATATAAATAGCAAAATAATGCAATTTTTATCTATAACCTACGGGTTAATCGGTGGGCTATTATAAATTAAATTTTGGGACAAAAACCGTTTTAACAGTTTAAATAAAATGATGACAAAACATTAAATTATGCCCCATTCATTTAACAAAACCCAAAGATGATAAAATAAAATGATGATACTTGAAATTGCAAAATGGACATTAATTACTTTCGGAATATTTTTTATCTGTGTTGGCGGAATTATGTTAATTAGGCCAAAAACCGCAAGAGAAATTTTGAGAAAAGCCGGAAGCACCAATTTTATAAATTATGCAGAAATATCATTGAGAATGATTCCTGCAATTGCATTAATCATATTCTCAGACTATTCAAGATATTCCGAATTTTTTAAACTATTTGGTTGGTTTATGCTCATTACTTCTTTTGTTCTATATTTTGTGCCAAGAAAATTACACCATCATTTTTCAAATAAATGCGCAGATATTTTAAAACCCATTTATTTCCAATTAATTTCACCTTTTTCAATCATCATAGGAATTATGATTATAAAGTCTGTTATTTGTAACACTTAAAAAAGCTATTGGCAAACAGTTTGCCTCATATAAAAAATAATTAACCATTAAAAACGATAGTATGAATAAACTTTTTTTGATTTTAGGTTTGATGATCTTTTCAACCTTTACCGGATGTGGAAAAAAAGATGATGGAAACAATTTAATTGTTGTTGTAAAATACAAAACGCTGCCAAACAAAAGTGTTGATGCCGTTACAGGCTTAAAGAAACTGATTGAACAAGTTAAAAAAGAAGAACATTTTGTGAGTCTTAAACTGCACATTGATCAAAATGACAATTCGAATATTTTGTTATATGAAGAATGGGATGATGCGCTGTATTATCAAAACCAACACATGAAAACAAAACATCTCAAAGAATTTATTGTTGAATCCCAAACTTTCCTGGCCGGGCCGCCTGAGATTTCTTTGTGGAAAGTGAATGCGGTTTATAAATAATTCGACAATAGCTGAGGACTAAAATTTAATAAAAATGGTTAAAACCACACATAGACGTGGATTTCATTAATAGCCCACGGTTTTAACCGTCGGGCCAGATAAATTAGATATTTTAAACCAAACCAAACCGTTTTAACGGTTTAAATGAAATAGTAATTAAGGAACAAAATCACAAACAAATAAAGATAAACTTGGTATATTTGTTAGGATGTAAAAAATTGTGCAACATAGGTGAAAAACAATTTAATAAAGAATAATTTAAGCCTTATGACTATGAAATCAATAATTAAAACTGTTCTTTTTTTATTAATAGTTACATCTTTTGGATGTGAGAAAGACAACGAAACCATCACAATTAATGAAGCCGACAAATTAATTGGACATTGGGTAAATCCTGTTTCTAATGATGCCGAACTTAAACTGACAAGAGCCAATTCCCTAAAAGATGATGCGTATGGAATTTCATTTTTAACAAAAAGTGAGTGTATTGAGAGAAGTTCAGGATGGTGTGGCACTCCGCCATTAACATATTTCGATTTCAAAGGAACTTGGACCAGAAAAGATGCTATTTTAATTATTACAATTGATAGCGGAATTAATGGATTGGAAGATATTAAGTGGGAAATAAAAACACTTAATGACAAATATTTAATCATTGAAAGGATTCGTGAAACCTAATGAAAATTACGTTGCATTGCGATACCTGAGATGAATTTTATCTCTTGGCTTTATAAAAGTTTATAGTATTTTTTGACAAATTTGATTTCGACATCGAAAAATTGCATTTTTAAATCAGTATTTTTTTAGCCTAAATCGCAAGCATTTAAAACCAAATAAAAATGAAAAATCTTTTAAATTATTACCTGCTAATTTTAACGCCTATTGGTTTAATGATTTGGTTATTAAAATCGGATTCAATAAATTCTTGGGGATTTGTAGGACTTATGTTTTTTTATTCCTTCATTTACAGAACATACATTGACGGAAAAAGACTTGCAGATAAAAACATTATTGCGAAAAAAGATATTTGGAAAATGATGATTCCGGGAAGTCATACGAAGTATTTTAAAGAATTATATTTTAAATAATGATGGATATATTTTACAATAAAGAAAGAAAAAGAATTACAGGATTTACATTGGCATTAATCCTTATTACTTTGTTGATTTTAAAATTAATTTTCTAATGATTGCCAACATTAGCCTTTATTTAAACCGAAGCAAACAGAATGTCGTTTTTATTTGAGTTGTATGAAAAATACACTGCCCACCATTTTTAATAGAGAAAGTAAAGAAATCAAGATTATAGAAAATACACGCAATTAGGAATAGTGCAGGAAAAATTAAAAAAAGTTTAGTTGGAAGGATAAAACACATAAGCTACCATATGAAAACAAAAATTGATGAAAGAAAAAACATTATAATTTCCCTAAAACCTACTTATGGAGACAGAAACAAAGGAATTGAAAAAAGAATCCAATATTTAAAATCTTTCAGTTTCATAAATATAATTCTTTGTATTCTAAGTGGTGGCATCGTAACCTTTTCAATTATGGCTGATCTAATTGGAAATAATTTATTTAAATGGGAAAAAATGGGGCTTTTAGCAATAATGAGTTTAAGTGTTATTTTAAATCTTCCAAATTCATTGTTTGAACTTAAATTATTAAAGCATTTCAAGAAAATCAACGATAAAATAGATGTTGAGGGGATTGTTGATTTGAACAATGATTTAAAATGTATTATCGACAAATTAAACAATAGAATTAAAAACAATTGGATTGTAATTGTTTTTTCACTTTTAATTATGATTATGGGAATTTGGCAAATGCTTTATGAAAATAACAATCCGTATTGGGAATATATGAAATTTCCTATATTATTATTTTACGTAATAATATTGACAAAATTTATGATTACAAATAAAAAATTGCAATATAATATTAATGAGTCGGAAAAAATACTTTAGCCAATACGGCATATAATTTATGCTCAAATTGGTTTTAGCACAAACCAACAAAATTGTATCAACAAAAAAATAAATATGAAAAAAAGAATTTGCTATTTAATCACATTCCTTATAATAATAGGAATCAATCACAAACTAATGGCTCAGAACGAAAACATCGCCATTGCATTTGAACGTAACCCTGACAATAGTGTTGATTTCAATTATAAAAAAGAACTTCCCGGCAGCTATTATTTAAAATTAGAATTTCAAAATCTATCCAATTGTTCCCATACTCAGTACTTTGGTGTTATTAAAAACAATTCGGGACGTTTAATTAAACTTAGGCCAATAGACAGTAAACAACCCATAAATTTTTCTTATAAGTACACTTTTATAAGAGGAAATCCAAATCCTAAAATTGATAAATCCTTTAATTATGTCCTTCCATTTAAAGAAGGAAAATCAATTACTGTTTTAGAGACCACAAGTTTAAAGGAAAAATATTTCAATGCAGAAGAAGATCCAAACTGGAAATCCTATTTAGTGGATAGAAAAACTGCTGATACCGTATGCAGCATGAGAAAGGGGATTGTAATAGAAATAGTGGATAAATTTGAAACCGACTCATTAGATGCATATAGCTACATAAGCAGTATGAACAAAATTATTATTGAACATGAGGATGGAACTAATTCAAATTACTTTGGATTCGATAAAAAATCAATTTTTGTGAAACTCGGACAAACAGTGTATCCGCAAACAAAACTAGGCGTTTTAAGCATATTTAACAACACCGTTTATAGGTTATATTTTGACATTTCGTATTTAAAAGAGGCTGCTTTAGATGCAGGCAGGCAACGCTCATTAAATGCTAAAAGTCAAATGGAGCATATAACACCAAATTTTTATGGCGCAAATGGACCGTTCGTAATCATAAAAAATAATGAATACATTGTTGAAATTGATGAAACCACTCATTTTAAAGAATTTACAAATAGAGAAAAGAAAAAATATGAGCAGAACCCGCAAGACTTTAATTAAACCAACACTTAACAATTAATGGCTTAAAAAATGGTGCTTGGTTAAATGAAAATGGAAATCGAACGAACAAAATAAAGTCGGCCATCATTAATAATTATTGCTCAAATTGCCTTTAACGCAAACCAACAAAATTGTAAAAAAATACAACGATGACAAAAAAATATTTAATTTTATAATCGTTTAAAGCAGCTAAAAAATCTTTGGTGAACATTGCGTTTTATAAAAAAACAGCATAAATGGAAAATAACACCTATAAAAACGGACAAATTATTTCTGAACAAAAGGGAAATCGCTTAACCTATTACCATAAAAATGGAAAGGTTAAAGCAACTGGAATTTTTGAAAACAACCTGATGCAAGGCGAATGGATATTTTATCGCGAAACTGGTCAGTTGTGGCAAGTGGGGAATTTTAAAGACAGCATAAAACACGGCAATTTTATGCGATATGATCGGAATGACAAAGTTGAGTTTGACGAAAACTTTGAAAATGGCAAAAAAGTAAAAACAAAATAAGCAGCAATCTCACAACATCTATTTGCATCATTGATTGGTTTCGGTTTGGCATTTATTGAGGAAAAAAAGCAATGATTGTAAGCATGTTTTTTTATATTTGGCCAGATCTTCAAACAAGCAGCCATATTAACAAAACCCTGAAAACGTTTCCTAATAGCTTGGACAATGACGTAGCGACAATTAAATGCACACTAAAAATGGAAAAATTATCATTAACATTGGCCGAAAATAACAGACTTTATAAAATAGTGTTCAGACTTGCAATATTTACTATTCTTTACAACATTGCAGAAGGCCTGATTTCAACTTATCTCGGATTTAAAGATGAAAGTTTGGCTTTATTTGGATTTGGTGCAGACAGTTTTATTGAGGTAATTTCGGGACTTGGAATTGCACATATGATTGTCCGAATACAAAAACAACCAAACAGCAATAGAGATAAATTTGAGCGTACGGCTTTGCGAATTACAGGTTTTGCCTTTTATTCTTTGGTTTTTGCCTTAGTGGTTACAAGTTTTTATAATATTTGGACTGGCCATAAACCGATTACTACTTTTTATGGAGTAATAATTTCTGCAATTTCAATACTCGTTATGTGGATTTTGGTCGTTTGGAAGAAAAGCGTTGGTAAAAACCTGAATTCCGACCCAATTTTAGCCGACGCCAATTGTACAATGGTTTGTGTGTATATGTCGATAATACTTTTAATAAGCAGCGGTATTTACGAATTAACAAGCATTCCTTACATCGATAGCTTAGGAACGCTTGGACTATCCTACTTTGCGTTTAAAGAAGGAAAAGAGTGTTTTGAAAAAGCAGATAGCGAAAAATATTGTGCTTGCCATTAAAACAATATCTGGAAAATCTCCGATTTTTACGTCATATAAATTCAATAAAAAAGGCATCAAATTGCCAAAAAAACTAAAATTCAATAAATAAGAAGTATAAAATCCTTATAAATATTCTGATTTCAGGCGAAATTTCTGATTTAAAATTAAAACATTAAGAATTTAGCACAAATTGAAAGGAATCATAGAAAAAATAAATATATTTACATAACAAACTAATTTCAAACCGTTCTCACCATTGTTGAATTTAGCTTTTAAAAAAATGACTAAAAAAAATTAAAAAAATGAATGGAAAAGAATTTTTTAAAAATGAACCGCTACTTTTTAAGATTATCTATTTTATAGGTACCGTCTTTTTATTTCTTAATTTAAACGATTTAACATCCGGGAAAGAAGGAACAAACATTGTTTTTCCAATTATTGCATTTGGAACATTGGCTTTTTTCTTTGTAAGACTGTACGTTTTTAGCAATAAAAATGACTATTAATTAATTTATGGGTTTTTGAAAATAAAATTAATAATGGCATCCATAGCCATAAAATTAAACTTGCTGCCAAAAACTATGGTCAATAAGTTGCTTAACAATTTACTTGCTCCCATAAAAAAAAGTTAAAACATATTGCAAATTCTCATTATCTACTTGGATTTTGGTAATATTGTACCCTAAACTAAAAAAATGAAAAAACTTACAAGCATCATAACACTTTTAACCCTAACAATTTCAGTGATGGCACAAAACGAAATCGAACTTAACATTGGCGACAAAGTTTCCGAATTTTCAGGAACAGACGATACCGGCGCCAATTGGAAATCGAGCGCTGTGAAATCCGATTTCTTGGTGGTGTACTTTTATCCGGCAGCAATGACCGGCGGATGCACCGCACAAGCCTGTGCTTACAGAGATGATAAAGCCAATTTTGATAAAATGGGTGCAACCATTATTGGTGTTAGCGGCGACGAAGTGAAAAATTTAAAAGTTTTTAAAGAATCATCCCAATTGAATTTCCCGTTAATTTCCGATCCTCAAGGCGTTATTTCCAAAAAATTTGGCGTTCCAACAAAAGATGGCGGTGAAATAACCCGAGAAATTGCTGGCGAAAATTTTTTATTGGTTAGAGGAATTACCGCATCACGCTGGACATTCGTACTCGACAAAAATAGGAAAATCATCTATAAAAATGCCGAAGTAAATGCTGCAGACGACAGCAAAAAAGTAATGGAAGTCATTAAAAAAGCTAAAGGGTAAAGAAGTCGGGAGACGGAAGACCGAAGACGGAAGTCCGAAGTCCGAAGACGGATGTCCGAAGACAGAAGACCGAAGTTTGAAGTTTGAAACAGAAAGTTTGGATTGTATTTGACTGCAAGACTGCAAGAAAGTAATGGAAGTGATTAAAAAAGCTAAAGGGTAAAGAAGTCGGGAGACGGATACCGAAGACCGAAGTTTGAAGTCCGAAGACCGAAGTTTGAAGTTTGAAACAGAAAGTTTGGATCATATTTGACTGCATCTCGACAGATATCAGAACCGAAGTTCAATTAAAAAGAACCAAAATATGAATTAACAAGGGAATAACTCCCCTTGGCGTGAATTATAAAATTTTTTCAATTATAAATACCAATCCCGCAACTGTGGGATTAGTTATTTATGGCTATTTCTCGTTCTGATTCCAAAATTTTCCGCAACCAAATCATCAGCAAAACTGCCAGTAAACCCAATCCGCCCATTAAAAACCAGTTGGCCATAAACCCGAATCTGGCAATAACTTCCATTCCGGTTTTTGCGCTAAAAATATGCGCACAGGAAAACGCCATGGAATACAGCGCCAAATAACGGCCTTCATTTCCTGATGGGGCTCTGTTCATCGCAAAATTATTGGTAAAAGGAAACGCCAACATTTCGCCCAAAGTAATCAACAGCATGCTCACAATTAAAATACCGCTCCAAGATGTTGCGTTCAAAATCGCATAACTGATAGCCAACAATCCCAAACTCCAGGTAATTATTTTCAAGCGGTCCAGTAATTTTTTTTCTATATAGTGTATCAAAGGCATTTCAAACAAAAAAATTAAAAATCCGTTCAACGACATCAATAAACCAATCTGAAATTCGGTCATTCCATGAACTTCCTTGTAAAACAAAGGCATGGTGGTAAATAATTGCATAAATACAAGACCCATCAAAAAAATAATGAGTAAAAACAACCAATAAGGCCGGTCTTTATAAACGGAAGTTATGTTGTTTTCCTTGTCAATAACAATGTTAGATTTATCAACCCGAACCTTTTTTTCTTTCAATACCACTTTCATCACCACAATAGCGGCAATACACGTAATTCCATCCACCCAAAAAAGTCCGGAATAGCTTATCAAGGCAATAATCAATCCGCCAAAAAATGGTCCGAAAGAAAATCCCAAATTAATCGCCAAACGAATCAATGTTAACGATCTTGTCTGATTTTCAGGTTTGCTGTACGCTTTTAATGAAACAAACATCGCCGGTCTAAAGGCGTCGGCAAAAACCATTGTGATAAATATGCCGATGGCGAAACCCAAAAATGTATGTACAAATTGTAAGGCAATAAACATAAGGCCTGTGATCAATAAACTGAAAAACATCACCTGATAAAAGCCAAATTTATCTGACAGTTTTCCGCCCAAATAAGAACCCAACAACGATCCCAAGCCAAAGCAAGTCATAATCCACCCAACTTCCGATAAGCTTAAATGCATATCTTCAGTTAAATACAAGGACAAAAACGGTAAAACCATCGTTCCGGCCCTGTTTATAAAGGTGATTAACGCCAACCACCAAACTTCTTTTGATAGCCCGCTAAAAGATTCCCGGTAATTGTTGAATGTTCTTTTTAACATTTTTTAACTTAATAATTTTTATAAAAGCACTAAAAAATAGCGTTAAATTTTTGGTTTGCCAGTCTTTTTGGTGGGCCTGCCGACCTTTTTGGTGGGCGTTCCCCGCCAGCCTGCCTGCCGGCAGGCAGGCTGGCGGGCCGGGCTTTTCGCTGCAATCTTTTATTGCAAAATGGCAATAAAAGTATTTTCGCTATAATCCCTAACGCGGTTAGAATTTAAAATTCAACAAACGCGTCTTTCAACTAAAAAAACGCCCTTATTCCACCCACATTTCAAAACTAAAAAACCCGACATAAAGTCGGATTCAACCCATGAAAAAAATTAAATTTTCATGATGCGCTTGCTATTTTGTTCAAAATTACAAAAATTTGCTTCACATAAGATTTTTAATTTCCATAACATTATTGTCAAGTTAAATTTTCTCAAAACAAACAGGTCGCCCCGATGGGGCTTTAAACCTGACTTTTCACAATATTCTACAAACAGTTCGCTCCTACGGAGCTTTTTTTGTTCCATCGGAACAACCTGTTTGCAGTAAATAGATTTTCCTTGAAAAACAAGCCCTTCGGGGCGAACTGTTTCTCAAGCCCCATTTAAATTGAGATTAATCAACCTTTATGTATTTTTTTCTAACAATAATGATTAAAAAAGATTAATTAATCCGGCAAATGCAAAAACAACTTCTGACTTCGGTCTTCGGTCTTCAAACTTTTCAATTTTAGGCACTTTAAGTACTTTTTTGATACAATATTCTGTATTTTTGGACATAAATTTTTTAAAATGAAACGAGCATATCAAATTTTGATACACACAGGAATGATTAATGGCGAACCTGCCAGCCGGCAGGCAGGCAGCAGCTGTTACCGCTAAAAAATAAAATTTAAACAGATGAAACATCACCTAATTATTCTTACTGCAATTGTTTTACTTAGTTGTGGAAAAAAAGAGACAATGCACTATGATGATATCAAGCAATTTCAATACGATTTAAATATTGAATTTGCAGATGCCACAAAATCACCATTAACTGAAGAAGATATAAAAACATTTAAAGCGTTGGAGTTTTTTGACATCGATGAAAAATACAACATTGAAGCCGATTTTGAATTAACGCCAAACACGCCCGTTTTTGAAATGCCAACAACTACCGACCGGTTGCCTTTGTACCGTAAATACGGCATTGCCCGTTTTATATTGGATGGGAAAAAAATGGAACTGAGCATTTTTCAAAACCAGCAGTTAATGACCACTGTTGAATATGCCGAGCATTTATTTTTGCCTTTTAATGATGCCACAAACGGTACCACAACTTATGGCGGCGGACGCTATTTGGATTTAGAAATTCCAAAGGAAGGAAGCAAAAAAATACGCATCGACTTCAACAAAGCCTACAATCCGTATTGTGCTTATAATCACACATTTTCATGTCCAATTCCGCCTTCAGAAAACAATTTGCCTATCGCAATTCCTGTTGGGGTAAAAGCTTATAAATAAGGCATAAAAAAACCTGCCCAGTTTTTGTACACCCTGGACAGGTTAAACCTAATATAATAATTAACCAATAACTATTCTTATAAAGAAATCACAAACACCAAATAAGCGTCATCTGTATCCGGATTAAAAATGGCTGATGCTGATACGCCTAAACTAAATGTGTCTGTAATTTTTATGGCTTTCGCTGCCGAAAGTCCGAAGTTGGAAACTTTATATTCCCCATTTGTGGTATACAGTTCATTTCCTGCCCCAACAAAAGCTTTCAATTCCGTTTCACCAACTTTGAAAGGGTAACCCAATTCGGTATAAATTGAATTTTGATCATCATTGTAAACATTAACGCCTAGCATGAAGGTAAGCGGAAATTTTTCAACACCATCAAAACTCAATGTAGCTTCCCCAACGTGATTTTGCATCTTGAAATAACCGTCTGAAGCGCCATCAACAGGAAAAGCATAATCAATGAATCCTAAGGTAATCGGTCCAAAAGCATAACTGGCATACAAATCCAATTCTTGTCCAACCACTTGTCCGCCAGTTTCATAAGAAGCCCAAGCGCCAAGCGTAAAATTGCCCGATGTTAATTCGGCGTAAGGCTGCACTACAGGTGAATCGGAAAATTCAAGACCTCTCCAAACATATCGGCTGGCAAAATCTACACCCACATCAAATTTGGTTTTTGGTTCTTCTTGCGCATTTACGGTACTTAATGATCCTATGGCAATCAGCAATAATAATGTTCTTTTAATTGTTTCCATCTTTTTTTGTTTTATTGTTAGTAATGATTTTTGGCAATAATTTTCCTGTTGCGTGAAATACCACACAAACTAAATTCTTAAAAATTATAGGGAAATTACGTGGCCTAATTCCATAAGCCACTCATTTTCAAATTTATTAATGTTGGTTTAAACGAAAATCAGGGTAAGCATCCATTCCGTGTTCGTGAATATCCAATCCTTCTTGTTCTTCTTCCTCAGAAACTCTGATTCCAACGGTTTTCTTTAAAATAATTAATATGATGAAAGCAAATGTGATACAGAATGCACCTATCGCAACAATTCCAATGGCTTGTTTGCCCAATTGCGCCAAACCTGCCATTTCTCCAAAAATTCCCACAGCCAAGGTTCCCCATATTCCGCAAATTAAATGAACCGCAATAGCGCCAACGGGATCATCCAATTTCAATCTGTCAATAAATCCAACCCCTAAAACAATCAGGGTTCCGGCGATGCTTCCAATAATAATGGCATCAGTAACACTCATAATATCGGCTCCAGCTGTAATCCCAACCAAACCGCCAAGCAAACCGTTTAAGAACATCGATAAATCATATTGTTTGTGTCGAAGCAACGAAACTAAAAATGCAGCCAAACCGCCAGATGCTGCCGCCAAACAGGTTGTCACCAAAACCAATGATGTTTTACCCGGATCGGCTGATAGCACCGAGCCTCCGTTAAATCCAAACCAGCCCAACCATAAAATAAACACTCCTGCCGTTGCCAGCGGAATATTATGTCCGGGAATCGCGCCAATAGTGCCATCTTTTTTAAATTTTCCAATTCTTGCGCCCAATAGCCAAACGGCAATCAATGCAGCCCATCCGCCAACGGAATGCACCAAGGTAGAACCGGCAAAATCGTAAAATCCTAGGTCATTTAACCAGCCGCCGCCCCATTTCCAAGATCCTGTTATTGGGTATACAAGTCCGACATAAAATATGGTAAAAATCATAAATGATCCTAATTTCACGCGCTCAGCAACTGCACCGGAAACAATAGTTGCGGCAGTTGCGGCAAACATTCCCTGAAATAAAAAGTCGGTCCAGTAGGTATAACCAACATTGTAATCGGAAGTTAAGCCGTTTTCAGGAATGGACAACCCAAATAAATTGATAAAATAATCGGGTAAAATTCCGTTGATAAATGTGCCCGGATACATTAAATTAAATCCGACCAAAGCATATAATACAATCCCTATTGATAGAATAAATACGTTTTTAAATAAAATATTGATGGTGTTTTTTTGTCTAGTTAATCCAATTTCCAATAATGAAAATCCCAAATGCATTAAAAATACAAGTGCGGTGCAAATCATCATCCATACATTGTTAACGGTAAATAGTGTATTTTCCATAATGTAAAAGTTAGTTTTGTTTTATTTTAATGAGTCTCCACCCGTTTCTTTTGTTCTTATTCTGTATGATTCTATTACCTCTGAAACAAATATTTTTCCATCTCCAACGGTTCCGGTAAAAGCAGTCCTTAAAATGGCATCCACCGTTCTGTCCAAAAACGGATCAGATACAACAATAGATAAAAATCTGCGCTGTATGTCGGATGTGCTGTAACTAACGCCTCTGTAAACGTGCCCTTCTTTTTCATTTCCAACTCCAGTGACATCCCAGTAGCTAAAAAAATTGACTTCAATTTGATGCAGGGCCTCTTTTACTTCATCAAATTTTGATTTTCTGATAATTGCTTCAATTTTCTTCATAATAAAGTGATTTTTTTGATTGATTTCGAGGCAAAAATATGTATATATTTTTTTACCCCAAAATTTTAATGGGGTACTAGCTTAATTTTTACGAATATTTTTAATATACCCTTATTTTTTTATAGGGTATTTAAATATTTTTAATATTTATTGAGATTACTACCCTGTTTTTTTAAGGGTTTAGGTTTTTAAATAAAGAATAAATGGTTTTCCCCCCCAAAATAATAGGGGTGAAAGTTTCAAAAAAATGATTTTTTTCTTTTTCGGATGAAAAAATGATAGATTAAAGAAGTTATGAAAGCGTTAAAACAAAAAAAAACCAAATTCCTTTTTAAGAATTTGGTTTTTTTGTAAGTTAAACATTATAGGTTATTTTAAATCACCATACCGCTTATGTTGGATTAATTGAAAGTAACCTTTTCTGCATCAACCCAATTCCACTTGCCGGTTACGGTACCTTTTTGAAGCATTACAATTCCGGGATTTGCCCTAATAATTGTTTTTAGCGTGGTTTCATCGCAAAACAACATCTCAAAGTTCAAGCTAAATTCGTCTTTAATATCTAAAAAGTCCTCTTCCAACGAAGCTGTTAATGCGTAAACTTTATATCCGTTTGTTATGGCTTTATCTGTTACTTCCTTAATTTTGGAAAAACCCTGTCTGTCGCTTTTATCTATATTATAAGTCACAATAAGCATGGCTTTATCTTTCAGTAACACTTCATCAGTTAAATTGTCACCTTCCATATTCTCCAAATAAAAGTCGTGAATCGGCGGTAATTCAGCACCTTTAAATTTCATTCCTTCAGGGATATTTTTACCAATGGCATAAGGCCTGAAATCGATGATTGGCAAATGCACCAATACATGGTAAGTGATGTAAAGAAATACCACAAAAAATAAAAAGCTTGTCCATTTTGCAAATGAAAGATTGATTAGCGGACGAATATGTTTTGTTCCAAAAAGCAACACCAAAATAAAAGCCAGCAGCACCACGTTTTTATAAAAAGTTTCCCATGGCGTTAATTTTACGGCATCGCCAAAGCAACCGCAATCGAGTACTTTGTTATAAAATGCTGAATACCAAGTTAAAAAGAGGAAAACAAGTATCATTACGAGTAAACTCCAAACGGTGAACTTTGGCAAATAGCCAAGCAACAAAGTCACACCCAACATCAATTCGGCCAATATCAACAAAATAGAAAATGGCAAAGCATAAGGAATCAAAAATTCGAGATTTAAAACACCCGCGCTAAAATATTCCTGAAATTTGTAGGAAGAACCCAAAGGATCCACCAATTTAACAAAGCCAGAAAAAATAAAGGTAAAGGAAACAATGAGTCTAAAAATTAAGGTTAAGATTTTCATATATAGCTATTTATTGTTAATTTTTGGTCATTTGTTATTTGCGTTTCAATATAAGTTGTTTCAAAACAACAACTTCGTGCCCCACATTTTATGTTAGTCAAATTCTTTAAGGTGAATTAAGGCAAAAACAGCATAATTTATCATGTCTTGGTAATTGGCGTCAATACCTTCAGAAACAATGGTTTTTCCTTTGTTGTCTTCAATTTGTTTAACGCGCAATAGTTTTTGGAGAATTAAATCGCACAGTGAACTTACGCGCATATCGCGCCAAGCCTCTCCGTAATCGTGATTTTTGTCTTCCATCAAACTTTTGGTGATGGCCACATGCTTGTCATATAGGGTTAAGGCTTCTACGTCAGACAAATCTGGTTGTTCCGCCACGCCTTGTTCCAATTGAATTAAAGCCATGACGGAATAATTGACAATCCCCATAAACTCAGAAATTTCTCCCTCTTCCACTTTTCGTGTCATATTTTCCTGAAGTTGTCGAATGCGCTGCGCCTTGATAAAAATTTGATCGGTTAACGAAGGCAATCGCAATATGCGCCAAGCACATCCATAATCTTTCAACTTATTTATGTATAATGAACGGCATTTTTCAATAACCGCATCATATTGTTTTGACGTTTGTTGCATATAGCTTTAATTATTTCCGTAAATTTCGACAAATTTAATGAATTAAAAAATCATAATTAAAGAATGAAACGAGCAATACAAATTTTGATACGCAAAGGAATTACTAATAGCGAACCTGCCTGTCCGGCAGGCAGGCAGCATCTGTTCCAGCAAAAAAATAAAATGTAAACAGATGAAAAAAGTTGCTGTTTTTTGCGGTTCAAGTATCGGATTTAATGAAATTTACAGAAATGAAGCCATCAAACTTGGCAATTGTTTTATTGAAAATAATATTGGGCTCGTTTACGGAGGCGGAAAAATTGGAATGATGGGAATTATAGCCGACACTATGATTGAAAAAAAAGGATCAGTTATTGGCGTTATTCCCGGATTGTTGCGTCATGAAGAAGTTGCCCACACCAATATCACCGAAATGATTGTTACCAAAACCATGAGCAAACGCAAAGTGAAAATCAGTAAATTGGTGGATGGTTATATCGCATTGCCGGGAGGTTTTGGCACTTTGGATGAGATTTTTGAAGCCTTAACTTTGGGGCAGTTGGGCATTGAAAACAAACCTGTGGGGATTTTAAACACCAACGGATTTTTCAATCATTTGATTTTACAGCTTGATGTGATGGTTACAGAAGGTTACCTGAAACAATCCAATAAAGAAATGCTCATCATCAGTGAAAACGTTACCGATTTAGTTGCTCAAATGTTCAATTACAAAGCTCCGGAAATGACCAAAATAATTAACAAAGTGGTGAGATAATGAAAAGCATCAATTGCAACGGCACTTTAATAGATCTATCGGCTCCAAAAGTCATGGGGATTTTAAATTGCACACCCGATTCTTTTTTTGATGGCGGAAAATACCACAATTCAGCATCAATCATTAATCAGGTTGAAAAAATGCTGTGTGAAGGCGCTACATTTATCGATGTTGGCGCTTATTCTTCGCGTCCCGGCGCAAAACATATTTCAGAAGAGGAAGAATTAGAACGAATTTTGCCCGTCATAAAACTATTAATCAGCGAATTTTCATCCGTTTTAATTTCTGTGGACACCTTCAGAAGCAACGTTGCCGAACGATGCATTCATCACGGCGCGTGTATTGTCAATGATATTTCAGCCGGGGAAATGGATGCAAATATGTTTTCAACCGTGGCAAAACTTCAGATTCCTTATGTGATGATGCATATGCAAGGCACGCCGCAAAACATGCAGCAAAATCCGACTTACGAGAATGTTGTCATCGATTTGCTTTACTATTTTTCAAAAAAAATTGCCGAATTGCACAAACTCGGCGTAAACGATATTATTACTGATGTGGGATTTGGTTTTGGCAAAACCACAGAACATAATTATCAGTTATTAACACATTTGGAACTGTTCAAAAACCTTGAAACGCCTTTGCTTGCAGGTTTGTCTAGAAAAGGGATGCTTTACAAACCTTTAAACATCACCGCAAATGCAGCTTTAAACGCAACAACTGCGGCAAATACCGTTGCATTGTTGAACGGCGCATCGATATTGCGGGTTCACGACGTAAAAGAAGCCGTTGAAGCAGTAAAAATTGTTGCATTGTTAAACAATAAATTATGAAAAAATTATTGCTCATATTACTTCCTTTCTTAATTCTTGGCTGCGCAAAAAAAGAAGTTAAAATACCCACTTTGGCCGAAAAAGGAGTTCAGGAAATACAAAATCATTCGCAAGTTTGGCTGTTTTTTGAAGTTAAAAACAACGACACCATAGCCATTGTTAATCGAAAAAACACCATCAGCACCACGCATTGGATTTATAATATCGACAAACGTTTGCCTTTAAAAGCAATTATGCCTTCCATAATAATGCTGCAGGACAAGCACGCAAACTCTATGCATTCAGAAAAAGGAATGCTCGATTATTTTAGCTATTCCGACACCATTTCAAAACGACTTTCCTTTTTGGATTTTGATGGCGTCACTTTTAAAATTGATGGCTTTTTGTCCAATAAATTTATAGAAAACAACGCCGATTATATAAATTACCATAACGTACATCTGGTTTTTAATAAAAACAGCGCTTTAATTAATGGGGTGAAAACCGACCGATTAAATTTCAAAAAGGAACTCACGGCACTTTTAAAATTGTTTGCTGATGACAAACAAATGATGCTTCATTTAAACTTTAATCGGAACTTAATGTATCAGGATTATTTATTTTACAGAACAATTAGTGAAAATCTAAGCCGTGAAAACATTTTAATAAATCAGATTGAATTTATTTATAACGAAAATGAAGGTTAGGCCTATTGGTTCAATTAACTGTTTAACAAGCCATCTTTTTTTCCTATTTTTACAAAAACTAATTGAATGTTCGATTTTCTGAATTTTTCTTATATTGATATTTTAGACATCGTTTTGGTGGCTACGCTCCTTTACTATGTATATAAACTTTTAAAAGGAAGTGTTGCCGTCAATATTTTTATTGGGATTGGACTTGTTATCATTATTTGGAAAATAACCCAAGCGCTTCAAATGGAAATGCTTAGCGGTTTGCTGGGAACACTTGTTAGTTTGGGCGCTATCGCCATACTTATTGTTTTTCAGCCCGAAGTAAGAAAATTTTTATTGATGCTGGGTTCCACAAATTTCACCAACAGAAAAAGTTTTTTAAAGCAAATCAACTTTTTGAAAAGTGAAATTTATATTACTATGGATGTAGAAACCATCGTTAAAGCCTGCGAATCGATGTCGGCAGTAAAAACTGGCGCTTTATTGGTTTTGGAAAGAACGCATAATTTAGATTTTGTGAAAGCTACCGGCGATAAAATGAATTCCGAAGTCAACCAGCCCATTTTGGAAAGTATTTTTTATAAAAACAGTCCGCTGCACGACGGTGCGGTAATTATAAAAGATAACTTTATCATAGCCACCAGGGTTATTTTGCCACTTTCCGCAAAAAACATCCCGGCACGATTTGGATTGCGCCATAGAGCTGCCATTGGAATTACCGAAAAAACGGACGCACTTTGTTTGATAGTTTCAGAAGAAACGGGTAAAATATCTTATATAAAAGACGGGGAATTTGTGTTGTTCAAAAATACCCAAGAACTTATTGAAATGATTAGGTATGACCTTAATTAAGTTCTGTGTTAAATGTTATACGTTAAATGTTGAGTCCCCTCCGAGAACATTATTTTTTTAAATGATTAAGCATTGGATATTTTTTTGATTTTTTAAATGATATGGCAAAATAGCCAATAAAAACGATTTAAATGCAAAATTCATTTTAGCGCAAGCTGATTGAAGCGCAT
>JAUYUA010000043.1 GCA_030694935.1 Lutibacter sp. | reverse complement strand
TTATGGCAGGTATTACCATTATGATTGATATGGGTCGACCAGATCGATTGTTAAATCTATTTATCTATGGAAGAATGCAATCCCCTATTACTTGGGATGTTATTATCATTCCTACGGCGATGATGGTGTGTCTCTTATTATTATATTTTCCATTGTTGCCCGATTTTGGGTTGCTTCATAAATATTACGAAGACAAAAAACCAAACTTAAGTAAATGGTATGGAAAACTTTCATTGAATTGGACCGGCAGTGATGCCCAAAAAGCACTTCAAATTAAATCAATTCAAATAATAGCCATTTTAATTATTCCTGTTGGTTTTATGTTACAAACAATTGATGCCTGGCTATTTTCAACTTTATACAGGGTTGGTTGGGACAGCACCAACTTAGGCGCCTATTTTATTTCTGGAGCCTCAGTCGCAGGTATTGGCGCATTGGTATGTGTGGTTTATGTTCTTCAAAAAGCCTACAAATTAGAAGATTATATCACCGACCTTCATTTTGATAAATTAGGTAAATTTTTGGTTTTGGTATGTTTAATTTACCTCTATTTCAATTTAAATGAATACTTAATTCCTCAGCTTACTTCAAAAAAGGGAGCAACAACGCATATAAACGTTTTATTTGTAGGAGAATATGCACCACTTTTTTGGTTTGTTACTATTGGAGGTTTAATTATACCTGTTATCGTTTTGTTATTTAAACAAGGACGAAAACCATTACCTATGTTTTTGATTGGTTTACTGGTGGTTGCGGGCTCTTGGTGGAAACGTTACTTAATTGTTACGCCTACCTTATTGCACCCTTTTTTACCCATACAAGGTGTGCCGGAAGAATGGCGCCATTACTTCCCAAGCCTTCACGAGTGGGCCATAACAATAGGAACCTTGGCGATGGCACTGTTAATTATCACTATTTTGGTTAGATACGTGCCTATAGTGCCAATTCAAAAAACCGCCGATGAACAAGCAGAATTAGAACTAAATAAAAATACTGCAAAATGAGAAATCTAATTATAACACGCCACTTTTTTCTTGTTGTATTAAGTGTGTTTTTATGCACTTCCGTTTTTGCTCAGGACAGGGTTCGGTTAAAAGCTGATTATGTGAAAATAATGAACGGTGAAGTTTATTTTGATATGCAAGCCACCGCAAAAGTAAATGACGAAAATGTAAATGTTTCTAAAATAGAATTGATCATTTATAATTTGGTTGAAGATGAGCAAGTTGAAATAGGTAAAACCTTAACCAATATGCAAGGTAAAGGCAAATTTAAACTTAAAGATTTAAGTTCCCTAAAACCCGATTCATCAAACACCTATAATATAGAAATTTCATTTAACGGAAATGACGCATTTAAAGGAGCTTCTAAAAGCATTAGTTTTAAAGATGCCGCTATTGACGCCAAATTGGTAACCATAGACAGCGTTAATTATATATCAGCAACCCTGACAGACAAATCAACTGACAGTTTGCTTGTTGGCCAGTCGTTAAAGGTTCAAATTCAAAGGTTATTTAAAAACTTGCCAATTGGTGAAGAATTCAATGAAACTGATGAGGATGGCACAATACTTGTACCTATACCAGACGGAATACCTGGCGTTGACGGAATATTGACTATTGAAGTAATTTTAAGCGAAAGCGAAGAATTTGGAACTGTAAAAGCGATAGTAAGTGCTCCAATTGGTAAAGTAATAGTTGACGAATCAACTTTTGACCAAAGAACTATGTGGTCACCAAGAAGCAAAACACCTTTATTCTTGCTTATATTTCCAAATCTATTGATATTTGGAATATGGGGACTCATTATATATCTAGCATTGAATTTAATAAAAATTAACAAATCGTAAATTAAAAAAACATGAAAACATTTAAAATTTTAACACTTGTCGGAATTATTTCTTTTGCATTTTACTCTTTCACAACAATTACCCTTACCCAAGATCCTTGGACAGTACCTGCAAAATATCAAACGATGAAAAATCCAGTGGCTCCTAAAACTGATGCCGCAATAGGAAAATCATTATACACAAAACATTGTAAATCGTGCCACGGTGCCGAAGGTTATGGAGATGGTCCAAAAGCCAAAGAAATGAAAGGTGATTTAGGAGATTTTTCAAGTAAAGAATTCCAAAAACAAAGCGATGGCGCATTATTTTATAAAACTTCTATTGGAAGAAAAGATATGCCGGAATATACTAAAAAAATGCCTTCAGATGAAGACAGATGGTTAATCGTTAATTACTTGAGAACATTAGCTGAAAAATAAAAAATTGAATTAAAATTTAAAAGCCGAACGCGACGTTCGGCTTTTTTTGTTCCTAATAATCTCCTACTTCATACAAACTAATAACTATACAAGTAAAAAAATACTTAATTTTATTATGTTTAATACTTCCATTATAGAATCCCAAGCAAACATTGCTATAAATTATTTGCTTTTATCCAACAGCTCAAATGATTTTTTTATTGCCTCTCAAGAAATTATAACATATATTTTTTGAAGACAGATAATCGTATAGATGATTTAGGCTAAAATGCTAACTAAAATTTATTAATGAAATCTCTTTTATGAACATTTTTTAAATTTTAAGACAGCACAATTCCAAAAATTTTGCAATAAAATATCGCTTTTCAATTAAAAAATTGAGATTAATTGACAATTTATAAATTAATTATTTTATGTAACCCTTGTTGCGCAAGATATAAATTAATTGTTGTATGGTTTTATTCCTATAAATGACTTATGTCATCATTTACTTAACCACATCTCAGTAAATTTATATACAAAAATTAGTATATTAATAATTATGCATAGTCCATTTTATGAATAATAAAAATAAACGATTTAAAAATGCCCATTAAAGCAGAATTCGCATTTAAATCGAATGAACTTAACCAAAGAGATAATGAAAAATAAACAAACAGAAGTAGGTGGAACCAACAGACGTAAATTCCTAAAATTGGGATTAATGACCAGTCTCACAGCAGTAGCAGGCGCTTCAATCGTAACAAGCCTAGCTGCACAAGAAGAAGAAACGGAACCTGCCGGTGAAGTTATAAGACTTTTAACACCTGACGGAAAAATAGTTGAAGTAAACGCATCTAACATCAATAAATATCCAGAAGCACATATTGCGCCAGAAGAATCCCAAAAGGGAATTCCTGGCAGAAAATTCGTGATGGTTATTGATTTGGCTAAATGCAAAAATGCCAGAAAATGCGTTGAAGAATGTCAAAAGGCACACAAGCTGGATGAACATGAAGAATTTATGAAAATTCAACTAATTCAAAACCATGAAGAAGGTCAACCTTATTGGTTTCCAAAACCATGTTTTCATTGCGATGAACCTCCATGTGTCACAGTTTGCCCAACCGGAGCAACATTTAAAAGAAATGACGGCATTGTGTTGATAAACAATGAACGCTGCATTGGTTGTAAATTCTGTGTCACTAGTTGTCCATATTCAGCCCGACAATTTAATTGGGGACACAAAGAAAAATTTGACGATAAAAGTCAGCCCTATTCTCCAGAAACAAGTATTCCCGCGGCAGAAGGAACCGTTATGAAATGTGATTTTTGTCCAGATTTATTGCGTCAGGGCGAATTGCCGCATTGTGCAAAAGCCTGCCCAATGGGCGTTATTTATTTTGGAGACAAAAATGAAGATATTGTAACCAATGGTGAAGAAACAGTGAGATTCTCACAATTAATAAATGACCGAGGCGGTTATCGCCATATGGAACACTTAGGGACAAAACCCAATGTTTATTATTTACCGGCAGTAAACAGACAATTCCCTTTAGAGCGTGGATTTGATATTGACGAGAAAATAATAGAGCGTTATAAAGACGTGCCTTATGTACAGGATTTAAAAAAACAAGGTAAAATTTAACACTGTTAATTATGAATATAGATACCCGAAAAAGAGAATTGGTTGAAGAATTTTCTCCGATGTTTAATAAATCCAGTTTATTGTCAAATATTTGGATTGGAACATTAATTCTCATCATATTAGTGGGACTTTATGCCTTTGTGCTGCAATTAATGAACGGACATGAGGTTACCGGAATGCGCGACAATGTGGTTTGGGGAATATACATTGTAAACTTTATATTTTTTGTATGTCTTAGCTACTCAGGAGCATTTATTGCCGGGGTTTTACATTTCTTTAACTCTCCGTTAAAAAATTCTATTTCAAGAATCGTTGAAGTCATAACCGTTTTGTCTTTAGTTATCGGGCCAATTTTCATTTTACTTTGTATTGGACGATTAGACAGACTGCATTATTTATTTCTATATCCAAGGATTCAATCGCCTATTACTTGGGATATAATTGCCATAATTACCGATTTAATAGGCTGTTTTATTTATTTATACCTAACCTTTATTCCTGATTTTGCCATTTTAAGAGATGCCACAAAAGATGCAGAAATTCCAAATTGGAGAAAAAAAATGTATAAATTCTTGGCTATTGGCTATCAAGATACACCAACCCAGCACAAAAGACTGCATAAAACTATCCGAATAATGTCGGTTATGATTATAGCAATGGCCATTGTTGCCTATTCGGTTCTTGCATGGATTTTTAGCTTAACCGTACAACCGGGCTGGAACAGTACCATTTTTGCGCCTTATTTTATAATTTCGGGATTATATTCAGGAATTGCCGTAATCATTATAGCGATGTATATCATCAGAAAATTCTATAAATTAGAAAAATACATCACTAAAATACATTTTTTCAGCGGTGGGGTAATGTTGTTGATAATCTCTTTATTATACGGTTACTTCACATTTTCTGAATATTTTTCAAGATGGTTTAGCCATAAAAAACACGATGTGGATTTATTAAATACGCTATTTTCAAGATATTTTTGGCAATTTATTTTCGCAAATTATTTTGGAATTTTAATGCCAATAGCCATTTTATTCTTTAAAAAATTAAGAACCGTAAAACTGGTGACGATTGCTGCAATTATTTCAGTGTTAGGAATCTGGCTAAATAAATATTTAATTGTGGTGCCAACTTTAGAAACGCCTTATCTGCCAATTCAAGACACCAGAGCCGAATTTGTGCATTACACAGCTACTTGGGTTGAATGGTCTTTAAGTTTAACAGGCATTGCTGCTTTTTGTCTTTTTTTTACGCTTATCCTAAAATTTGTTCCGGCTATTCCAATGTCAGGAATTATTGATCTTGAAATAGGTAAACAGTCGAAAAAAGAAAAAAATAATCCAATAGTAACTGAGTTTTAAAATATCGAATTATGAAAATTAACTTATTTAAACACACATATATTCAGGCTTTTTTAATTGTATTGTTGTTCAGTATTAATGTCAATTCCCAAGAAAATGACGCCAGCAATTACAACTTGTCTTTTGATTTTAAAACTGTAAAACAACATGATAATTCTCGTTTGCTGGAAGCCAGTTTTATGGGTAAAAACAAAGAAGACCGAAAAGATGTTATTCCAATGTTTAATGCAGAAATAAAATTTTATAATGTTTTAAACGAAGAAGAAGTTTTGTTGGGATCCTCCAAAACAACCCAAGCAGGAATTGCACAACTTACGCTGCCTGAAAATCAAAAATATTTGACAGATGAAAATGGAAATATCAATTTGCTTGCACGTTTTGAAGGAAATGAAAATGTAGAACAATCATCAGCTGAATTAATCGTCAGAAACATTTACTTAGAACTTAATTTAAAGGAGATAGACAGTGTAAAAACTGTTTTAGTAACTGCATTCACCTTAAATGAATTAGGCGATAAAATTCCTCTTGAAGAAGAAATTGATATCGTTTTATATGTTCAAGGAATGCTTTCAAAAATGAAAATCGCTGAAGGATCCATAAGTGAAGGCGCCTATGAATTTGAATTTCCAACCGATTTACCTGGTGATGCCAATGGAGACTTAACTGTCTTTTCAATAATTGAAGGCCATGAAGAATTTGGGACAGTTATTCAAAAGGGCAACATTAAATGGGGTGTTTTTCAAAATCAAATTAAAAAAACTAAAAACACTTTATGGTCCAGCGCCGCACCAATTTGGATGTACGTTGTATTAACTATTTTGCTGGTAGGTGTTTGGGCTAACTACATTTATACCATCATAAATTTATTTAAAATCAGAAAAGAAGGTCTGGATTTAAAATTAGAGACAGAATCTTAAAAGGTCATTTTACCGCCTAAAGAGTAATTAACTATTTTAAAAAATAATAATTAACATAAATACAAAAACAATGAAAACAGTAAAATTATTAATGATTATCGGAATAATTAGTGTTGGACTTTTATCCTTTACTAAATTAACGCAAGAGGAGTGGAAAGTTCCCGCAAAATATCAAACTATGAAAAACACTGTTGAAGCAAGCAAAGCCAATATTGCTTTGGGAAAAACTTTATATGCAAAACACTGTAAATCTTGCCATGGTACAACAGGTTTGGGAGACGGAACAAAAGCAAAAGAAGTTGAAGGTGATTTAGGTGATTTTTCATCTAAAAAATTTCAGGCACAATCAGATGGAGCAATTTTCTACAAAAGTTATATCGGAAGAAAAGATATGCCAAACTATGAAAAGAAAATTCCTGAAAAAGATGATGTTTGGGCAATGGTTCATTATATGAGAACATTGGCTAAATAATTTTTAAATTAATTTCTTCATTTAAACGAATTAGATTAATTGAATTCAAAAAGGTTTAGTGGAAGCTAAACCTTTTTTTGTGTTCTATATAAAAGATCGCAAGTTATATAGCTTAAGTTTTTAGCAATCCCAAATATCGATAAATAATCGCCGCCATAAACCCAAAATAGATGAATGATGTAAGTCTTTGTGTAAATTATGTAACAAATGTTACGTGTTTTGCAGCTATTTTTGCACTGTTATATTAACTCAATACAAATTAATTAATAACGCGAATTAAGGGTTAGATTTTGTCAACAGCCGCCTGCTTTAGCGGGCAAATGTTGAATTTCAAATTGGCTTTAGCCAAAATAATAGAAATGTTTTGGCTAAAGCCTTCAATACGAACATATTTTAATCCGTTGGCTAAAGCCAACGGCTATTCTTAATTCGCATTAATAAAACAAAACAACATGAAAAAATTATTTATTATCGCAATTATAGGGACTTCCCTAGTGTTTCAAAATTGTGGCACAAAAGAAAAACAAGAAAAAACCGACATGCTGAATGATTCCATAATAACAGAAACTGTAATCATTGATTCTGTTACGACTGAAAATGGAACTTCGGTTATTACAGAAGATTTAAACATTCAAAACGAACCGGTTGACAAATCAACGACGGTTACAAAAATTACGACAAAAGAACCGGCAAAAGTGGTTACGCAAACAACAACACAAACTAAAGTTGGCACTAACACCACAACAGAGGTTGAAACAAAAGTAGTTGTTACTGAAGAGCCAAAAAAAGTAGTGGTGGCTGAAACCCCTGTGAAAGTAACAGTTAAAGAACCAACTGTGGCTATTGGCACTTCTAACTGGGTAGTTCCTGCCAAATACCAAACCATGAAAAACCCAACAGATCCAAAAGTTGATTTGGCCATTGGAAAATCGTTATACGGCAAACATTGTAAATCTTGTCACGGAAGTGAAGGTTATGGAGATGGTGTAAAAGCGAAAGAAATGAAAGGGGATTTAGGTGATTTTTCATCTAAAAAATTCCAATCACAAACTGATGGCGCCTTATTTTATAAAACCACTTTTGGAAGAGATGATATGCCTGCATATAACAAAAAAATTCCATCAGATGAAGACAGATGGCTCATTGTAAATTATATGAGAACTTTATAAACAATAAACTTCAAAAAAATATAACATAAAAAAACCGAACAAATTGTGAGGCCACTGAAAAAGCTCATCAAAATTGAGCAAGATTTATTAAAGCGATTAAGTTTAAAGGTAACTTTGACTTAGTCGCTTTATTATTTTGGTTTCTCAATGTGTTATTTTTGCCAATACCATTCAAAAATGGCTATATAGCCAGAATTTTTGGCCGCTTTTTATGTTTTTTGAGGTTTACACACTCAATTTAATGATTCTCTTGAGATTTACAGCAAAGATCGCCATTGCACTTTGCATTTGCATATTGTTTATTCCATATGATATTGCCCGACCATAACCATGTACATTTTTTAACTCGCCATTTTTCGCTTCTATTTTGTACCGGTGTTTCGCCTTGTCTTTGAAGTATTCTGTTTCTTGAAAAACAATTTGTTCCTTGTGAAGATCTGATTTTATGGATACAGAGTAGGTTTTGGATTTTGCTCCATCCTTATAGCAACCATTTTTAAGAGGACAAGTTTTACATTTTTCAACATCAAAATAATAAGTATCCACTTGGTTATTTCCAACATTTTTTTTCCCTTGTCGCGCCTTTCGTATTGCGATGTGACCTGCAGGACATACAAACATGTCTGCATCCTTATTGTAATCAAATATGTCTTCGTTTTTTCTAAAACCTTGCGTAATTGATGGGTTGAGTTTAGCTACTATTTTAATATCTTGCTTACTGGTTAGTTTGATGTTTTCTTTTCCTGAGTAGGCAGCATCACCGATGATTGTGTCAACTTCAATACCGTTTACTTGACTAATTTCTAAAAGCTTTGGAAGCTCTGGTCCGTCTCCCTTTTCGCCCGATGTCACCACTGCTGCCGTTATTATGCGCTCTTCCGTCATGGCTAAGTGTGTCTTGTAACCAAAGAATGAACTATCTGCGGATTTATGGCCTATTTTGGCATCCTGATCTTTTGATAATGTGATATTTTCTTGAGTGTCTTCAATGGTTTCTTTTAGGACGTTTAATTTTTCTTGCACCGCAGGAATTGAACTGAAGGATGGTTCCTTTTCAATAATTCGTTCTAACTCTTTACAATAAGTTAGCTCTTTTTCTAAATCATTGTCAATATTCTTTTTAGGCATACGTTCCTTCCAGTGTTCATCGTACTTGTAAACAGTTTTGCGAAGTTGCTTTGAGCGTTCCCTTAAGACTTCAATTGTTGAAAACGGATTTGATCTTGATAGCGTATGGGTGGCATCCACAATAATAGACTTAGAACGGATTACTCCTTTTTCAATAGCAATAGACACTGTTTTACTTATCAGCAGGTTCAACAAATCGGTATCTTTCAATCGTAGCTTTCTAAATTTTGTGAGTGAACTTGGATTGATTACATCGTCTTCGGGCGACATATCTAAAAAATATTTGAACGACATATCAAAACGTGAACGCTCAACTACATCGACATCAGATATATTATAAATGGTCTTAAGCAATAAATACTTAAACATCCTAATTGGGCTTTCTGCTGTTCGGCCATTATTGTGACAATATTTATTTATTAATTCATCGTAAACAAAGGAAAAATCAATCAGGTCATTAATCTTTCTGAGAAGATTCTCCTTTGGAACAATCAAATTATACAGTGAACCATACTCAGTAAATTGAATTATTTTTTGTTGTAACAGCATATATATTAAGTGTTTAAGGCACTACAAGATACAAAAAAAGGAGTAGATAAACTTGCGTTTCTACTCCTTTTTTATTAATATTTAAGTCTTAAATTGACTTTTTCAGTGGCCTCCATCGGGGCGACCTGTTTGTTAAGGCCGATTAAGATTGGGATTGTTAAATTGCAATGAATTTTTACCGGACAACAATGATTCTAAAATAATTTTCAAAAAATATTCGATTTTTGCAATATTGAAAAAATTAAAGACAATATTCCTATATTTATCATGGTAAAAAAACAGTTATTTAATTTTTTCTTGACGATGTACACATTACTTAAATTGATAACTTATTTATAATATTCCCAAAACTATTTAATAACAACAACTTACGTAATTGCACCTATAAATTATTCTATTTTGAATATAATTTCCAATAAGTGAATTCTTACAAGAAGAAAAACGTTGAGGTTGTTGTTATTTCTGATGTGCATTTGGGAACTTACGGTTGCCACGCCAAAGAACTTTTAAAATATTTAAAAAGCATCAATCCATCTATCGTAATTTTAAATGGAGACATTATTGATATTTGGCAATTCAGCAAACGCTATTGGCCGAAATCGCACATGAAAGTGTTGAAATATTTCATGAAATGGATTTCTGAAGGAAAGGAAATATATTATATTACCGGTAATCACGATGAAATGTTCCGAAAATTTGTCGATTTTAATATGGGCAAATTTTCAATAGAAAACAAAGTTGTTCTTGAATTGGACGGCAAAAAAGCTTGGTTTTTTCACGGTGATGTTTTTGATATATCCATAAAACATACTAAATGGCTGGCAAAATTAGGCGCCATTGGTTACGATTTTTTAATCCTAATCAACCGAGCCGTTAATAATATCAGTCATTTTTTCGGAAAAGAAAAAGTTTCCTTGTCCAAAAAAATTAAGAACAGCGTTAAATCTGCCATCAAATTTATCAATAATTTTGAGGAAACAGTCACAACTATCGCCATAGACAATCAATTTGATTATGTGGTTTGCGGCCATATTCATCAGCCAACAATAAAGGAAGTTATATCCAATAAAGGGCGTGTGACGTATTTAAATTCGGGCGATTGGGTAGAGAATTTAACCGCTTTGGAATACAACAACAAGCAGTGGAGCATCTATAAGTATGAAGATTTTCATTACCAAAAAGAGGAAATTGAAGATGATTTGGCGGTGGTTGATTCCATTGACCAAACATCCAAAGAACTGTTTGTACATTTAATGGCGGACTTTAATTTTAAATTTTAATGCGAATATTATACGCCATACAAGGCACCGGAAACGGACATTTAAGCAGGGCGAAAGAAATTATTCCGGCGCTTTTAAAACGTGCTCAGGTTGATATTTTGATAAGCGGCACACAAGCCGATATTGTTTTGCCGTACAATGTTGATTATGTTTATAAAGGACTGAGTTTTTATTTTGGCAAAAATGGCGGAATCGATTTAATGAAGACATTTAAAAGAAATTCTGTTGCCAGCGTAATTAAGGAAATTATCAAATGTCCGGTTACAGAATACGATTTGGTGATCAATGATTTTGAACCAATATCCGCTTGGGCCTGTTTTTTTAAAGGGGTAAAATGCGTTTCTTTAAGTCATCAAAGCGCATTGTATGCTAAAAATGTACCCAAACCTTCCTATACAGATTTGATTGGCACTTTTATCATAAAAAACTATGCACGGTGTGCGCTCAATTATGGTTTTCATTTTAAAAAATACAATGATAAAGTTTACACGCCAATTATCAGAAGTGATATCAGGTTGCTAAAACGAAGCGTAAAAGATCATTACACTGTTTATTTGCCTGCTTATTCCGACGAAAATATCATTGCGGTCCTTTCGAAAATTAAAGGCGTAAAATGGAAAGTTTTCTCTAAAGAAGCGCAAACTTATTATCAGAAAAAGAATGTTTACATAAAGCCAATCAACAGTAAAAAATTTGAAAAGAGCCTGGCTTCTTGCACCGGAATATTGTGCGGTGCAGGTTTTGAAACGCCTGCAGAAGCCATTTATTTGAAAAAGAAATTGATGGTCATTCCTATGAAAAATCAATACGAGCAACATTTTAATGCCAAAGCCTTGGAGGAATTGGGCGTTCCTGTTTTAAAAGCCTTAAAAAAGAAACACATTTTCAAAATTGAAGATTGGATTGAAAGTTCCGCCATTGTTGAACTTCAATTTCCCAATGAAACACAACAAATTGTTGATACCGTTTTATTCGATTTTATTGCAGAAGAAATGTTACAGTTATCTAAAATTATTTAGCTTTTCTCCAATACCTAGGATTGGTTTCTTCGGGTTTTTTGATTTGAAATGTAGAACTTGTACAAAATTGAAAACAATTCAAAAGCGGCCTAAATTATCGATTTCGACAATCTAAAGTTTATAAATTCAGGCATTAAGTATTGTAAAGGGTTTCTATTGCAAATCCTTGATTATAAATTCTCTACAAAAATATTTGAATACCAGCTTAAGATTATATATTTGTAATAAATATGGAAAAGCAAGAGCAAATAGTAATTTATGAGGCCGAAGATGGTTTAGCATCTATCGTAGTTCAAGTATTTGAGGAAACTGTTTGGTTAAATCGTAAACAACTTTCTGAGTTATTTGATAGAGATATTAAAACTTTGGGGAAGCATTTGAATAATGTTTTTAAAGAAGGGGAATTAGATAAAAATGCAACTGTCGCAAAATTTGCGACAGTTCAAAATTAAGGAAATCAATTTAGAATTTGGGCAAATAAACTTTTAAAAGACTATCTGGTAAAAGTTTAATGCAAAAAGCAAAAGTTCCATTTTACGGAGCTTTTGCTTTTTTTGATTGATCAATATTTATTTAAGTATGAAACCTAAATTACTAATTATTCTTTTGCGTTTCTCCAGTACCTCGGGTTCGTTTCTTCGGTTTTTTGGTTCCAGTAATCGTGGGTAACTTTTCTGCCATCAGCAGTTTTTAGTCTGCGTTGAAAAACCCAAACAGTCGGATTAAAAGTCATATCGGTTACCGCAACGGTGTACAATTGCGGATCGCCTTCCGTTTTTATTTTATCTTCTTCAATAACAACTTCAAAGCCGTTTACTTCCAACAGGCTTTTTAAAAAATCCCTACGGTTTTCATCCACACCTTTTTCAACAAAAGTAACTCTTGTTTCGCCAATGCTTCCAAATAAATGATTTCCTCCAAGTCCCATAGTTTCTTAATTTAAAAATGTATTGCTAATTGAAAATATATAATCATAAATTGGGCTGTAAACCCCAGCCACTAAAATACCGATTGCCGCCAAAATCAATCCCAAACGCATATAAAACGGACTTCTGAAATATGGAATTGCCGTATCGCTTTGTCTTAAAAACATAGCCCTTACCACCAATAAATAATAGTACAGTGAAATGGTTGCGTTTACCACCGCAATAAATACGAGGATGTAATAACCCTGACTTGCGGCTGCGGTATACAAAAAGAATTTACCAAAAAATCCGGCTAAAGGCGGTATCCCAGCCAATGAAAACAATGCCAACATCATTAACAAACTCAATTTAGGATTGGTTCGGTAAAGTCCTTCATAATCGTCGATGTTTTCTTTATCAGAAAAAGAAGAAATCGCCTGAACAACGCCAAAAGCACCTAAATTTGAGAAAATATAAACGGCCACAAAATAAACGATGGTTGCGGTTCCTAAATTGTCGACCGACATTAAGCCCAACAATATAAAACCGGCTTGTGCAATGGATGAATAGGCCAGGAAACGTTTTAAATTTTGTTGTCGTATCGCAAATAAGTTACCAATAAACATGGTGGCAATAATTACAATATAAATTATTTTGTGCCAAGTTTCAATTAACGGTTTAAACACCGTGAATAAAAGAATCATTAAAATAAGAACCGCGGCTCCTTTTGAAATTACCGACAAATAGGAAGCCACATTAATAGGTGCGCCTTCATAAACATCAGCTGTCCAAAAATGAAATGGCGCCAAGGAGATTTTGAATGCCAATCCCGAAAAGAAAAATACAAACGCTAAAATGGATAAGTTAGAACTTGTCAATATTTCAGCCATCGAATCAAAATAAATGGTTCCGGTGGTTGCGTACAAGAGGGAAATACCAAATAGTGCGGCTCCGGAAGCCAATGCCGATGATAAAATATATTTAACGGCGGCTTCAGCAGAAACTCTTTTGTAAGTATCATAAGCCACCAAAGCGGCAACAGGAAGTGTCGCCAATTCCAAACCAAGGAAAAACATTAAAAAATCACCTGCGGAAATCATAAAATAAGTTCCGAGAAGGGATGAAATAATCAATATAAAAAATTCTGGGGCTTTATTTTCATCGACCACTTTTTCTTTCAGCCAGTCGGCCGATTGCAGCAATAAAATCAAAACGCCCAAACTTAAAGTTGTTTTAAAGAAATACAACAGCGCGTTTGTTTTAAACATGCCGCCAAACAATTCACCCGATGCCAAAGGCAGAAAACCAAGCGCGGTATTGATTGCCAATAAAATCAGCGCAAAAGGAATGACCGCTGCTTTTTGTTTTTTGTCAGAAAATATTTCGAAGATGATTAACAATATTAAAATTGCCAATAACCCAATTTCCGAACGCATTAATAGAAAACTTTCTAAATTCATTTTATTTGATTTTTATAATAACCTTTCCAAAAATGGTTGGATACTTTCTTTTAACATTTCACTTAAACCCAATGGTAAAACACCAATCATAACAACCGGTATCAGCAATAAAATCAATCCGGTTTTTTCAAACCAGGTCGCTTTTGGCAAATCTTTATATTCTTCGTTTGATAAAGGTCCCATCATAATTTTGCCCACCATTCTTAAAATATAAACGGAAGTTACCACAATGGAAGAAACCACCACAATGGTCAAAATTCTTCGGAACATATCAGGATGCTGAAAAGCACCGACAAAAATGGTCATTTCAGCCACAAAACCACTAAAGCCAGGCAAACCTAAATAAGCCAAACCGGTAATTACATAAATAGCGCCTATAAATGGCAGTACTTTCATAATACCGCCCAATTTTGCGATTTCCCGCGTATGCGTTCTTCCGTAAACCATCCCAATTAAAGCAAAGAACATAGCGGTTAGCAAACCGTGCGACAATGATTGGATAATGGCACCTGTCCAAGCTGTTTTATTGTACATCAACAAAGCAAATAAAACCAACGACAAGTGGCTTACAGATGCGTAAGCATTCACATATTTTAAATCTTTTTGCATAATGGCACCAAATGCTCCGTAGATAACTCCGAAAGCGGACAAGACCAAGAAAAAGTCAGCCCAGTTTAAAGCGCCCACAGGCAACAAGTACATCGCAATTCTAAATACACCGTAACCTCCTAATTTCATCAGCACACCTGCGTGTAACATAGAAACGGCTGTTGGTGCGGAAGCGTGACCGGAAGGTGACCAGGTATGAAATGGAAATAAAGCTCCGATAACCGCAAATCCAATAAATGTCAATGGGAAAAATATGTTTTGAGCAGCTTCAGGAATGTTGACTTGCGCTATTTCAAAAATGTTAAAGGTTAAAGCGCCGCCATCGGCATTGGAATTGAAATAAATTCCCAATATCCCGACGGATAAAACGGCTGAAGCACCCATTAACATCAACGTTAATTTCATGGCGGAATGCTCTTTTGGTCCCGAACCCCAAATGCCTATCAGCAAATACATCGGTATCACGGCTATTTCATAAAACACGAACATCGTAAACAAGTCGGTTGAAATAAAGAAACCAAAAACACCCGATGACAAAGCGATGAGGGATATAAAAAATTCCTTAGGCAAATCGTCTATTTTCCAGGAAATAAAGATACCGGCCAAAAGCACCACAGCGGTTAAGGCAATCATCACCACCGAAATGGCATCAACACCAATACTGTAATGAATATTAAAAGTTTCATACCAAACAACGTCTTTGGTAAAAACCATAATACCCGTATTTACGGCACGTTCTTTTAAGTAAGCAAAAATTAAGTTGATGGACATGGCAAACTGAATTCCCATTCCTACTACCGATATCAATCTGGCTTGTTTTAAGTCTTTGGCAAAAAATGATAAAGCCAAAACAATTAAAACCGGTACGACTACAAAAAGTGATAAAATATCCATATAAATTTATTCTAAATAATTTTCAAATAACAAACTTCAAATTTCAAATTACACTGGTTTTGATTTTTCAATAATAGCTGAAAATATTTTTTTTAATTCTGTTGATTCCTGAATTAACTTTTCAACTGATATTTCATTTGAATGTTTATTTGTTTCATTTATTAATCTTAGCCAATAAATACTTTCTTTGGCTTCTTTTCTACTTATTTTAATTCTATAATAAAAATCTTTTTTACTTAAAGATTCACTGGCTTCAATATAATTTGCTCCGATAGATCCTGATGAACGAACAACTTGTTTTGCATCTTCAAAGTTTGCAATGGTTTTTTCCAAACTTTTAATAAAGAGTCTAACCTCTTTTGCAAATTGAAAAGTTCTTTCTTCTAAATCATAGGTTTTATTTACTGAGTTTTGAATCATTAATTATTTTAATATTTGTTTTTTGAACTTTTGTTATTTCTTATTTTAGCTTATCCATATATAAAAAACAACCATCGCAATCACCACAATACCGCCAACAAATGACATGGCATAATCTTGTAATTTACCCGATTGCATTCCCTTAATTTTATTTGCAACGGAAACGGTAACGTTTCCAATGCCAATCATAGAACCGTCCACCACATTTTTATCGAACCAAGAGGCTGAAAAAGCGACAATTCCAAATAGTATTTTCTTTGTGACGAAGAGGTACAATTCATCAAAATAAAGTTTGTTGTAGATAAATGTGTAAATCACCCCAAAAGCATTTGAGAATTTTTTCGACAATTCACTTGGTTTTTTATAGAAAATAAATGCGATGATAATTCCGATAATCCCTACGGATGAAGCAATTGCGGCTAACGGAATATTTATATGCGCTTCAAACGGCATCAAATCCGCAGTCACAAATTGACTAAAAGGAATATAACCGCCGGCGATACTCATAAATGCTAAAAATATCAGCGGAATGGTCATTGAAAGCGGAGATTCATGCGGCGTGTGTTTGTATTTTCTGTCTTCACCCCAAAATATGTTAAAATACAATCTAAACATATAAAATGCGGTCAAACCTGCCACTAAAACACTGCTGTAATAAATAAGTTTATTGTTTTCAAAAGCTGCCACTAAAATTTCATCTTTACTGAAGAAACCTGCGAATCCAGGAAATCCTGCAATAGAAAGTGCCGCAATTAAAAAAGTGATGTGCGTAATTGGCATATACTTTCTTAAGCTGCCCATATCTTTCATATAATTGCTGTGAACTGCGTGAATCACAGAACCGGCACCTAAGAATAACAAGGCTTTAAACATTGCGTGCGTAAACAAATGGAACATAGAGGCCATATAACCTAAGCCTTCGTGTCCTTCATATTTTGAAACGCCCAATGCCAGCATCATATAACCAATTTGAGACATGGTTGAAAATGCCAATATGCGTTTTATGTCTGTTTGTGTAATGGCAATTAAAGCGGCAACCAAGGACGAAATTGCGCCCACATAAGCGACGACTTGTAAGGCAAATCCGCCATCCACAAAATAGAAAGCCGGAAATAAACGCGCCACTAAATACACACCGGCAACCACCATGGTTGCTGCGTGAATTAAAGCTGAAACTGGTGTTGGACCTTCCATTGCATCCGGTAACCAAATATGGAAAGGAAGCATGGCCGATTTACCGACACCACCCATATAAATTAAAATCAGTCCCCAGGTGAACACCGACAATCCCATAAAGGATGCGGAAGCGCCCCAACCGGCAATAAGCATTCCTTCCTGACTAGTTAAGTCCTGAAAATCGAAAGTGCCCGTATAATAACTGATTAAAAGTATGCCTAACAAGAAACCTAAATCGGCGAAACGCGTTACAATAAATGCTTTTTTTGCGGCGGCCACTGCGGATGGTTTTGTGTAATAATAACCAATCAATAAAAAAGAGGAAGCACCAACCAATTCCCAAAAAATATACATTTGGAACAAATTAGTCGCCATCACCAATCCTAACATCGAAAAGCTAAACAAGGCCAAATAGGAGAAGAATCGGGTATAACCGTCATCTCCGTGCATATAACCTCGGCTGTATAAATGAACCATAAAAGAAATGGTGGTCACCACAACCATCATCATTACGGAGATTGGATCAATAAGCACACCTAAATCGATATGCAATTTATCGGTAAACACCAACCAGGTTTGTTTATAAATAAACGTTTGATAAACGCCTTCCAGTTTGCCTTCCATAAAATAATGGTAAGCAGTATATAACGACAATGCAAACGAAGTTCCTAAACCCAATGAGCCTAACCAACCCGAAATTGAAGCCGGTATTTTTTTGCTGAACAATCCTAAAATCAGAAATAGCGCTAAAGGAATCAGAGGAATTAATATGGTATAACTAAAATCCATTTTTTATAATTTAAATTTTTTGTCTATTTATTTTTTTACTAAAACCCGTTAATATTTCATGGTTTCCGTATCCTTCACTTCAACAGAGTAAATGAGTTTGTACAAATTGATAATAATGGCAATGGCCAACGCTGTTTCCGCAGCAGCCAAGGCAATAATAAAAATTGAAAACACAGCGCCTTGAAGTAAATCCGGATACAAATAAGTGTTGATCAACACAAAATTTACGGCTGAAGCGTTTAAAATCAATTCAACTGACATCAATACCGTTATCAAGTTTTCTCTTGTAAAAAACCCGTAAACTCCTATAAAAAATAAGATGCTTGTGAGGGTTAAAATATCGTAAATGCTAATTCCTGCGATCATCTCAGTTAGTTATTTTCGGTTAATTTTTTTCCTTTTGCAATGACTATGGCGCCTATCATCACAGCAACCAGCAGCACACTAATTACTTCAAACGGCAATATAAATCCGCCATCTTCATAACTCAATAATAATAGACCTATATCAGCAACTTCGATGGAAGTATAAGTGTCTGTAACCGGAAAAGGGTAGGTTGAAATTGCCCAAAGCGTTACGGCTAATCCCGCAGCACTTAGAGCGCCGGCAATAAGTTTTTTCTTTAAAGCTGTTTTTTCCAATTCAAGTTCAACGTGATGAATAAGCAACACGGCAAAAATGAACAACACAATAATTCCGCCTCCATAAACCGTAAGTTGAATAGCCGCCAAAAAGTTGTAATCAACCAAGAAATAAAGTCCGGCAATCCCTATCAACACAAAAAGCAAATAAATAACTGCTCTTAAAATTTTTCTGCTGGTTACTGAAGCAACGGCAAATAAAATAATAATCGCTGCGAGTATGTAAAATATAATTGTTTCCATAATATTAATCTTCTATTCCGTCTAAAACAGATGAACCTGGCTGGTTTAAAACTTTAGTTAATGCACTTCTGTCGTACACAGAATTCTCAAAATTCGGAGCCCAAACAATGGCGTCGGTCGGACAAGCTTCAATGCACAAACCACACATGGTACACATCGATAAATGGTAAATGTGTTTGTCTATTTTTTTCTTCTTTTTTCCTGTTTCCGGGTCTACAGCCCTGTCCCAAATAATTTCTATGGAACCATTTGGACAAGCGATTTCGCACGATTGGCAACCGGTGCAATAATGACGATTATCTGCATCGTGCGGCATTACCACTTCACCTCTAAAACGATCAAACATTTTAAGGGTTTCTCGGTTGTCGGGATATTGTTGCGTAATTGCGCCCTTTCTTGCGCGAATAAAATAGCCTCCTGTAACCGACATCCCTGTCAGCAAGGTTTTTATTCCTTTATATATATCTGAAAAATAACTCATTTTAGGTGCATTTCATTTATTAAATTGTCCAGTTCAGCCATATCACAATTGCCATCAACACGATATTCATCAAATTTAAAGGCAATAAATATTTCCATTCGAGGGTTAATAATTGGTCTACTCTTAATCTTGGGAAAGTCCATCTAAACCACATCATCAAAAATATAAGACCCAAAACTTTAATTAAAAACCAGAATACTTGAGGAAACCAGACAATATTTTCTGTGATTCCGAAAGGAGATAACCAGCCTCCAAAAAATAAGACCACAGCGATGGAAGAAATGATAAACATATTTATAAATTCTGCCAAGAAAAAATAGGCGAATTTCATTCCCGAGTATTCTGTATGGAAACCTGCTCCCAATTCCGATTCAGCTTCCACCAAATCAAATGGTGCCCTGTTTGTTTCGGCAGTTCCAGCAACCATAAAAATCATAAAAGCGATGATTGAAGGAACATGGCCTTGTAAAATAAGCCATCCTCCGGTGCGTTGCGCTTCTATTATTTCTGAAAGTTGTAAAGTACCTGTTAACAATACCATAGTTAAAATGGAAAGCCCAACCGATAATTCATAACTGATGGTTTGCAAGCCGCTTCTCATTGCGCCAATTAAAGCGTATTTGTTGTTGCTTGACCAGCCTGCCAATAAAATTCCGATAACGCCTATTGATGATATTGCAATTAAGAAAAAGACCCCAATATTAATGTCGAATGCCTGAAATTGTTCTGAAAACGGAAAAACGGCCATCGCCATTAATGCGGAAACAATCACAAAATAAGGCGCTAAATTGTATAAAAATTTATCGATTTTTATGGTGCTTGTCAATTCTTTTGAAACCAGTTTTAAAGCATCGGCCATTGTTTGTAATAGTCCCCAGGGCCCAACCCTGTTTGGTCCAATACGCAATTGAAACCAAGCGGCAACTTTACGTTCTAGAAGCACTAAATACAAACCTGCTACAGCGAATAACGCCAAGTAAGCAACCGCAATGATAACCATAATGGTATAACTTGCCGCGGTTTCAGGCATTATTGAATAAATCCAATCTGAGATTGTTTTTGTGATGTTTAATGGAATAATCATTTGTGTAAAATTCATGGTCTTTGATTAACGGTCTATATCAGGAATTACAAAATCAAATGAAGCCATTGTAGCGACCAAATCGCCTATCAATACATCTTTTGAAATGTGATTTAAAACAGATAAATTAGAAAATCCTGGTGAGCGGAATTTTACGCGATATGGGTTTTTGTTTCCCGTACTGTTTATATAAACGCCTAGTTCACCTCTTGCTGTTTCAACGCGTTGGTAAAATTCACCTTTTGGCAATTTTATTACCGCTTTTGTGGCTGCTTTTGTTTCACCTTCAGGAATGTTGTCAATCAATTGTTCAATGATTGAAACAGATTCCCATAATTCCATCATTCTTACCTGATAACGAGCAAAAGTATCGCCTTCAGTAAATAAAATTTCTTTAAAATTAACGCGGTCATAAGCGCTGTATGGATGGTGTTTTCTCACATCGCTTGAAAACCCTGAACCTCTTGCTGTTGGACCAGAAACCCCAAAAGAAATAGCATCTTCTTTGGTAAGTATGCCAACACCTTTGGTTCTTTTTTGAAAAATCACATTGCCGGTCAGCAAACGATCGTATTCAGGAATCTTGGTTTTAAAATGGGTGATAAAATCTTTGGTGCGTTTTACAAAATTAGGATGAATGTCAAACATCAATCCGCCAGGAACATTGTAATTCATGGTTAATCGTGCGCCACAGGTTTCTTCAAAAATATCATTGATCAATTCGCGATCCCTGAAAGCATAAAAATAGGTGGTTAAGGCACCTAAATCCATTCCCATTACGCCCCACCATAAACAGTGAGAAGCAATACGGGTTAATTCATCTATAATTGTCCTTATTACTTTAACCCTGTCTGAAACTTCAATTTCAAGTCCTTTTTCAACGGTCAAACAAACTGCTTCATTGTTGATGTGTGACGACAAATAATCCATTCTGTCAGTTAAATGAACGATTTGCTGATAACTGTCACGTTCGCACATTTTTTCGATAGAACGGTGTATGTAGCCCAAATCTGGCTCTACATTTTTTATGATTTCGCCGTCAATGGTTAAAATTAATCGTAACACCCCGTTAGCTGCCGGGTGTTGAGGGCCCATATTAATAAAATACTCTTCAGTTTTTATTTTATTTTGTGCTTGTTGGTCGGTCATTTATAAGGCTATTTAATAATCATATTTGCTTCATCAACATAATCTTTCCGCAACGGAAAACCTTCCCACTCCGGCGTTAAAAAAATGCGTCTTAATTTTGGATGGTTGTTGAATTTTATGCCGAAAAAATCGAATATTTCCAATTCATGAAAGTCTGCTGTCTGCCAAATGTCGTGAACGGAATCCAAGGTTGGATTTTCACGATCCTCAACCATTACCTTTACAACGATCTCATGTTTTAATTCCGTTGAATTTAAATGGTAAATAACGCCCAATGCCGGAACCCAATCCATACCTGTTATGCAAAATGCATAATCAAATTTTAATTCGGGATGCGATTTTAACTGACTGCAAATACTGTGAAGTTGTTCTTTAGGAACGATAACATTCAGAAATTCAGACCCTTCAGTATTGAATTCCAAATCGGTTCCCAAACCGGTAATTATATTTTGTAAATCTTCGTTTGTCATGGTCTTTTATGATTTAATACAAATTATTTTCCTTCATCAAAACCATCAATAGGATTTACCTTTTTGGCCATGTTTTCAGTTTTAATTTTTTGTTGGAGCATAATCATTCCTTCCAATAAAGCTTCTGGTCTTGGCGGACAGCCAGGAACATAAACGTCAACCGGAATTACGTGGTCGGCACCTTTTATGACCGAATATGAATTGTAGTAAAACGGTCCGCCCGAAATAGCGCAAGCGCCCATGGCAATCACGTATTTTGGTTCGGCCATTTGATCGTACAAACGTCTTAACACAGGTCCCATTTTGTTCACAATGGTTCCGGCAATGATGATTAAATCTGCTTGTCGTGCGGAAGCTCTTGCAACCTCAAATCCAAATCTTGAATAATCGTGTTTTGCGGCACCAGTTTGCATCATTTCAATGGCACAACAGCTGGTTCCAAAATACAAGGACCAAAGCGAGTTTGCGCGTCCCCAGTTGATAACGCTGTCTAAAGTGGTTACCACAATGTTTCCGCCATTGCCTCCAGGAATTATTTTTCCGGGAAAATCGGCAGGAACAACTTGTTTTAATCCTTCTTCTTCAAGCTGGCTTAAATATCGTTTTTTATCTACTCCCATTGTAAAGCTCGTTTTTTGTATGCGTATAACAATCCCAATCCTAAAATGAAAAGGAATATAATAATTTCTACCAAAGCAACGGTGCCCACTTCTTTGTAAACAACAGCCCAAGGCACTAAAAATGCAACTTCGACATCAAATATCAAGAAAAGAATGGCAAAAAGATAATACCCAACTTTAAATTGAATCCAGGTTGGTCCAATGGTTGGAATACCGCATTCGTAAGGTTCTCTTTTTTGGGGATTATCAGATTTATGTGAAATTAAATTTGATAAAAAGTTTGCACCGGCAACAAGTACAATGGCTGCGAGTAAAAATACAATGATGGCTTCTGAACCCATTTTTTATATACTTTTTAATTGGTGGACAAAATTATGGTTTTAAAAAAAAAAATAGCTGACATAAATCAGCTATTTTTCATATTTTTATTACTTTACCTCGTATGTTTCTCCAGAGAAGAAAAGGTCGTCTGTTTTCTTGAATTTTGAATTTGCTTTAACTTGATCCGTTAGCGCATCTTCTCTTTCTTCCAAAGTAACATCGGCAAAACTTCTGATAATACCTGTTGCCAATGGATACTCCAATCTTACAAGCATTTGATGAAGCGTTTTATCTTCTTCTTTGGCATTGTGGACCAAAATATCTTCTTGTGTTACGCCGTTTTCGCCAATGGTTACTACTTCAAGTTTCAATTTGTTAATCACCAATCCTTTGTCTTTATTTTTACCAAAAATCATCGGTTTTCCGTGTTCAAGAAAAATCTGTCTGTCTTCTTTTACTTCTTTATCGGTTACTTCGTCAAAACATCCATCATTAAAAATCACACAGTTTTGAAGTATTTCAATTAAGGAAGTTCCTTTAAATTTATGTGCATCAATAAAAATTTGGGTCATATCCTTCGGATTGTTGCCTCCAATTCTGGCAAAGAATCGTGCATTGGCGCCCAAAGCCAATTCACCTGGAGAAAAAGGAGGTTGCGTGTTTCCGTAAGGAGATGATTTTGTTTTTTGGCCTATAAGCGAGGTTGGGGAAAATTGTCCTTTGGTTAAACCATAT
>JAUYUA010000040.1 GCA_030694935.1 Lutibacter sp. | reverse complement strand
CTGTGTCTCCCTTTGTTAATAATTTTATTGAAATCTTCAACCTCAATTTTGCTTAGCTTGATTGTGTAGTGTGCCATTTGCCGTTTTTGATGCTAAGATACAAATATTAACCGTCATATCAAAATTAACTTAACACTAGTTCCCACAAGAAATGATGGCGAAGCAGAATACCAAATGAATCTTGAAAAATTGTTTGAAGTTGATGTTGAAAATCTGAATGCAACACCAATCTACAATTATAGCTTTAAACATTTTATTCTGGATAAAATCCAAGGCAGAAAAAATGATTTGTATTCAATGGAAAACCTTATTTTTAAAGGAAGATCTTTAAATGACAAACCCTGTAAATTACAGATTGCTTTTGTGATGAATGATGGATCTTCTTTTGGAAACACCTTAGAAATAGGAACTGAAAGTACAGATTATAAAATGTCTTTGGCTGATTTAAAACCCGTAAAAACGGTTACCCTACCAAGACCTTATCCGAGCTTTTTGCCTTATTATTTAGAACATAATCTGTCATCAGAATTTGACATTAACAAAGTTGAAAGCATCCAATTCTCTATTGGTCCCGGTGTTCCAGAAAATGAGTTGGCAGACAAACACGGAATTGCGATTATAAGTCTACGTTTGGAATAATTAAAAGCCCCCTAGCCCCTGCCTCTCCGGCAGGCGGGCCCGAAGGGGGAATTACTGTTTTTAAAATTAAAATAAAAACCTGTCAAAAAAAATTAGGTAAGCCACCAAAAACTTTTAACTTTTAAATTTTAACTTTAAGCTTTAAGCTTTAATTAAAAAACCCCAGTTTATTTCTAAACTGGGGTTTTTTAATTACGAGCATTAATCTCTTTTTGCTTTCTTATCTCTTTTTGCTTCTTTTTTTTCTTTAGCCGTTTTTAGCGGTTCTTTTTTGACGTTTTTTTTCGCGTCCTGACTTTTTGCCATAATGATATGTTTTAAATGTTTATGCTAATTTTTTTAATCAAGTAAATGTAAAAAATATTTTTGATTTGTGGTTGTAAAAATTTTAAGAAAATGAATTTGTTTTCATTCCTGATTATCAAATGTATTACTATAAATGTTCTTGAAAATATCTTCGAACTTAAAACAAAAGACATAAAAAAAACCGCAAAAGCGGTTTTTCTATAATTTATAAATAACCAATGTTATTTAGCGATGTTTACAGATCTGGTTTCGCGTATTACCGTAACACGAACCTGGCCCGGATAAGTCATATCATTTTGAATTTTTTGTGAAATATTGAAAGAAAGTTCTGCGGCTTTTGCATCCGTTACTTTTTCGCTTTCCACAATGACACGCAATTCACGTCCTGCCTGAATGGCATAAGCTTTTTGAACTCCTGTAAATCCGAACGCAATGTCTTCCAAATCTTTTAAACGTTGAATGTAAGAATCCAAAATTTGACGACGAGCGCCTGGTCTGGCACCAGAAATGGCATCACAAACCTGCACAATTGGCGCAATCAATGTTTTCATTTCAATTTCATCGTGGTGCGCTCCAATGGCGTTGCAAATTTCTGCGCTTTCGTTATATTTCTCTGCCCATTGCATTCCCAACAAAGCGTGAGGCAATTCACTTTCTGATTCCGGTACTTTTCCAATATCGTGCAATAAACCGGCTCTTTTAGCCAATTTGGCGTTTAAACCCAATTCCGCGGCCATCAATCCGCATAAGTTGGCAACTTCACGTGAATGTTGCAATAAGTTTTGGCCATAAGATGAACGATATTTCATTCGTCCGATGGTTTTTATCAGTTCAGGATGTAAACCGTGAATCCCTAAATCGATTACGGTACGCTTTCCTATTTCAATAATTTCCTGTTGGATTTGTTTTTCGGTCTTTTTTACCACTTCTTCAATACGCGCCGGATGAATTCTTCCGTCGGTCACTAAATTGTGTAATGACAAACGGGCGATTTCTCTTCTAACCGGATCAAAGCAAGATAAAATAATGGCTTCCGGAGTATCATCAACAATAATTTCAACACCTGTTGCCGCTTCCAAAGCACGAATATTTCGACCTTCACGGCCTATAATTCGTCCTTTAACATCATCAGATTCTATATTGAATACGGAAACACAATTTTCAACGGTTTGCTCAACACCTACACGCTGAATGGTGTTTAAAATCACTTTTCGGGCTTCTTGCTGTGCCGTTAATTTGGCTTCTTCAATAGTTTCCTGAATGCTCGCCATCGCATCCGATTTCGCTTGTTCTTTTAGGGAAGCGATCAATTCTTTTTTGGCATCCACAGCAGACAATCCTGAAATAACTTCCAGTTGATCAACCTGTTTGCGGTGAAGTTTGTCAACTTCTTCCGTTTTTCGATCGTAATATTCCACTTTCTTATCGTACTCACTCATTTTTGTGGCAATATCAAGATTCAATTTTTTATTTTTATCGAGTTCCTGAGAAATTTGGGATTCTTTATCACGGGCGCGTTTTTCAGCTTCAGCGATTTTACGGTCTCTGGCAATAATCACTTTTTCGTGTTCCGATTTTAGCTCAATAAACTTTTCTTTGGCTTGTAAAATCTTGTCTTTTCTAGTAGCTTCAGCTTCAATTTGAGCCTCTTTAATAATGGTGGCGGCTTCCTTTCTTGTATTTCTTAAAATCTGCGTTGCTTTCGTTTTTTCCAGCATTTTGGCTATCACGTAACCTATTGCTAACCCTATTGCTATACCAACAATAATTGGCATTATATAATCTATCATATTTCAGTTTTATGTATAAAAAAACCTACATTAGAGAGGTTCTGTAAACTCCTTTAAACAAGTTTAGGACTAACTAACTGGTCAAGGATCCGTTAAAACGGCATGCTTTTGCAATTGAGACTTATCCTTTATAAAGGTATAATGTTGAGTTTAACAAACAATAACTAATGTAGGCAGTATTATTATTATTTTATTTATTTTAAAGAACTTATTTTTCTAAATGCGTATCAATTAACGCACCCAATTTATTAATTTTTTCCGTCACTTCCGTCATATCCTGATCTTTATTAATGGCGTTAATTTCGATGAGTGAAGCAAATTGTAAGGCACACATAGCCAAAACATCTTGTTTATCGCTTACCGCATAATTCTTTTCAAACTTGGTAACTAAATCGTTGATATGTTTTGCCGCTTTTCGCATACCCTCCTCTTCATTCTCGTTTTTCACGTTGATTGGATATACCCTGCCGGCGATAGTTACTTTTATTTTTAAAGGTTCTGCCATTTTAAAGATCTTATTCACTTAATTGAACAATACAAGTGTCAATTTCACGAATTAATGCATTTATTTTAAGTTTTGTTTCCCTTCTGTCTTCTTTACTGCCTTCTAAAGTTTTGGCAATTTTTAATGTTTGGTACTTCTTTTCAATCTCATTAAAAATTTGCTTTCCTTCTGCCAACTCATTCTCCAATAACGCTATTTTATTGAATAAAAACTCATTTTCTTCCTTCAAAAAATGATAATTTTCTAAAAGTTTTTTGAGTTTATCTTCGACTAAATTAACTACTTGTATTATAGAACTCATATTTGCTTTAGGAATATAAACTATAAATACAAAGTTAGTGTTAGTAACGCAATATTACAACTGTTTTTTTTGTATTTTATAAAAAACTTTAAACCTTTTGTGCTAAATGATTAATAATTTAAACTTTATAAAAAATATAATTTAGTATTTTAGCACAAATTAAATAACAATATTCGTGAAAAACCTCATAGCACTTTTTATTCTCTGTTCCAGCATACTTGCATACGGACAAGCGACTGTTACCATGCAAAATACCTATCCAACAAACTATTTTGGCAGTCCGCTTGATATTCCTTTGATATTATCAGGAACTTTTGGCGAATTGCGTCCCAATCATTTTCACGCTGGATTGGATTTAAAAACGCAGCAAAGAGAGGGATTATATGTGTTGGCCTCGGCTGATGGCTATATTTCTCGAATTAGAATTGCGCATTGGGGTTATGGAAAAGCACTTTATATTACGCATTCCAATGGTTACACAACTGTTTACGGACATTTGCAAAAATTTAGCGATCGCATTGAAGCATATATTAAAAAACAACAATATAAAAATGAAAGTTTTGAAGTTCAGGCCTATCCGTCCGCTTCGGAATTGCCCATCAAAAAAGGCGAAATTATTGCGCTAAGCGGAAGCACTGGCGGATTTATGGGTCCACATCTGCATTTTGAAATTAGAGATTCTTCAACAGAAAAAACAATAAATCCATTTCTGTTTGGCTTTCAGATAAGCGATTCTAAAAAACCGACAATCAATACTTTGGTTGGTTATTCCTTAAGTGATGATGCTCAAATTAACCAGGCCAATATTCCGTTACAGCTTTCATTCAAAAAATTAAGCAACGGTGATTTGCTTGCCGACAAAATAAATGCTTTCGGAAAAATTGGTTTTGGCATCAATGCTTATGATCAATTGGATAATGCCATCAATCAAAATGGGTTATATAGTTTGGAACTTTCTGTAAATGGAGAAAAATTTCACGAATTTAAGGCGAGCGTATTGGCTTTTGCAGAAGACAAGTACATTAATTTACTGGTAGATTATGAACGGCTTGAAAAAACGGGTCAACGAATTCAGAAATGTTTTATAGAACCTTCAAATAAATTAAATATGTATGCAGCTTCCGTTAACAATGGATATTTGACCATTGAAGACAAAAAATCTTATAATGTAGACATTATCGCAAAAGATTTTAGCGGCAATACCCAAAAAATTACCATTCCCGTTGTTGGAAAAAACGACCCTGTTTTAGTTCGGAAAACAGAAACTCAAACCCCGTATAAAATTAGTTTTGCGCAATTTAATCAGTTCAGTAAAAATGGTGTCACTGTTGCATTTCCTAAAAATACTTTTTATGCCGATTTATGGCTGGATTTTGATGTGGTAGATTCGGTTGCCAATGTGCACTACCCAAATGTGCCGATTCATTATAATTATACCATCACTTTTGATGTGTCAAAATATTCTGAATCCGAAAAGAAACAAATGTATATCGCATCCATCAACAAAAAAGGAACTAAAAGCTATGAATCAACCGTAAAAAAAGATTCCATTTTTTATGCTTCAACAAAAAAATTGGGAAAATTTACGTTGCTGTCAGACAAGGATGCACCAAATATTCAGTTGCATAATTTTAAAAATGACCAATGGATCACAAACCACGAAACGTTAAAAGTTAAGATTTTCGATTATAAATCGGGCATTAATACTTACAGGGCTGAAATTAACGGACAATGGATTTTAATGGAATATGATGTAACCACGGGCGTTTTAACGTATGATTTTAAAGATCTGGTTTTTACTGATTCAAAACATGCGCTAAAAGTAACGGTAACCGACAATGTTGGCAATACAAATACGCTGAACGCAACTTTCTTCAGAAAAATATAAAAGTCCATGCTACAAAAAGCAATACTTACCTTGTGTTTTTTATTGGCTACAACACTTTTAACAGCCCAAACGGCAACTGTTAAAGGTGTTTTAAAAACCAGCAATAAAATACCTGTTGAAGGCGTTGCAATTACCTTTTTAAATACCGGAACCACTTCTGATGAAAATGGGGAATATGTATTAAAAATCCCAGCAAATACAGAAATTACCGTCATATTTAGCCATATTTCTTTTACCACTTTGGTTAAAATTGTAAATCTGCCAAAAAACAAGATACTGCAATTTTCACCCATTTTGGAACCTAAAACGGAAGTCATCAATGAAGTTATTGTTAAAGATGTGAAAAAAGACGCGCAAGGTTTTATTAAAGTAAATCCGACTGATATTGCCAAAATTCCAGGTGCAAATCAAGGTGTTGAAAACATTTTAATGACGTTGCCCGGAGTGAATAACAATAACGAATTAAGTACCCAATACAATGTGCGCGGCGGAAATTTTGATGAGAATTTGGTGTATGTAAACGGCATTGAAGTTTACCGTCCGTTTTTAGTGCGTTCCGGACAGCAGGAAGGTTTAAGCTTTGTAAACAGCGCCATGGTGCAAAACGTCAATTTTTCGGCAGGCGGATTTCAGGCAAAATACGGCGACAAACTTTCTTCGGTTTTAGACATCACCTACAGAACGCCAGCAGAATTAGCCACTACGATAAATGCAAGTTTATTGGGCGGAAGCGTTACTGTGGAAGGCGTGATGCTCCAGAATAAATTAAGCGCTCTATTTGGCGTTAGATACCGAGATAACAGTTTGTTTATCAACAGCAAAGATATTGAAACAACTTCAAATCCAAATTTTACGGATGCCCAAACATTTTTGTCTTATTTGGTAAATCCCAAATTAAAAATCGATTTTCTGGGAAATTTTTCACTCAACAATTACAATTTTTCGCCACAATCACGAAGAACAAAATTTGGGACAATCAGCAATCCGCAGGAATTAATTGTTTATTATGAAGGCAAAGAAAAAGACAAGTTCAAAACAGTTTTTGGCGCTTTAAAAGGAAGTTATCTGGTAAATGAAAATTTAAATATCAATGTAACCACCTCAAGCTATCATACCATTGAAGAAGAATATTATGATATTTTGGCCAGTTATAATTTGGGTGAAGTTAACAGTGATTTTGGTTCCGACAATTTTGGGGAAGTCAGTTTTTATGAAGGAATTGGCTCGCAATTAAGTCACGCCCGCAACGATTTAGATGCTTTAATAAGCAATATTGAAATAAATGGCACTTTCAAAAAGAACAGCCATCAAATAGATTTTGGCATTAAATATCAAAATGAAGACACCAAAGATCGGCTAAACGAATGGGAAGTGATTGATTCATTGGGATTTAGCGTTCGTCCGCCAAATTTCGTGTCGAACAATCAGCCTTATGAGCCATTTACAGGCGAATTGCTTCCTTTTCAAAGCATCCGCGCCAACAATCACGTTGCCATAAATAGATTGGTTTGGTTTGCGCAATACAGCAAAAATGCTTTTTGGAACAATCATAAAATATGGTACAATGTTGGTTTGCGTTCGCATAATTGGAGTGTGAATGACCAAATTTCCAGCAAAGTAAACAAAACGAGCTACAGTTTGCGTGGCCAGTTTTCCATAAAACCCGACTGGGAAAAGGATATGCTTTTCAGAATTTCAGGAGGAATGTACAACCAACCGCCATTTTACAAAGAACTCAGGGACTATACAGGAATGGTAATTCCAAACGTTGATGCGCAAAAATCGTTGCAATTAATTTTGGGCAACGATTACAGTTTTAAACTTTGGGAAAGACCATTTAAACTGGTTTCTGAAGTTTATTACAAACATTTAACGGATGTAAATACGTATACAGTCGACAATGTAAAAGTGCGATATAGCGCCGATAACGATGCAATTGCCTGCGCAACGGGCATCGATTTAAGATTGAACGGAGAGTTTGTTCCCGGCACGGAAAGTTGGGTTAGCATCGGATTTTTAAAAACGGAAGAAAATAAAAATAACCAGGGTTATATTCCGCGTCCGACCGACCAGCGTTTTAAATTTGGCATGCTTTTTCAAGATTATGTGCCAAACATCCCAAACATTAAAATGTATTTAAATTTGGTTTTTAATACTGGTGTTCCCGGCGGTTCTCCCTCCTATTCAAATCCTTATGAATATCAAAACCGATTAAATGCTTATAAAAGAGCCGATATTGGAATTTCTTATGTTTTTACCGATGCCAAAAACCAATACCAAACCGGCTGGAAAAGTAACTTAAAAGAATTTTCTATGGGTTTTGAAATCTTCAATATGTTCGATGTGCAAAACGCCATCACCAATACTTGGGTTCGTGATGTGTATTCCAAACAATTTTATGGCATCCCAAATTATATGACCCAACGTGTGCTGAATATCAAAGTGGATGTGAAGTTTTAGTTGCTGTTGAATTGTTTAGTTGTTGATTTGTTTAGTTGTTAATGATCTTTAAACTTCGTCTTCCGTCCCGATAGATCGGACTTCCGTCTTCAGACTATATTTTCAACTTTTACCTAGAGACTAACCCCAGAACGGACAGGTCGCGACCTGTCCCTACTTTTACTTTTTTAAATAATCTGGCTTGCGTGTTCTTTTGTTTTAACTTTTGTGATGACGTCCTCAATAATGCCATTTTCGTCAATCACAAAAGTAACTCTGTGAATTCCATCAAATTCTCGTCCCATAAATTTTTTTGGTCCCCAAACGCCAAAAGCATTGATAACTTTTTTGTCCTCATCTGCCAATAACGGAAAAGGCAATTTGTATTTTTCAATAAAACTTTGCTGGCGTTTTGCAGAATCTGCGCTTACGCCCAAAACTTCATATCCTTTCGCCAAAAAAGAATGGTAATTGTCCCGCAAATTACAAGCTTCCATCGTGCAGCCTGGCGTACTTGCTTTCGGATAAAAAAACAATACCAATTTTTTTCCTTTATAATCTGATAATTTTACGGTATTTCCCAGTTGGTCAAGCGCTTCAAAATTTGGAGCGGCATCGCCTATTTTTAATGTTGTCATTTATTTAAGTTATATGTTATTTGTTATATGTTATTTGTTATATGTTATTTTTTGTACCATATAATTTTCAAAAATTGAAAGTTAAAGAGTTAAAATGAAAAATAAAACAAATTGTTAATGAACCTTTCAAAAATAATGGAACTTTGTACTTTTAAGCCTTTAACAAATAACATTTAACCTTTAACATTTTAACAATTTAAAAATGACCAAAGCCGAAAAAGTCCAATTTGTAATTGACACCTTGGAAAAAACATATCCAAATCCGCAAATACCGCTAAATCATAAAGATCCATATACCCTTTTAATTGCAGTTTTATTATCGGCGCAAAGTACCGATGTCGGCGTGAATAAAATCACGCCAAAATTATTTGCCAAAGCCGACAATCCGTATGATATGGTAAAACTTTCGGTGGAAGAAATAAGGGAAATTATAAAACCAGCCGGTTTGTCGCCCATGAAATCGAAAGGGATATACGGCTTGTCGAAAATATTGATTGAAAAACACAACGGACAAGTGCCTCAAAATTTTGCAGATTTAGAGGAATTGCCTTCAGTGGGACATAAAACGGCGAGTGTGGTGATGTGCCAGGCTTTCGGAATTCCAACTTTTCCTGTTGATACGCATATTCACCGTTTAATGTATCGTTGGAATTTAACCAACGGAAAAAATGTGGCGCAAACGGAAAAGGATGCCAAAAGGTTATTTCCGGAGGAATTGTGGAACAAACTGCATTTACAAATTATTTATTACGGTCGGGAATATTCTCCCGCAAGGAGCTGGAATTTGGAAAAAGATATTATCACAAAAACTATTGGAAGAAAGGTGTTTTTATCAAAAAACCCACTCTAGGTTATAAAGTGGGTTCTAAAGAACATTAATTCAAATGTAATTCAATATGGTTGTTTTTGTTGGTTTTAACTATCCTCAATTGCCTGGAATAGTTGAGCAAATATTGAATTATTTCGGGTCTGGGCTGCTCCATCATTGGAGACTTTTGAGAGTAAAGTTTCATCATAAATAGTTGGTTTATACTACTTAAACGATAAAACTTTACCTTTATTGTATTGTTGCGAAATTAATTAATTTACCAATATAATATGGTGTTTCTCAATTAATTTTCTCAAATTTATAAGTGCATAACGCATTCTGCCCAAAGCGGTGTTAATACTTACATCCGTATTTTCGGCAATTTCCTTAAAACTCATATCTTTATACATTCTCATAATCAACACTTCCTTCTGGTCTTCAGGTAATTCTTCAACAAGTTTTTTTACATCTTCCAAAATTTGTTCTTTAATTATCTGATTTTCAACAGAGAGCATTTCATCGCTCAACACATCGAAAATGTCAAAATCATCGGTATTGTTAAATTTAGGCAACCGTTTGTTGCGACGAAAATGATCAATAATTAAGTTGTGCGAAATTCGCATGACCCAAGGCAAAAACTTACCTTCTTCATTATAAGCACCTCTTTTTAAGGTGTTTATAACTTTGATAAAAGTGTCTTGAAAAATATCTTCTGCGACTTCCCTGTCAGAAACCTTTGACAGTATAAAACTAAAAATTCGTTGCTTATGACGAATTATTAAAATCTCTAAAGATTTTTCATTTCCATTGATGTAATTGTTGACTAAAACGCTGTCAAGAATAGTTTTACTTTCCATAATTTAAATACATTATAGGGGTTGGTTAAACGTGTATTTATCTAATTTTATAAAAAGTAATCTTGCAGAATAGGCGTTTTTTTAAGGATTTCTATAACAAATATCAGTAATTATTTTTAAAAACACAATGTTTTTTTGAATAAAATTTAAAACAATGGCTTTTGCCTAAAATGTTTCATAAAATTTACCAATATTTTATAGAATACAAAACCCCATTGCAGTCATTTTGAAATTTTGTAAGTACCTTTGCATTTATTCAGTTTTTAAGGAAAATGACTCACAATATTGCTGCACTTAGTCCGAAAGAAAATATACTCATTAAAGGAGCAAAACTCCATAATTTAAAAAATATTGATGTTGCCATTCCAAGAAATAAATTGGTGGTGATTACCGGACTTTCGGGTTCCGGGAAATCGAGTTTGGCATTTGACACCTTATTTGCAGAGGGACAGCGACGTTATGTGGAAAGTTTATCGTCTTACGCACGCCAGTTTTTGGGAAGGTTGAACAAACCAAATGTAGATTATATCAAAGGCATTTCGCCCGCCATCGCCATTGAGCAAAAGGTAAATTCAACAAATCCGCGTTCTACCGTAGGCACTTCAACAGAAATTTACGATTATTTAAAACTGCTTTTTGCCAGAATCGGCAAAACTTATTCGCCTGTTTCAGGAAGTGAAGTCAAAAAACAAACCGTTGCCGATGTCATCAATTATATCAAAAGTTTAGACGTAAATACAAAAGTGTTGCTGCTTTCGCCCGTTCATATTCCGGAAGAAAGAAATTTGTTGCAAACCTTGAAAATATTGGCGCAACAGGGTTATTCCAGAATAAAATACAAAGGCGAAATTATTAGGATTGAAGATGTTGACACGGAAATTGAGCACGATTTTCATTTGGTGATCGACCGAATTGTGGTTCAGGATGATGAAGATTTTTATAACCGTTTGGGCGATGCAGTGCAAACTGCGTTTTTTGAAGGAAAAGGGGAATGCATTATTGAAGATGTAAAAGCCGAAAAGCAAACAACTTTTAACAATAAGTTTGAATTGGACGGCATTCAATTTTTGGAGCCAAATACCCATTTATTCAGTTTTAACAATCCTTACGGCGCTTGTCCGGCCTGCGACGGTTTTGGGAATGTGATTGGCATTGATGATGATTTGGTGATTCCAAACACTTCCTTGTCCATTTATGAAAACGCCATTTTACCCTGGAAAACTGATTCGTTTACGCAATACAAAAACGACCTGATCGACAATGCTTACAAATTCGATATTCCCATTCACAAGCCCTGGTTTCAGCTTTCAGAAGATCAAAAACAACTTATTTGGAAAGGAAATAAATCTTTTCAAGGAATCCACGATTTTTTCAAATATTTAGAGGAAAAAAGTTATAAAATTCAATATCGCGTAATGCTTTCACGCTATCGCGGAAAAACAAAATGTGCGATTTGCAATGGAAAACGACTTAGACCAGAAACCAACAACATAAAAATTGACCACAAAAATATCAGTGAATTGGTTGATTTACCGTTGAATGAACTGGCCTATTTCTTTAAAAACATACAACTCAATATTTACGACCAGCAAATTGCCAAACGATTGCTGGTGGAAATCAACAACCGATTGCAATTTTTAAATGATGTAGGATTGAGTTATTTAACCCTAAACCGAACTTCCACAACCTTATCCGGCGGCGAAAGTCAGCGCATTAATCTGGCCACTTCACTGGGAAGCAGTTTGGTGGGTTCTATGTATATTTTAGATGAGCCAAGCATCGGGTTGCATCCAAAAGATACCGAACGATTGATAAAAGTTTTAAAGGATTTGCGCAATTTGGGAAATACCGTTATTGTGGTGGAACACGATGAAGATATTATGAAAGCGGCCGATTTTATTATTGATATCGGTCCGGAAGCAGGAACTTTTGGAGGTGAGATTGTGGCCGAAGGAAATTACGAGGAAATTTTAAAATCAGAATCCTTAACCGCAAAATACTTAAATCATCAGTTAAAAATTGAAGTCCCTAAAATCCGCAGAAAAACCGATCAAAATATTACTGTTATTGGAGCCCGCGAACACAATTTAAAAAATATTGATGTCACTTTTCCATTAAATTGTTTAACGGTGGTTACGGGAGTTTCGGGAAGCGGAAAAAGCACGTTGGT
>JAUYUA010000037.1 GCA_030694935.1 Lutibacter sp. | reverse complement strand
TATATTCTCCTTTTGACAATCTTGAATAACTGTACTTATCGCTAATGATCTATTTAATTTCATAATGCCCTCTATTTTTATTTTGAGCACTAATATAATAAATTTTTTTATTATAAACACTTTAAGTTAGCGCCATTACTTTGGGGGCTAGGGGGCTAATACATCTGAAATTGCCATTCTTGGCCTTGAGATTGCGATGCGTCCGGAACGGACAAATTGCATCAGACCGTAAGGCTTTAATTTTTGATACATATTGTCGATATCTTCTTTTAATCCGGAAGCTTCAATCACAAAATAACGTTCGGTGATCGCGATGATATGCGCTCTTCTGAATTTTAATTTATTCTGAATATTTTCATCATATAAATGTTCCGACGAAATTTTAAACAAGGCCGTTTCGTGATAAATGATTTCCTCTTCGGTATGAAAAAAAGCGCCAATCACTTCTATTTGCTTTTCCAGTTGCAGCACAACTTTACGAATCAACGTTTCAGTCACTATTACCACAAATGTAAAACGGTGCACATTTTCAATTTCCGATTCGGAAACGGTCATGCTTTCAATATTGATATGGCGTTTTAAAAATATGGCCGACAAACGGTTCAATATTCCTATATTATTTTCGGTATAAACCGATACGGTATAATTCTTTTTTTCTTCCATAACTAAGTCAATCTTATATCTGAAACACTTGCTCCTGTCGGTATCATCGGAAACACATTGCTTTCCGGTTCAATCACCACTTCCAAAAAATAAGCTTCTTTTGAATCTGTCATTTTTTTGATGGCATCGGCCAAATCTTCACGTTTAGAAACTCTGTTCGCTTCTATGCTGTAACCTTCCGCAATTTTCACAAAATCGGGATTTGTCATCACCGTTGAAGCATAGCGACGGTCGAAAAATAATTCCTGCCACTGCCTTACCATTCCCAAAAAGCTGTTATTTAACACCACAATTTTTACGGCTGCTTTTGTTTGAAGGATGGTTCCCAATTCCTGTATGGTCATTTGATAACCGCCGTCACCAATAATGGCAATCACTTCGCGGTCTGGCACACCCATTTTTGCGCCAATGGCTGCCGGCAAAGCAAATCCCATCGTTCCCAATCCGCCCGAAGTGATATTGCTTCTGGTTTTTGTGAATTTCGCATAACGCCATGCAATCATTTGGTGCTGGCCAACATCAGAAACGATCACCGCTTCACCTTTGGTTTCTTTATTGATGCCTGCCAAAACTTCACTCATAGTCAAGCCTTCTTTGGTCGGATTTAATTGATCGTTAATCACAACTTCCTTCTCAATTTCATACAATTTATGAAATTCTTTCATCCATTCGCTATGATTTCCTTTGTTTACAAATTGCATAACTTCAACCAAAGATTCTTTAACTGTTCCTAAAACAGCCACATCGGTTTTTACGTTTTTATCCACTTCGGAAGGGTCAATTTCAAAATGAATAATTTTTGCCTGTTTGGCGTAGGTATTTAAATTTCCGGTAACGCGGTCATCGAAACGCATTCCGATGGCGATCAACACATCACATTGGTTTGTCAATACATTTGGCGCATAATTTCCATGCATTCCAACCATGCCCACATGCAAAGGATGGTCTGTTTCCAATGCCGACAAGCCCAAACCTGTACATGCCGACGGAATGCCGGTTTTTTCCATAAAGTTTTTAAATTCATTTTCAGCACTGCCCAAAATCACACCTTGCCCAAAAACAATCAATGGTTTTTTGGCGGCATTGATTAACACGGCGGCTTCTTTCACTTTTTCGATGTTCAATGTCGGAATTGCCTTGTAGCTTCTGACTTTTACGCATTTGTTATACGAAAAGTCGAGCTCGCCAAATTGGGCATCTTTGGTGATGTCAATCAATACCGGACCTGGGCGGCCCGATTTTGCGATGTAAAATGCTTTCGCAAAAACCGCAGGAATTTCACTGGCCTTGGTGATTTGATAATTCCATTTTGTCACCGGCGTTGAAATCCCGATGATGTCCGTTTCCTGAAAAGCATCCGAACCCAACAAATGAGAACCTACCTGGCCAGTGATGCAAATCAAAGGTGTTGAATCAATTTGCGCATCGGCAATTCCGGTTACCAAATTGGTTGCACCGGGACCGGAAGTTGCAAAAACAACCCCAACTTTACCCGTTACGCGGGCAAAACCTTGCGCCGAATGAATGGCGCCTTGTTCATGGCGCGACAATACATGGTGAAATTGCTCACGGTATTTGTACAATTCATCATAAACCGGCATAATGGCGCCGCCCGGATAGCCGTAAGCCAAGGTTGATCCTTCTTCCAGCAAACATCTGATGACTGCTTCTGCTCCTGACATCTTTACCGATTTTATCGTATTTATTTCCTGAACTTCCTTTTTTAATGTTTCCATCGCTTTAAAATTTATCCGTTACACAGCCTTCCGAAGCTGTTGAAACGATTTTTGCATATTTGTACAATATTCCTTTTTTGTGTTTTGGCTCAGGCGCTTTCCATGCTGCTTTTCTCATAGCCAGTTCTTCCTGAGATAATTTTACATTGATGGTTTTATTTTTGGCATCAATCACAATGATATCGCCATCTTTCACCAATGCAATTGTTCCGCCAGACTGTGCTTCAGGCGTGATATGGCCAACCACAAATCCGTGCGTTCCGCCCGAAAAACGTCCGTCCGTCACCAAAGCCACCGATTTCCCCAAACCAGCACCCATAATCATAGAAGTTGGCTTCAACATTTCCGGCATTCCGGGTCCGCCTCGTGGGCCAACATAACGAATCACCACCACATCGCCTTTTGATACTTTTCCTGCTCCAATGCCATCGTTTGCATTTTGTTCGCCATCAAAAACAACCGCTTTCCCTTCAAATAAATCTCCTTCATTTCCGCTTATTTTAGCCACAGATCCTTCCGTGGCCAGGTTTCCATACAATATTTGAATGTTCCCAGATGATTTTAAGGCTTTTTCGGTTGGATGAATAACGTGCTGGTCATTTTCAAAACTCAATGCTTTAACATTGGCCAAATTTTCCGCAATCGTTTTTCCGGTAATGGTCATACAATCTCCGTGCAATAGGCCTTTTTCCAACAAATATTTCATCACGGCAGGCGTTCCGCCAACTCCGTGCACATCTTCCATCAAATATTCACCGCTTGGTTTTAAATCGGCTATCACCGGCGTTCTGTCGCTTACCCGTTGAAAATCTTCCAAAGTAAAATCGATGTCCGCTGCGTGTGCAATCGCCAAATAATGCAACACCGCATTGGTTGATCCGCCTAAGGCATTTACCAAAGCCACCGCGTTTTCCAACGATTTTTTGGTGATGATGTCCAATGGTTTTAAATCGAGTTCCAATAAATTTTTAATGGCTGCAGCGATTCTTTCCGTTTCTGATTCTTTTTCCTCGTTTACTGCAGGAATGGAGGAATTGTAAGGCAATGCAAAACCCAAAGCTTCTATGGAAGAAGACATCGTATTGGCCGTGTACATGCCGCCGCAGGCTCCTGCGCCCGGAATGGCATTTTTTATAATTTCCCTAAATTCTTCTTCTGAAATGACTCCGGCAATTTTTTGTCCGAGTGCCTCAAAAGCCGAAACGATGTTTAATTTTTTCCCTTTGTATCTTCCCGAAGCGATGGTTCCGCCGTACACCATTAACGATGGCCGGTTTAACCGCAACATCGCCATAATGGCGCCAGGCATATTTTTATCGCAGCCAACAACAGTCACCAAAGCATCATAACTTTGGGCGTTCATCACCACTTCAATGGAATCGGCAATAATATCGCGCGAAGGCAAAGAATAATTCATTCCCGATGTTCCCATAGAAATTCCGTCGCTAACGCCGATGGTGTTAAACACGAGTCCGACCTGATTTTTTTTATTGACTTCCTCCTTAATTTTATAGGCCAGATTGTTCAAATGCATATTGCACGGATTTCCGTCGAAACCAGTGCTTGCAATGCCTACCTGAGGTTTTTTCATGTCTTCATCCGTCAAACCAACGCCGTATAACATAGCTTGGGCTGCAGGCTGCGTTTCATCTTGTGTAACTCTTTTGCTGTATTTATTTAGTTGCATTTATATTTATAATTTTTTACTTCTGTTAAAATTTATTGATAAAACCTACGTTTTAATCGCCGTTTTAAAATAAACGCCAAATTTAAACCTGTCATTTGTTATGAGCCTTTGGCATTTGATTATTTTACAGTATCCACTTGCTGTTAATTATCGTTATATTTCTGTTTTTCATTTAGTTAACCCTATTTTTTTTACAATGATTATAACATAAAAAAAACCTTCCCAATGTTGATTAGGAAGGTTTTAAAGTTTTTACTCAAACTAAATCATCATCCTAACCTCCTTGTGAAATAATCACAGAGACACGAATAGCGACGATATTTAGAATTACTTGGTTCATTGGAGGCAAATATGGGAAATAATTATTTAAAATCAGGCATAAAATGTTCAATTTTTTGGCTAAGTGCTATTTACAACAGTATTTGTGTATGCTATGATAAAATTCAATTTAAATTTATGTAACCGCTAAGAAAACTATAAAGAATTTTTAGTGATGAATGATGGATTTTAAATTATCATTTTATATTTTTTAATAATTAATGTGAATTAAGGGTTGAATAGCCGTCGGCTTTAGCCAAGGGATTAAAATATGTTCATATTGAAGGCTTTAGCCAAAACATATTTATTATTTTGGCTAAAGCCAATTTGAAATTCAACATTTGCCCGCCAGCTAAAGCAGGCGGCTATTGACTAAATCTAACCCTTAATTCGCGTTAGGGAGCTAAAGCAGGAAGCAATTCAAAAATCTTAATGAAATGCATTATTTCTCCCAGTTAAATCATAAAGTATTTCAAGACTGCGTTTTACAAAACCTGAAATCCGTGTGCGTAGGGATCATCTTCCTCATCAATAATAATGGTGTTGTATCCGTATATTTTTGCCCAACCCTGAATGCTTGGCACAATTGCTTTTTTTCCGTCCAAAGTGGTTTCTTCCACTATTTTTCCAATAAATTTAGAGCCAATATAACTTTCGTGGATATATTCTTCTCCCAGTTTTAGTTTACCATTTGCATACAATTGAGCCATACGCGCTGATGTTCCGGTGCCGCAAGGTGAACGGTCTATGGCTTTGTCACCATAAAAAACAGCATTTCTGCCAGAAGAAGTTGGGTCGATTGGATTCCCTGTCCACAACATGTGGCTCACATCTTTGATAGTTTCATTCTCAGGATGCACAAATAAATTGGGATATTTTTCATTGATGCGCGTTCGCACAATTTGTGAATATTGTATCAATTTGCTGGCTGTAAAATTGTGAACACCGCTAAAGTTTTTTTGAGGATCAACAATGGCGTAATAATTTCCGCCGTAAGCGACGTCAAAAGTGAGTTCGCCCAATTCAGGACATTCAACCCTCAATCCTTCCGCAGCCAAATACGATTTTACATTGATCAATTTTACCCAATCCACTTTTTTACCGGTTTTTTGATATTCAATTTGCACCAATCCGGCCGGTGCTTCCATCCTTATTTTACCGGGAATTTTTGGGTTGATCAACCCTTCTTCAATGGCAATGGTCACCGTTCCGATAGTTCCGTGGCCGCACATAGGCAAACAACCGGAAGTTTCTATAAATAAAATGGCAAAATCATTTTCCTCATCATGCGCCGGAAATAAAATGCTTCCGCTCATCATATCGTGACCGCGCGGCTCAAACATCAATCCTTTGCGAATCCAGTCGAATTCTTTCAAAAAATGCTGACGCTTTTCGCTCATATTCGCTCCTTTTAAATTTGGGCCTCCGCCGGCAACAACACGAACTGGATTTCCGCAAGTATGTGCATCAATGCAAAAAAAAGTTTTTCTAGCCATTTTTTGCTTTTTGAATATAGTTAAGAATTCTTTTTTCTAAAATGGAAAGCGTTACCGTTCCTTCCCCTAAAATAATTTCGTGAAATTCACGAATATCAAATTTATTACCCAATGCTTCTTCTGCCTTTTTCCTGAGTTCACGAATTTTTAGTTCCCCAATTTTATAAGACAATGCTTGTCCGGGCCAGGAAATATAGCGATCAATTTCTGTATTAACTTCATGAACAGACAACGCTGTATTCGATTTTAAATAGTCAACCGCTTGTTCTCTTGTCCAGTTTTTACTGTGGATTCCGGTATCAACCACCAAACGGCAAGCACGCCACATTTCATAAGTATATTTTCCGAAATTTTCATAAGGCGTTTCATAAATACCCATATCGTTTCCTAAAAATTCAGCATACAATCCCCAACCTTCGCCGTAAGCAGATAAATATAATTCGCGTCTAAATTTCGGGAAACTCACACCCAATTCATTGTTTAAACTAATTTGCAAATGATGACCGGGAACCGCTTCATGCAAGGTTAGCGCAGGCAAAACATAAAGCGGCCTGCTTTTTAAATTATAGGTATTTACCAAATAATAACCAGGTTCTGTGCTGTTTTTTCCTGGCGGATTGTATCTGCCGGTCGTGTATTTTGGGGCAATTACTTCAGGAACGGCTTTAACACCATAGGGTTTACGAGGCAAAGTGATGAAATATTTGGGCAATTGCGCATCAATTTTTTTTGAAATGTTTCTTGCTTCTTTTAACAAATCGTCACCCGTTTTTGCATAAAATTGTTGGTCAGTTCTCAAAAAAGTTAAAAACGCTTCAAAGGATCCTTTAAAATTCACTTCTTCAATAATTTTTTGCATTTCAGCTTTAATTCGAGCCACTTCCTTTAATCCAATTTGATGCACTTCTTCTGAAGAAATTTTTGAGGTGGTGTAATAATTTACCCTGTTTTGATAAAATTCCTTTCCGTTTTTCTGATTTGAAACACCGCCTTCTGCATGCGTTTTCACAAAATATTCATCTTCAAAAAACGCTTTAATGATTTTAAACTGCGGAATCACTTTTTCCACAATTACATTTTTGGCAGCAATCAATAAAGAATCTTTTTGTTTGGATGAAATGTTTGCAGGCAATTGTTTAAAAGGGGAATAATAAAAACTATCTTCAAAATTAGCAACAATCTGGCTGTCGTAAGTATCTTCAAAATCATTAAAAATGATTTTAGGCTGGGAAATTCCCTTTTCCAAACCCTCACGCATTAAAACAATATGCTGTTCCACAAAAGCCGGCAATGCGTTTAATTTGTTTAAATAGTCGATAAATTCCTGATGTGTTGTAAAACTACGAACCGAATAAGGTAAGCTTGTGTGAAAACCGGAATCGGACAAAAGCGGATTTAAATAGGCTTCATATTCATAAAAATCGATGTTTTCCTGCAAAGTGAATTTTAGCAATTCCAAAGAAATATTTTCTGTTTCCGATAAATTCTCCATTGCGATTTTCGACAACGTATCGATGGTTTTTTGCGCGTAATCCGCTTCCGCTTTAAAATAATCCTTTGTAAATAAACCTAACGGATATTGTTTTTCATCGTATCCTTTACGATTTTCATAAGTTGCAATCACTTTGGATAATTGCGCTGACGCGTTATTTTTTGGCTTGCAACCCACTAATAAAATAAGACACAGGACAATTATTACTTTAAAATATTTCATCTGAAGCAAATTTTAAATTTTTGCAGTGGTTAGTTTTCCGTCTATGGTTCTAGAAATTCCCAACGGATTTTCATTTTTAAGCTCATCAGGCAACAAATCGTTTGGCCAGCTTTGAAAACTAAACGGACGCACCCAACGTTTTATGGAATTGATTCCCACCGCCGTAAATCGACTGTCGGTAGACGCCGGATACGGTCCGCCATGTACCATCGCTGCACAAACCTCAACACCCGTTGGAACGCCATTAAAAATAATGCGTCCAACCCTATTTTGAAGCGTGCTAATTACATTGCCATAATGAATCAATTCTTCATTTTCTGCCAAAACTGTTCCCGTTAACTGACCTTCCAAATTGGCAATAATTGCTGACAATTGTTGTGTATTTTCGCATTGAACCACCATAGAAAATGGTCCGAAAACCTCCTGATGCAAAGCTGTATTTTCTAAAAAAGTGGCACCTTCAACGGTTGTAATTGCCTGACGCCCATAATTAGGGGCGATTTTATCAGAAAAACTTGCCGTAGTTTGCAAACCTTCTTGTTTTTGCATAGCCGCTTTTTTGGTTTCATAAGCGCCAATAATGTTTGGATGCAACATACAAGATGGTTCAATTTTTATGATTTCTTCTGATAATTTTTCAATGAAATTGGTCAAATCAGTTCCTTTAATTCCCAATATTAATCCAGGATTTGTGCAAAATTGTCCCGAACTCAACGTGATGGAACCTGCATAAATTTTTGCCCAATCATTTCCTTTGTTTTTTGCGGCTTTCGGTAAAATAATCACCGGATTTACGCTTCCCATTTCGGCAAAAACAGGAATAGGTTCAGTACGCTGTGAAGCCATATTGTACAAAGCTCTTCCGCCACCGATACTTCCGGTAAAACCAACGGCTTTTACCTGCGGATGCTTCACCAACGCAACACCAACTTCAATGCCGCTGCTGTTTAAATTTGAAAATACGCCGTTTGGCATTCCGGTTTTTTCAGCAGCGTTTATAATGGCCGATGCTACCAATTCACCAATTCCGGCGTGCATTGGATGCGATTTTACAATAACCGGACAACCGGCAGCGAATGCTGACACAGTGTCTCCACCAGCAGTGGAATAGGCCAACGGAAAGTTGCTTGCGCCAAAAACAACCACAGGGCCAATTGGAATTAACATTTTACGAATGTCAACTTTTGGTATTGGCTGTCGGTTTGGGTCGGCAGTATCAATGGTGGCTTCCACCCAAGATCCTTCTTTTACCAAATTGGCAAAGGTGCGCAACTGAAAAATGGTTCTTCCTCTTTCGCCAATTGCCCTGCCTTCCGGCAAACCTGATTCTAAGCAATACATTTTTATGAGCTCATCGCCCAACGCTTCAATTTCGTTGGCGATTTGATTTAAAAATTCACTTTTTTTGACTCCCGAAACATGTCTAAATTCCTTAAAAGCTTCTGAAGCCAATGCAACCGCCATCTCAATTTCTGCTGATGAGGCTTCATAAAAAACAACATCGTTCTCCTTATTTTCCTGCGGATTGAATGTTTTAAATGTTACTTTTCCCGTTGATGAAAGTAAATTTCCAATGTAATTTTTTCCTGTGATCATTTTTTTATTGATTTGTTGATTGTATTTTACACACCCCTAGCCCCTACTTCGGCTACTCTCAGCACAAGTCTCGAGAGGGGAATTTAATTCATTTAACTTCAGACTTCATTACAACTTTGAGCTTTAAACTTTTTTAATTGATCTTCGGTCTGTTTTTCAACGCTTTTTCAATAATTGCCAACACTTTTGCCCTTTCTTTACCCACCAACGGCAAACGCGGTTCCCGCACATTTTCGGTTCCTATTCCTGTGGCAACTTCCGCCAATTTAATATTTTGTACCAATTTAGTGTTTATATCCAACTCCAACAAAGGTAAAAACCAACGATAAATAGCAATGGCTTCTTGTGTTTTTCCTGCCTTTGCCAATTTATAAATCGTAACAGTTTCTTGTGGAAACGCACAAACCAAACCCGCAACCCAACCATCGGCGCCCATTAATAAACTCTCCAATGCTAACGTGTCAACACCACATAAAATTTTAAAACGGTCGCCAAAACGAGTTTTCATCCTGCTCACATTTGAAATATCGCGGGTAGATTCTTTTACGGCTTGGATATTTTCACATTCTATCAATTCCTCAAACATATCCAAAGTCACTTCAATGCCATAATCGACTGGATTGTTGTAAATCATAATTGGCAACGATGTACTTTTGGCAATTTTTTTAAAATAGGTAACCGTTTCTCGGGCATCGGCTTTATAACGCATCGGTGGCAACAACATCAATCCGTTTGCGCCGTATCCTTCAGCCAAACGAACGGCTTCAATGGCGCCAGTTGTGGATTGTTCGGCGATATTGATAATCACCGGAGCTTTGCCTTTTACAATTTCGACCGTTTTTTTGATCAGAATTCTTTTTTCATCCACAGTAAGCGTGCTTGCTTCTCCCAAAGTGCCCCCAAGAATAATTCCGTTGACGCCGGCCGCCAATTGCGCATTGATATTTAGTTCAAAATTCACCAAATCCAACGTGTCTTCATTCGTGAATTTTGTTGTAACCGCAGGCATTACGCCGCTCCATTGTATGTTCATAATTCCGTTTTTTTGTATTAATAATAGTTTATAACCATTAAGTGATAAGCTTTTTTATCGCTAAATTTACTTTTGCATTCCAACTTTAACTTTGCAACAAGAAAGGTCTTCTGACTTCCGTCTTCGGACTTCGGTCCTCCAGCTTTATAACCCATCAACCAAAATAATACTTTCTAAGTTTCAACACTAACCTATTTATTAGCTATTCATAATAGTATTTTACCTTATATTTATAGTTTAATCAAAAAAATAGATTAATTTCGACGTATATTTAACCGATATGAAGGTATTGCCATTTAAAATTCCGAAACCTGAAAATGTAACTTTATACATTCAGAAATATGATGAAGCGTCTTTTTATGAAAAACTGCACCAACATCAGGAAATTCAAATAAGCATTTTTATTGAAGGCGAAGGCACTTATATCATAGGTGATTGTGTGGGGGAATTTAAAAAAAACGACATTTTTGTAATCGGCGAAAACTTGCCGCATATTTTTAAAAGAGATGCTGCCTTTGAGCAGGAAACTGTTATGATATCTTTGTTTTTTTCTAAAAATTCATACGGTGAACATTTTTTTAATATGCCAGAATTTGAACATTTCAACGCTTTTTTTTATGATGCTGTTTTAGGATTTGAGGTACTTTCCAACAAACCGGAGCTTTTCTCATTATTGACAAAAATTGACAATTATTCGAAATTTAAACAGTTTACGGCATTTTTAAGCATTCTTTCTTTAATTTCTGAAGCGGAAAAACAAACATTATCCTCATTAATCAATTTAAAAAAATATGATGGTGATGAAGGAAAACGAATGAGCGACATTTTTCAGTTTACAATGAATAATTTTCACAAAGAAGTTACATTAGACCATGTTGCCGATATTGCGAATATGACGCCCAATGCCTTTTGCAGGTATTTTAAGCAGCGAACCAACAAGACTTTTGTGAACTTTTTAATCGATATCAGAATAGGAAATGCGTGTAAATTGCTGACCAAAAACAACGATTTAAACATCACCGAAATCTCCTACAAATCAGGTTTTAACAATCTGGCCAATTTTAACCGGAAATTTAAAGCAATTAAAGGTGTTACGCCATCTGATTACAGAAGGAAACAGTTTGCCACTTAGTCTAAAAAGTTAAATGTTAAAAGTTATTAGCCTGGAGGCAGTCTTCCGTCTTCGGTCTTCTGACTTCCGACTTCTAACTTTCAAACCCAAACTCTTTTTGTTGCTTTTTTGTCAGTCCCTTTACCACCAAATTATAAGAATCATCAACCAATTCCCTAATTAATTTATGCGATAAATTGCCATCAATGATGACGGAATTCCAATGAATTTTACTCATATGATAACCTGGCGTAATTTCGTCGTGTTGCTCTCGTAATTCCAGCGCTTTTTCGGGATCGCATTTTAAACTTACGGTGGCGGGGTGATGTTCTAAACCTGCCAAAGCAAACATTTTTCCGGCCACTTTAAAAACAAGCGTTTCTTCATCAAAAGGAAAACTTTCGGTGACATGGTTTTTAGACAGACAATAATCTCTAAATTCTTCGACATTCATACCAAATTATTTAAATATTCGCAGTTTTTAAACTCTAAAATTACCAAAATATTTTGTGTTTTACGCATAAAAAAACAGCTTATAAAAGCTGTTTTTTAATAAATTTACATAGGATTATTTCTCCAAGACCGGATTTAAATTGGCAATTACATTAAATGTTGGCGGTTCGGCCAAATGGCGTTTAACCGGACATTGCGCAATCACATTTTTAATGGCACTCACATATTTTTCAGGAAAATTAGGCGGTAAATCCACAACCATATCTATGTCGTTTACCATATTTGTCATTCTGTCATAATTCATTTTTTGGGTGATTCCAACTTCCTGAAAAGGCAAACCTCTTTGTTGCATAAACGATCTCACAAATACCGCTGAACACATTCCTGCCGTTGCCAAAAATATTAAAAAAGGAGATTCATTCATCGTGATTTCATTGCCATTCATAAATGGAACAATTCTGCCGTTTTCATCAAATTTTATCTGTATTTCCATAATTATCTATTTAATTTTCAGCAAAGTTATGGCGATAACAAATAGCAATATGTAACTATAATTACATATAAATCAGGAACTTATTTTAAATAAATCAGAAGCAATTCCATCTGCTAAAAATTTGCCTTTTTTGGTGATGACTAAAACTTTGCCCGAAAAAGAACGCAATTCAATTTCAAGCAATCCCGATTTTATATGGCGTTCGGCACTTTTTTTCAACTCTTGTAAATACATCGCGCCAAATTCCTTTTCAATCTTTTGAAAGGAAACGCCCCAAACAGTGCGCAAACCAGTCATAATATATTCATTAAACCTGTTTGTTTCGGAAAGCTGCTCTTTTTCTGATGGCAATTCATCTACAAGCAAAGCCTTAATGTATCTTGTGTTATTTGAAACATTCCAGCTTCGTTCAAAACCGTTAAATGAGTGCGCCGACGGACCAATTCCCAAATATTTCTCGCCAAACCAGTAGGAAGTATTGTGTTTTGAAAAATAAGCTGGATTCCCAAAATTAGAAATCTCGTAGTTCACAAGGCCTCGTTTTTCGGTTTCTGCCACCAAAATATGATAATGTTCCAAAGCCAAATTTTCATCAACCGGAGGAACTTTTCCTTTTTCAATCAGCTTATGCAATACTGTTTTTTTTTCCACAGTTAACGCATAACTGGAAATATGCGGAATGTTAAAATCGAATGCCTGTTTTAAATTCAACAGCCATTTTTCGTTGCTCATATTGGGTACGCCGTAAATTAAATCGATGGTGATATTGTCGAAATATTTAGTTGCTTCCGCCAAACATTTTTTCGATTCTTCGGCAGTATGCGCGCGATTCATAAATTTTAAATCGTCCTCAAAAAAGGATTGAATTCCGATGCTTAATCGGTTTATTGGAAGTTTCGACAGCTCTTTAATTTTTTTGGAAGTCAAATCATCCGGATTTGCTTCCAAAGTAATTTCAGCATTTTCAACCACTTCATAATGTTCATAAATGGTGTCAATCAACATTTTTAATTCATCAATATTCAATAATGATGGAGTTCCTCCGCCAAAATAAATAGTTTCAATTTGCTCTTTATTGAGCTCATCTTTCCTTAAAACCAATTCCCGTTTTATCGCGGTGATCATTTCTTCTTTTCTTTTTAATGAAGTTGAAAAATGAAAATCGCAATAATAACAAGCTTGTTTACAAAATGGTATGTGTATATAAATTCCTGCCAAAATGTATTTTATTATTCCATAAATGTACACTTTTTTTTAAAAAACTGTGAAAAGTGATTTTTGTTACCTTTTTTATGAAAAGTGTATTGTAAATTTGAGAAAACCGATGAGTTATGTATGCATATATCGTTTCATTTAAGGTAAAAGACGGGGAAGGAATTACATTTGTTGAACTTCAAAAATTCGAAGAATTGACGGAGGCTAAACCCGCAGGTCTGGATCATTTTCATATTTTTAAAGACAGAATCGAAGAAAATAAGTATTTTTTGGTTGAATATTGGGATTCTAAAGCCGACAAAGACAAGTTGGAAGCTTCCAAAGAACACCAACTTTTCCACGAACACAGAAATTTGGTGATTGATAAAAAATGTGAAACTTACGAGTGTGATGTGATTGTTTGAAGTTAATCTTGAGCATAGAGAATTTAGAAAAAGAGAGAAGAGAATAGAGAAAAAAACTTTTATAGAAAGTACTGGTAGCGATCTGTCCCAACTTTGAATTTTCATTCGATAAATCGTAATTCCAAAATCTTAATTCGTAAATTATTTATTCACTCTTTTTCCGTTTTGTTTTACGAAAGCATCCCAACCCGTATAACTTTTTTCTGAAGATGTTTTTCCGAAATTGTAAAAATGGCACACCGCAGCGGCCAATCCGTCTGTGGAATCCAGATTTGCAGGCAACTCTTTAATTTTAAGCAAACTCTGCAACATTTTGGCCACTTGTTCTTTACTTGCATTTCCGTTGCCGGTAATGGCCATTTTAATTTTTTTAGGCGAATATTCCGTGATTGGAATTTCTCTGGACAATCCTGCAGCCATCGCAACACCTTGTGCGCGTCCCAATTTTAACATGGACTGCACATTTTTTCCGAAAAATGGCGCTTCAATCGCAATTTCATCGGGATGGTAAGTGTCAATAAGTTGCATGGTGTGTTCAAAAATGAGTTTGAGTTTTAGGTAATGGTCGTCATATTTTTTGAGCATCAATTCATCCATCCGAATTAATTCCATATTTTTATTGACAATTTTTATCAACCCAAAACCCATGATGGTTGTTCCCGGATCAATTCCCAATATGATTTTTTCTGTGCTCAATTAGTTGTTTATTTGTAAAACCAAATGTACAATAGTTTGCACAAATATAAACGCTTCATTTTTTTGCTGATTAAGTTGGCGATTGTTATTGGTGCGCTTTATTTTTTATTTCGCCAGTTGACCAACAACGAACTTTTGTCGGTTTCACAATTAAAACAACAACTTTCTGTACTTTTTTCAAAAAACGTGTGGCTGCTTTTGCTGTTGCTTTTGTTTACCGATATCAATTGGATTTTGGAAATATTTAAATGGAAAACATTGGCTTCTTTTGAAAAAAAAATCAAGTTTTTTGATGCTTACATACAATGTTTCGCTTCCTTAACCGCATCGGTAATAACGCCAAACAGAATTGGGGAATACGGCGCAAAAGCGCTATATTTTGAAAAGAAACAGCGTAAAAAAGTGATGGTTCTAAATTTGGTCGGAAATTTAAGTCAGTTAACAGTGACCATTTTTTTCGGGATCTTCGGAATCTTCTTTTTGATTTCAAATTTTGAAATTGGTTTGTTCACGTTTAACACTTCCAATTTCATTCTGTTTTTAAATATTTTATTGATCCTTTATTTAATTGGTAATAATTTCGGAATCACCAAAAAATTGACGGCTTTAACCCGTAAAATTTTCAGATATTTAAAAGAATTACCGCTAAAAATTCACCTGAAAACAATGGCTTATTCCTTGTTGCGTTATCTGGTTTTTTCGCACCAATTTTACTTTTTATTAAGACTTTTTGAAGTGGAAACCGATTATTTTACGCTCATAAACCTGATTTTTTGCACGTATTTTTTGGCTTCTGTTATTCCAAGTCTAGCCATTTTAGATTGGGCAATTAAAGGTTCTGTTGCGGTAGTTGTTTTTGGCTTTATCGGATTAAATCCATTGACAATTGTTGCGGTTACCACTTTTATGTGGTTGCTGAATTTCGCAATTCCTGCACTTTTAGGAAGTATATTTGTGTTGAATTTCAAAATGGTCACTGAAAAATGATTTATATTTCAATAGTTATTTCAATCATTTATGTTGCATTAATTATTGCATTTATTATTGGTTTTGGGAAAGTTAACTTGATAAGAAATAAAAATATTATACCTAAAAACAGGTTTTCAATAATAATTCCATTCAGAAACGAAGCGCACAATTTACCCGGATTATTGAAATCAATTTCAATCATAAATTATCCGTCAGAATTGTTCGAAATTTTACTGGTGAACGATGATTCCCAGGATTATTTTATGACAAATATTTCAGCATTCCGAAAGCAAAATCCGTTATTAAATTTGCGTTTATTACAAAATATACGAAAAACAAACTCGCCTAAAAAAGATGCCATCAACACAGCTATAAATTTATCGAATTTTGAGTGGATTGTCACTACGGATGCCGATTGTGTGGTTTCTGTAAATTGGCTGAAATTGTTCAATCAATTTATTGAAGATGAAAATCCGGTTTTTATAAGTGCTCCCGTAAAGTTCAGCTTGCAAAATTCATTGTTGTTTCATTTTCAAAATTTGAATTTCACCAGTCTGATGGGAAGCACCTTGGGCGGATTCGGAATTGACAATTCTTTTATGTGCAACGGCGCCAATTTATGTTATCACAAAGAAACTTTTTTTGAACTGAAAGGTTTTGAAGGAAATACCAATATTGCAAGCGGTGACGATATTTTTTTGATGGAAAAGATGTTCAGAATCTATCCGAAAAAAGTGAAATTTTTAAAATCTGAAGAAGCCATTGTCGAAACCAATGCAGAAAATACTTGGAAATTATTTATAAATCAGCAAATACGTTGGGCTTCAAAATCTGCTTCCTATAAAAGCTCGTTTGCTAAATTAGTTGGAATTGTGGTGTTTTTAGAAAATTTAATGGTGTTGTTTTTGGTAATTTCCGCGATGTTATTTCCGAAATTTTGGATTTATTTTACACTTGTTTTTGTAGCAAAAATTCTTGTTGATTTTATGCTGATTGCCAAAACTTCCTTTTTTTTGAAAAGCACCAAATCGCTAAAATATTATTTCCCAGTAAGTATATTATACCCTTTTTTCATTGTTTTTACAGGATGCTTGTCCCTATTTAAAAACTACGAATGGAAAGGCCGAATTTTTAAGAAATAAGTGATTTAAACTCAAATCAATTGGCTTAAACTAACCTTTTACGCCAAAAAAAGCATTAACCAGGCTATCCAAATTCATCCATATATAGATGATTACCAGCAACAAAATTGCTAAAGCTATGCCTCGTTTGTAATTTGGTTTTTTACGTTTTTTAAATCTGTGTTCCATTATTTGAATATTGAGTGTTAAAATATGAAAAGAGAGAAGAGAATAGAGAACAAAGATTTTCTAACATAACCCTTAACTTTTAACTTTGTAACTAATCAGTCTCAAATATAGGCATTTAATTCATGCCAAAAAGGCGTGAAAAAAAAATTTGGATTCATGCCACATTGTCATTGAATTTTTTAGGTAGGCACTTTTATCTTTTGTGCTAACATTCCTTAAAAATTGAAGTACTCATACGGCGATTTGAAACCTACTCCAAACTACTAAAATCTCAAAAACAAAATATTGCAATTTTTTCAAAAACTTCACCCACACACAACCACTAACAAAAAATAACCGTAATTTTACGCCCTACAAAAAAAACACAATGAACAAAAAAATATGGCTGTCATCTCCCCACATGGGCGGAACAGAACAAAACTATGTAAAAGAAGCCTTCGATACCAACTGGGTAGCACCTTTAGGCCCCAATGTCAATGGTTTCGAATTGGATCTTGAAACGTATTTAAACAACAATGTTTTTGTCGGAGCCTTAAGCTCAGGAACAGCCGCCATTCATTTAGGACTTATACTGCTCGGCGTAAAAGCAGGTGATGAGGTAATTTGCCAAAGCATGACCTTCTCTGCCTCTGCCAACCCAATTAAATATCAGGGTGCCACACCGGTTTTTATCGACAGCGAAGAAAACACTTGGAACCTGTGCCCAAAAGCATTGGAAGAAGCTATTGTAGACCGAATTGCAAAAGGAAATAAACCCAAAGCTATCATAGCAGTGCATTTATACGGAATGCCGTTCAATGCAGAAGCAATTTTAGCGGTGGCCAGCAAATACCAGATTCCGGTGATTGAAGACAGTGCTGAAGCACTTGGAAGCACCTATAAAAACCAAAAATGCGGCACTTTTGGCGATTTAGGCATACTGTCCTTTAACGGCAATAAAATCATCACCACTTCGGGTGGCGGGGCATTGGTGGCAAAAACTAAGGAAATTAAGGAAAAAGCGGTGTTCTTCGCAACGCAGTCCAGAGACCATGCGCCACATTACCAGCACAGTGAAATTGGCTACAACTACCGAATGAGCAATATCGTGGCGGGCATCGGGCGCGGGCAAATGGAAGTGCTGGACGAACACGTTACATTGCGCAGAGCGATGCACGATTTTTATGTCAATTATTTCGAAGGCATCACAGGCGTTATCGTATTTACCGAACCCAATGCAGATTATTATTCAAACCACTGGCTCTCGGCCATCTTGGTTAATCCAGAACAAACTGGCGGAAAAACAAGCGACGACCTCCGTTTGGCGCTGGATGCTGCAAACATAGAAAGTCGCCCATTATGGAAACCCATGCACCTGCAGCCTGTTTTTGCAAACGACCCATATTATGGCGGTACCATAAGTGAATCGCTTTTCCAAAACGGACTCTGTCTGCCTTCTGGTTCCAACCTTGATGATTACGATCGCAATAGGATTAAATGGGCATTGGATAGCTTTTTTAAAGGATAGTTTTCAAAGGTGAAAGATCAAAGGTGAAAGTTCAAAGTTCAATGCAAAGGAGTTTTCAACAAAACCGTCATTGCGGGACAGAGCGTTAAAAAAAATGTTCAGTGAACATTTTTAGCGATAGGGCCAGCCGGCGTGTGGGCATTAAAAATTTCAATTAAAATCTGGCATATTGACACTGTAAAGCCGATTAAAATTCCCGTCATTGCGAGAAGCATTACTGAGGCAGGTTGCTGAGCGTAGCCGAAGTAAAGCCTTTGTAAGCCGACGTGGCAACCTGTTGTAAACTAATGCAATCTCCTAAGAAAGTTGTCGTGACCTAACTAAATCATCTAAGAAATTATCCCGAACTACCGAAATCCCATAAGCACCCCATCAGCGCATCATTGCATCAACCCCAACAAAACAACAATTTGCAATAAAAATTAAATAAATGGTATTAATTAACTGATTGACTGTCTAAAAATGGATTGACCTATTAAAAAATCCCTTATATTTGCAAAATAAAAAAACCTAACTCCAACAAAAATAGTACACTGCTTTTATAAATTGCATTCATACAATAGTGTTGAATTAAAAGAAAAAAGAAAAAGGAAAAGAACTGTATAGGCATAATGGGTATTAAAAATCTTTAGCATAAGGGTTTTTGATTGTCGAGGGGGTTTAAAATAGGGGATTATGTTAAAAAGAATTCGAAAACAGTTTTTTATCAGAAGCGCTCCCAGCTGGTTGATATTGGCCATTGATTTGTATTGGGTGGTAAATAATTTTTTGTTTGCCCACTTAATACGTTTTAATTTTCAGTATTCATTGGATGGTTCAGTGCTAAAACTGCAACTTCCTGTTGTAATCGCCATCACCGTATTTTCTTTCTTAATCACGGGTTCCTACAAAGGAATCATTCGACACACCGGTATCAGGGATGCCATTAAAGTAATTTCTGCCAGTTTTTTAATTATGGTTTTCTTAATGGTGGTCGTATTTTTCGACAATTACCTAAACTGGGGTGAAAGTTTAAATTTCCCTTTGTCCATCATTGTCATCCATTTTTTGCTGAACACCATAGTGTTGATCGGACTTCGATTTCTGTTTAAGATTTTTTACGATATTTTGTTTTCCAGTTTTAAAGCCGGGCCGCGGATATTGATTTACGGAGCTGGGGAAGCGGGATTGTTGACCTACTCGATTTTCAAAAATGACAAGGCAAACAATGCTCAAGTAATGGGATTTATTGATGACGATAAGCGCAAACACGGCAAAAGAATCAATGGGCTAAGAGTGTACAATCCCAAAGACATTACGCAGGAATTTATTACTGATAAAAAGATCACAAGAATAATCATTGCCATGCAGTACATAAAACAGGCAAGGCTTATTGAAATAGTGGCGCAATTGGCAACACTTTCTGTAAAGGTAAAAATTGTTCCGCCCACTAAAACTTGGATAAATAACGCTAATTTAAAAGTGGCCCAAATTAAAACCATCAACATTGAAGATTTATTGGGAAGGTCGGTCATTGAACTGGACAATGCCGAGCTGCAAAACGAATTCAATAACAAAGTGGTATTAATTACAGGGGCTGCCGGTTCTATTGGCAGTGAAATATGCAGGCAACTCGCCAATTATAATTGCAAACATTTAATTCTGGTCGACCAGGCCGAATCTGATTTGTACAACCTGCAGCAATATTTCAACCATAAAAAACACCAAAATATTACTTGCATTGTGGCCGATGTGAGAAATGAAAAGCGGATGGGTTCCCTTTTTGAAAAATTCAAGCCCGAAATGGTATTTCATGCCGCAGCCTACAAACACGTGCCATTTATGGAGGCCAATCCGTACGAAGCAGTGCTGGTGAATGTGTTTGGCACCAAAACCATCGCCGATTTGGTGATAAAACACCGGGTCAAAAAGTTTGTGATGGTGTCTACCGATAAAGCGGTAAACCCAACCAATGTGATGGGCGCCACCAAACGCATTGCCGAAATGTACATCACAAGTTTACAGGGCAAAGGAACTTCCAAATTTATCACCACCCGTTTCGGAAACGTTTTGGGATCAAGCGGTTCAGTGATTCCCTTGTTTAAAACACAAATTAAAAACGGCGGGCCAATTACCTTAACGCATAAAGACATTACGCGCTATTTTATGACCATTCCCGAAGCCTGCCAATTGGTGTTGGAAGCCGGCAAAATGGGTGACGGAGGCGAAATATTTGTGTTCGATATGGGAACGCCCATAAAAATTTATGACCTTGCGCTCAATATGATCCAATTGTCGAACCTGAAATATCCGGAGGACATCAATATAGAAATAACAGGGCTGCGGCCGGGAGAGAAAATTTACGAAGAATTGCTGGGTGATGGTGAAAATTGCATCCCAACGCACCACAGTAAAATTATGATCGCCAAGGTGAAGGAATTGGATGTTGAAGAAATTCACCATAAAATAAATGCATTGTGTGATTCAAACAGGGAATTAAATTTTGAACAAACTGTCCTAAAAATGAAAGAAATTGTGCCGGAGTTCATTTCAAACAATTCAGTGTACGAAAAATTTGACCAAATAGAAATTGATAATAATTAAAACAGAAGAATGGAAAAAAGGTTAAAATTAGCAGCCGTAATAGTGCTTATGGTAAGTTTGGGATCTTGCGTCTCTAAAAAGGAGATTGTGTATTTGCAGGATACGGAAGGAATAACAGCGCTGGAAGCTATTGTAAAAGCGGAACCTGAAATTCAGCAAAATGACATATTGTCCATCAATGTTTCTGCTATGGATGCGGAAGCCGCTTTGCCGTTTAATTTATTTGAAGCAGGTAGCGCTACTTCTGTCTCAAAACCAATCACCTATTTGGTGAATTCTGATGGGGATATCAATTTCCCGGTGTTGGGAAAAATAAAAGTCGAAGGATTTACCATCAAAGAAATCACCCGCTACCTAACGGAAGCATTGGCGGTATACATCAAAAATCCCATTGTCAATATCAGGTTAACAAACTTTAAGGTAACCGTTTTGGGGGAAGTGCAAAAACCTGGAACCTATCCCGTGCCAAATGAGCGCATTTCCATATTGGAAGCCATAGGGCTGGCAGGCGATTTAACCATTCAGGGGAAACGTAAAAATATGGTCTTGATCAGGGAACAAAACGGAAAAAGAACTTTTGTCAACATCGATTTAACCAACAAAGAAATCCTTAATTCTCCCTATTTCTATCTGGCACAAAATGATGTGTTGATTGTAGAGCCTAATAAAACCAAGATTAACTCGTCTGCAGTAGGCCCAAATATTGGGGTGATATTTGCCTCAATTTCAACATTAATTTCAATAATCGTGCTAATCACGCGTTAATAAGAATACATTTATGCAAGATAACAATCAGTTCAACCCTATAGACGACAACGACGAATCCTTTAACCTGCGCGAGCAGTTGGAAAACTACCTTTTCCATTGGAAATGGTTTGTGTTGGGTGTTGCAATAGCCCTAATTGGGGCTTTTTTCTATTTACGCTACACCCCAAACCAATATACCGTTTCTACCACCATTTTGGTGGACGATAAAAATTCGGGCGGATTGGCCTCTGAATTGTCTGCTTTTTCCGATTTGGGATTGATGGGAAGTTCAAAAGCATCGCTGGACAATGAGATGGAATTGCTGAAATCCAAATCCTTGGCAGCAAGAGTGGTAAAGTCCTTGGAAACAAACATCACTTTTTTCAAACAGGGAAACGTAATCAAGTCCGAGTTGTTTCGAGGTGATGCACCCATAAAAATCAATTTCTTTTCGCCCGATTCGATTTTTCACAAACTCAACACTTCATTTACGGTAAAAATCACTTCAGAAAGTACTTTTACCCTAAAAGATCTTGAAGGAGACAAATCAAAAGACCATAATTTTGGGGACCTTATCAAAACCAGTTTTGGTGAAATGTCCATAACGCCGTTAAAACAGGGAAAATTTAAAGATGATGAAGAGGTGATTGTGCAAATTGTACCTTTTGAAAGCGTGGTGAACAGGTACAGAAATGCCTTGCAAATTCAGCCAATAAGCAAACAGGCAAGCGTATTGCGAATAAGCCTGACCGATCCCGTGAAAGGCAAAGCGGAGGAAATACTCAACAGCTTGGTGTCCCAATACAACAATGATGCGGTGGAGGACAAAAATTTAACGGCCAAAAACACCAACGATTTTATCAACCAGCGTATTTTAATCGTTAATGAGGAGTTGTCCAACGTAGAAAAAGGGGCAGAGAAATTTAAAACATCAAATCAATTAACAGATTTGGCTACGGAAGCCGGTTTGGCAGTCCAGTCAAAATCATTAGTCGAAAAAGAGGTATTGGAACTGAATACCCAGTTAAAATTGGCCGAGTACGTGAGTGATTATGTAAATGCGAATCCGGGAGAATTGATTCCTGCCAATTTGGGCATTGGGGATGCTTCTGTAGATGGCAATACCACAAAATACAACCAATTGGTGCTGGAACGCAACAGAATATTGAAAGGGTCAAGCGAAATAAATCCGGTTATCGTAAATTTAAACGGACAAATAAAAAACTTAGAGGAAAGCATCAAACAAAGCCTGGTCAATTCAAAAACAGCGCTAAAAATTTCCTTAAATGCCATAAAAGGCCAGCAATCGAAATTTGCGTCCACAATTTCTGAAGTGCCAAAACAGGAAAGAATGTTTAGGGACATGCAGCGCCAGCAACAAATTATGGAAACAATTTACCTGTATTTGTTGCAAAAAAGAGAGGAAAATGCCATTACGATGGCGGTTACCCTGCCAAGCGCCAAAATTATAGATACGGCCTATGGAAGCAATATACCAGTGTCGCCAAAGCGAAACATCATTTACCTGGCAGCCTTACTGCTGGGTTTGTTGATTCCTTTTGGGGTAATTTATATCCTGACATTGCTCGACAATAAAATACATACCCGAAAAGATTTGGAATCGGTGGTGAATGCGCCAATTTTAGGCGACGTTCCCAACACAAAATCTGGGGACAAAATTGTGGTTTCCGACAGTGACCGAAGCAGTATTGCCGAATCTTTCAGGTTGTTGAGAACCAACATCAATTTTATGCTTACAGGCGTAAAACATGGTGGCAAAACCATTTTTGTTACCTCAACCATCAGCGGAGAAGGAAAAACATTTGTGTCCATCAATTTGGCGGCTGTATTGGCATTGACCGATAAAAAGGTATTGCTGATTGGCGCCGACATCAGAAAACCAAAAATTGGGGATTATTTGGATTTAAAATATGAAAAAGGCCTGACGCACTTTTTAATGGACAGTGCATTAAAAGTAACCGACATTATTGAATCGGTATCAGCATTGAATTTCGATTTTATAAGTTCCAGCCTCATACCGCCAAACCCTTCCGAATTATTGATGAACGGACGGTTTGAAGAAGTATTGGCCTACGGAAAACAACACTATGATTATGTGATTGTGGATACAGCTCCGGTAAACTTGGTGACAGATACCTTGCTGCTAAGCCATTTGGCAGATATGTTTATTTATGTGGTGCGCGCCAATTATTTGGACAAACGCCTGTTGTCGATTCCAAAAATGATGTATGAAGAAAAACGATTGCCAAACATGGCCATGCTGATAAACAGCAGCGATCTTGAAAGAGGTTACGGCTATGGATACGGATACGGATATAATTACTACAAAGAGAGTGATAAAAAACCTTGGTATAAAACGTTGTTTAGTAAATAGCGGCCCCCTAAACCCCAATGTCATTAAGTTAAGGCATTTATTCATTATTTTTGTCATTCCGAGGTACGAGGAATCTCATCATACGTGCTCATTTGTTGCGATTCCTCCTTTGTCGGAATGACAAATATTTCCTTAACTTAATGACATTGCCCTAAACCCCCGAAGGGGGGACGGAGCGTATAAAAAACAGCTGGTAGCTGT
>JAUYUA010000017.1 GCA_030694935.1 Lutibacter sp. | reverse complement strand
TTTACTGCTGCATTTTACTAAAATGTCATTAAAGTTAAACATTGTAAGTGATAATCATTATTACTTGAATATTAACTTTAATCTAAATAATTATGAAACATTTAAAAATGAGTTTCTGCCTACTTTTAATGGTAGCTATTTTTACAAGTTGTGAAAAAGAAACAATTACTTTGCCTGAAAATTCTGAAATGAATGTGCAGGAAACTGAACCAACTGGACAACTAGTGCCAATTTCTTTTAGTGAGATTATTAAATCTGGGGTTGATTTAGAAACCTATTATAAATCATGGCCAATACCTGAAGATACAGGCGCAAGACCAACTTATTCTCAAATACAAAATACTAACTTACAATTTTTTTATACTACGGATGATTTGCCTTGCAATAATTTGCCAACGGAAGATTTTGAAAATGCAAATAATGATAATTATTATTCTTTCCCTAATTATTTAAATGAAAATAGCAGTAATTCGGTTTTTTCTCCCGGCGATATTCTTCCTGGAATCTCTTTTGTATTAACAAGAAATAGTTACTATGCTGGTCCAGAATATGATTACTATGATTGGTATATTAATAATTATGGATTTTATATTTGGACGGATTCATATTACGGGATGCAAAAAGCACTTGTGTCAAATTATCATTTGACAGATTTAAACATCAATTTTTCTGCAAACAATGTCAATCAAATAAGTATGGATCTTTTAAACTGGTATTATTCAAACTTTATTATTTATGTATATGGCGCAAATGATAATTTACTTGGAGCAGATGTTATTTGGGGTAATTATAATTATTATTATTATACAAAAACATTCTGGGGGGTTAAATCAACAACACCAATATCCAAAATTGTTATAAAGTCAGGATACTACGGTGGTAATCAAGTTATTGTGGACAATGTTTCTTTTGGAAATTGCGATGATATAGATGGAGACGGTGTTTTAAATGAAAATGATGCGCACCCAAACTCTGATATGAGTTCAAAAATCAATATTGGCGGTTGCTATCCAAATGTAGATAATAAAATGGTTAAAAACGGTTCAACAATGATGGATAAAATTAATGATTTAGTAGCGCAAATTAATTCACAATACAACGGCCAAAATTATACCTATCTTCATAAAAAATTTACAAATGAATTGTCTCAAATAACGTATAGATGGAGAATGGCCAGGTTAATCACCGCCACCCAAAGATCTAAAATTTCAAGCTGTGCATATGGAGCCAATATTCCTAACCAGAATGAGCGGTAGTTTTATACATATTTAATAATTAAAAATCAGGCAATTTGCCTGATTTTTTGTTTAAATGAATCAATTTAAATGAGGCTTAACCCATAAAATAAAAGACAATTCACCTAAAATAAGTATGTTATCTAAAAAATTTCTTGAAATGAATTTGAATTAAAGCGTTTTCTTAAAATAAAATTATTTATATTTGATATGCATATGATTAATTATAAAATTATAAAATTGTAAAAATGATTAAGAAAATGCAAAACTACTAATACATACTAATTAATTTACTAAGGAAACCAGGCAAGTTGCCTGGTTTTTTTGCGTTTGTTCATTATTTGAAAATGGGCCAATAAAATATAAAAACCCTTCTTTCTCTTTAATAAAATTATCTACTTCTTAATTGTTAAAAAAAATATCTTTTTTCAGAAAAAGTCAACTATTTATCGTAAAATTATTGAATAATTTAAAAAGTTATAAAAGTGTTCTGTTTTTCTTTAAATTTATGGTTAAGTCAAATTTTTCCAATCAATAAAAACAATTAAAATAATATTTGAAATACAACATTATGAAAAAATTAAACGCATTTTTTTTAGTCTTCTTGTTTTTTATCACTTCTACAGTTTTTGCCCAACAAAAAGAAGTTTTTATTAACAATGTGATGAAAGAGAGTAACGAAAATTCTCAATTGGAGCAGCTTGGTTATGAATTATTAGATGAAATTGGACCAAGATTGGTTGGTTCATCAAAAATGAAAACTGCACATGATTGGGCGGTTACAAAATTTACGGATTGGGGAATATCGGCATCAAATCAGCAATATGGTGTTTGGCGCGGTTGGGATCGCGGAATTTCACATATCGATATGGTGGAACCTCGCATAAAATCTTTGGAAGGAATGCAATTGGCCTGGAGCGCTGCAACGCATAAAAACGGTGTGACTGCAGAGGTAATTATGCTACCTGTCAGCATAAAAGATTCCATTGGTTTTTCAAAGTGGTTGCCAACCGTAAAAGGAAAATTTGTGCTGATTTCTATGCCACAAAATACTGGAAGGCCCGATTATAATTGGGAAGAATTTGCAACTCCAGAATCTTTTGAAAAAATGAAGGCCGGCAGAACTGCACAAACTGCTGCTTGGAATGAGAACATAAACAAAAGCGGGTACAGCAGCAGAGAGCTTGATGAAGCACTTGAAAAAGCCGGCGCAGTTGGTATTGTTCAATCAAATTGGTCGAGAGGTTTTGGCGTGAATAAAATATTTGGGGCTCGCGTAAAAAAAATCCCCACAGTTGATATTTCACTGGAAGATTACGGAATGGTCTACCGACTTGCAGAAAACGGCAAGAAACCAAAGATTAGGGTGGTGGCAGCATCTAAAGAATTGGGTGTTATGCCAACTTTTAATACCATTGCACGCATAGAAGGAACCGAAAAACCAGAAGAGTCTATCATACTTTCAGCCCATTTCGATTCTTGGGATGGCGGGAGCGGCGCAACAGACAACGGTACAGGAACCATTACCATGATGGAAGTGGCGCGTATCTTGAAAAAATATTATCCAAATCCGAAAAGAACCATTATTGTTGGTTTGTGGGGAAGTGAAGAACAAGGCTTAAATGGGTCAAGAGCCTTTGTTCACGACAATCCGGCTATCGTAGAAAATGTGCAGGTAGTTTTTAATCAGGATAATGGAACGGGAAGGGTGAGTACGATTAACGGACAAGGATTTTTGCACTCCTACGATTTTTTGGGCCGTTGGTTGCGGGAAGTTCCTGAAAACATCAGCAAACATATAAAAACTACGTATCCGGGATCTCCATCAGGCGGCGGTTCAGACCATTCATCTTTTCTTTCTGCAAGCGCACCCGCTTTTATGATGAGTTCCTTAAATTGGTCGTATTTTAATTATACTTGGCATACAAATAAAGACACTTATGATAAAATTGTGTTCGATGACTTAAAAAATAATGTGGCACTTATTGCCATTATGACTTATTTGGCGAGCGAAGATCCTGAGAAAACTTCCAGAGAAAAAATTATTTTGCCTATTAATAATTCAACTGGTAAACAAATGGAATGGCCGGCGCCAAAAGATGGAAACAGAAGCGGAGGTTTGGATTAAAATTATTTTAGAGATTGGAGATTTTATGTAAGAACTACCTAATAAAAAAAAATGACAGCCATTTCTAACTGTCATTTTTCACATTAACTAACCAAAAAGTTTTATTGTTTGGCTTCTTTCATTTCTTCAGTTTTTGCACCCATTCTGTTGAATGTTAACATTGGAGCAAATTTTAATTTTAACCCAGCAATTTTTTTGTTGTCGGCTGATGAAAGTCCTTCTTTTTCAACAGTGTTTTTTCTGCTGTCAAGAGCTTCATACATTAATTTCACTTCATCCCAGTCTTCACGAGAATAATTGTCTTTGTTGGTGTCAGCAGTGTTAACGAATTGTTCGTAAACAGCAAGAATATTGTCTTTGGTAACCCAATCAAAATTCATGTCATCACCAATTTTACCCTCTCCAAACAAAGCGTTTCTCAAAGCTTGTTTTGTGTTTAAAGCGGCTTGAGCTTGCATTTCTGCTTCCATTTGAGCTCTTAAAGCTTCAAATTTTGCTTTACTTGCATCAATTCTTACCTGTGCAGCTTCTCTTTCTTTTAAGTTGTCTAAAGCCATTTCAGCTTCTGTAACTCTAATTTGATAAGAATCATTAATTGACTGCCAGTTGGCTTTAACTTCTGTTGCTTCAATATTTCCTATTGAATCAACATAGACTACGTAAGTATCTACTGATTTCTCAGCTGCAACTGCTTTTTCGTCTTTACAAGATGTAAATACTAAGGCGACTAACGCCAACCCTAAAAATAAATTTCTTTTTTTCATTTTGTTTTGATTTTACTGATTAATTGATAATAATTTGTTTAACTGTGCAAAATTCGATATTAAAGTTAGTAAATTTGTTACACAATTATGCTAATAACTTACATTATTCTTACATTTTTCTGTTAGAATTTATGAAGATCCGCCAATTATAGGACTTGTTGGCAAATTTAAATGTTAACAAATGGCTTTTCAAACCGTATTGGAAGATGCTGTTTGTTAGGCTATTAATCCAGTACCGTCAGAAAGTTCGACAAAATAGATACTGCAATCTTTTTTAAACTTATTTTTATAAGCTTCAGAAACAACTTTTTTGAATGATTCCGTTGCCGATTTTGCTATTAAATTGATGGTGCAGCCACCAAAACCGCCGCCCATCATTCTGGCTCCTAAGACGTGGCCGTTTAATTTTGCTTGTTCCACCAAAAAATCCAATTCTTCGCTGCTTACTTTGTATTGATGCTGCAATCCGTTATGTGAAGCGTAAATGAGTTTTCCCAATGTTTCTAAATCGCCTGCTTCTATGGCTTTGGAAGCTTTTATCACCCTGTCGTTTTCCTGAATAACATACAATGCTTTTTGATAGTTTTCATGCGCAATACTTTCTTTAATGGTTTCCAAATCAAATTCGGTGGCATCTCTTAATGCTTTTACGTGCAACATTCCTGCAATCGATTCGCAAACCGAGCGGCGGTCGTTATAAGCGCTGTCTGACAAGCTGTGTTTTACATTGGTGTTGATCAATAAAAGCTCGTGGTCTTTAAAATTTATCTCAAAAGGTTTCGATTTTATGGTTCTGCAATCCAATAACAACGCATTGTTTTTAATGCCGAACATACTGGCATATTGGTCCATAATACCGCATTTTACGCCTACATAATTGTGTTCTGCTTTCTGGGAAATCAAAATCATTTCTTCTTTGGAAAGTCCTAAATTAAAAATTTCATTCAACCCAAAAACAACACTGTTTTCTAAAGCTGCGGATGATGACATACCGGCGCCACTGGGAATATCTCCGCCAAAAGCGATATTGAAATTGCCAATGATTTTGCTTCTGTTCTGAATTTCTGCCACAACGCCTAAAATGTAGTTTTGCCAGCTTCCTTGCGGATATGGTTTTAAATCATTGATGGAGAATGCAATAGTTTCTTCTTTGTCAACGGCATAAGCAGTTGAAACTCCCGAATCGCTTTTTTCTATTGCTGCCACAATTCCTTTATCAACCGCTGCCGGAAAAACAAAACCATCATTATAATCGGTGTGTTCTCCAATAATATTGATTCTTCCCGGTGAAAAAATCATTAAAGGATTGCCTTTAAATTTAGCGATAAAGTGGGTTTTTATGTTTGATACTAATGCTTTGTTCATTTTTGAATAAGTTTAAGATTCCAGTGAATTTGATAGGAATCGTTTGGGTTTAATGTTTTTAGTCCCTCGCCATTGTTAAAGCTGTTTGAGATTCCGGTAGTAGGCTCGATGGCGATGGTATTTGGATGCGGTGGCGTATACAATTGTAAAAAACTGTCCTTTTCGGATGATTTTAATGCGAAACTATAAAGAGGCGTTTCAAAACCTATTTCATTTGATTCTAAATCAAAGCAATCATCCAGCGTTTTATCTTCAATAAAAATTTTACGGTCAATGGCTATTTCCTCAATGCCTTGGGTGATGTTTTTTTTATCAAAAATGTATTTTTTGCGACTTTTAAAATGAACTGCGCTTTTTGATAAATTATGGCTGATAAAATAAGGATGCCAGCCTATGGTAAAAGGAAATGTTTTGGTGTCGGTATTTTTCACAGTGACATTTAAATCGAGGCTGTCTTTAGTTAAAATATATTGTAAATCAATAGAGTAGGTAAACGGAAAACCTTCAGAATCAACAATTTCTTCAAATCTCAGCAAAACCTCCGCTTTTTCTGGGGTTGTTTTTTGGTGGATCAATTCAAATACTTTGTTGTAAGCCAATCCGTGAAGCGCATTGTTTTCTTCTTCTTGATTTATTTTTAATTGATAGGTTTTGTTATCATAAACATAACAGCCGTCAGCAATTCTGTTTGCAAACGGAAACAAAATAGCAGAAGCGTAGGTATTGTTGTAAGTTAAAGGATGCAAATCTTTTATAAGATGGTGATTTGAAAGTTTGAGTTCCTGTAAACTTCCGCCCAAATTTAAATGGATTTTGGCATAAGAAGCTTTATTTAAATCTTCAATTTCTATAAAGTTTAAACTATTTTTTAAATCGATGGTATGTGTTATCTGATACAATGTTGTTTGTTTTTTTGTAAATAATGATTGAGGTTGTTGTTAAAAACAGATTAATTTATAAAGGTCAAATATAAAAACATAAATCGACTTTAAATAGTGTAAATAAATCAAGCTTGGGTGTAAATAAGCCTCTGGTGCTCGTTTGCAACAAGTACCTAATAAATGCTTCTGTTTTTATAGTATGGTTTTCTTAAAAGTAGTATACCTTTAGGGTAATTTTATTTACAAGTTGTAATAGTCGCGTTGCAAACGCTTTGTTTTGATCACACATTAAGCAGGTACTCGTCTCAGACAAGCACTTGAATGGATTATGAAATTATCGGTCTTAAAAGGTTATATCAAGAAAATACTAAGAAAAACCGCTCCGCAAAGTCTCCGACTTTGAGGCAGTTAATTTCAGTCTCCGACTGCTTTTTTTTACAAACCGCATAGAAAACATATACGATCGTTTAGGTCAGAGACCTAAAAACGCCTGCTCCGCAAAGTCTC
>JAUYUA010000002.1 GCA_030694935.1 Lutibacter sp. | reverse complement strand
CTTTTTTTCCACAACTAAGTAAAACAATTGCAGTAAGAATAATTAGGTGATGTTTCATCTGTTTAAATTTTATTTTTTATTGGTACAGCTGCAGCCTGCCTGCCGGCAGGCAGGTCGCCATTAATCATTCTGCTGTGTCTCAAAATTTGTTATGGCTCGTTTCATCTTAATAAAATTTATACCACAAATATAAGGGAATTTAGGTTTAGCGTTGTGGTTTTTTACGAAAGCGATTTCATTGCAGGAAGTCTGAAGCCGGATTCCGATAGCTTGAGGGAAGGAAGCCAGAAAAGAAGTGTTCACCAACATTAAACAGTGTCATTATTTAGTTCAGTATTCAACCTTCTTCAGGCACTTTTTGTTTTAGGCACTAATCCGTTTTGATTTTTTCACTACATTTATCTTTAAAAAAGCTATGAACGCAACACTGAATTTCGAAAACATCCTTTTTTTAGATATTGAAACTGTTCCGGAAGTTGAAAATTTTTCTGAATTGTCTGAAGAAAAACAGGAACTTTTCACCCAAAAAACAGCCTACCAGCGCAAAAAGGAAGTGGCTTCCGAAGATTTTTATGAACGTGCTGGAATTTGGGCGGAGTTTGGTAAAATCGTTTGCATTTCTGTGGGGTATTTTGTCAATTTTAAATCTGCAAACAGAGCATTTCGCGTCACCTCTTTTTTTGGCGATGATGAGGTGGTTATTTTAAACGGATTTAAAAAGTTGCTGGAAAGCCATTTTAACAAACCCGAGCACATTTTATGCGCCCATAACGGCAAAGAATTTGATTTCCCTTATATCGCCCGCAGAATGATCATCAACCAAATTGCCTTGCCGGAAAAACTGAATTTATTCGGGAAAAAACCATGGGAAATTGCGCATTTGGACACTATGGAAATGTGGAAATTTGGCGATTACAAACATTACACTTCCCTAAAATTGCTCACCTTAATTTTAAACATTCCTTCACCAAAAGATGATATTAGCGGAAGTGAAGTTTGCGGCGTGTATTATAAAGAAAAAGACGTGGCGCGTATTGCAATCTATTGCGAAAAAGACACCATCGCCGTTGCACAATTATTGTTGCGATTTAACAATGAACCGCTGATTGATGAGTTGAACATTGTTCATGTGTAAGTGGATTATTGTTGATTTGTTGAACTGTTTAATTGTTTAACTGTGTATTCTTTTATTTGGTCAATTGGGATTTTGGATTGTTGATGTACAATGCTATTTTTTTATCGCCCCTGCCTGCCGGACAGGCAAGCTTTAGGGTTGGGGAAAAATAAAAAAATAGTGAGTAGCTGAATTATTGTTGAACTGTTAAATCGTTTATTCGTTCAAAAGTTGATTTGTTCAGCTGCCAACTATTTACTAATTTATTTGTCTTTTCTCTCTATTATCTTATTGCCTATTGCCCAATGCCTAATTCCTAACTTTCCAACATGGAAGAAAGCTCAAACCAACGACCTTCTTTTTGGTCAATTTTTTTGCTGATTTCCTGCAATTTTAAAGACAGCTCATTAATTTCATCCACAGAAAGTGCTGCATCTAAAAATTTTGCTTCAATGTCACTTTTTTGGGTAGTTAAAGCTTCAATTTCTCCTTCAATATTGTCGAATTCCTTTTTTTCTTTAAACGATAATTTTGCTTTATTGTCTGTTTTATTGGTTGTTTTGCTTCTGGAATCCGTATTTTTTATCGCCGTATTTTCTTCCGCAGGTTTTGATTCTTCATACACTTTGTAATCGGTATAATTTCCCGGGAAATCTTCAATAACGCCATCGCCTTTAAACACAAAAAGATGGTCTACAATTTTATCCATAAAATATCTGTCGTGAGAAACAACAATCAGGCAGCCCGGAAAATCGAGCAAAAATTCTTCCAGCACATTTAAGGTCTCTATATCCAAATCGTTTGTGGGCTCATCCAAAATTAAAAAGTTCGGATTTTGGATTAAAACCGTGCACAAATACAATCTTTTTCTTTCGCCTCCGCTTAATTTTTCCACAAAATCGTACTGTCTTGATCGGCTGAACATAAAGCGCTCCAACAACTGCGCCGCCGAAATTTTTCGTCCTTTGGTCAGCGGAATGTATTCCCCAAATTCCTTGATGACCTCAATCACTTTTTGGCCGGGTTTTATCACAATGCCGTCTTGCGAATAATGTCCGAATTTTATCGTTTCCCCAATCACCACTTTGCCCGAATCAACAGGTATTTGTCCGGTGAGCATTTTTATGAAACTCGATTTTCCCGTACCGTTTTTGCCGATAATTCCAATGCGTTCGTTTCTTTTGAAAACATAATCAAACCTGTCCAAAATTTTCAAATCGCCAAACGATTTTGAAACGTGGTGAAATTCTGCAATTTTTGAACCCAAACGCTCCATGTCAATTTCCAGCTGCACTTTGTGGTTGTCTCTTCGTTTATGCGCTTCTTCCTTGATGATGAAAAAATCGTCAATCCGCGATTTCGATTTTGTGGTACGCGCTTTTGGCTGTCTGCGCATCCATTCTAACTCTTTCACAAACAGGTTTTTGGCTTTGTCCACACTTGCCTGTTCAATCGCTAGTCGCTCTTCTTTTTTCTCTAAAAAATAGGAATAATTTCCTTTGTAGGTGTATAAATTGCCTTGGTCTAATTCTATAATTTCATTGCAAACACGTTCTAAAAAATAACGGTCGTGCGTCACCATCAAAAGCGTAACTTTTTCTTTCTGGAAATAGTTTTCAAGCCACTCAATCATTTCTAAATCCAAATGGTTGGTGGGCTCATCCAAAATTAACAGATCCGATTTATGGATTAAAATCACCGCCAAAGACAATCTTTTGCGTTGTCCGCCCGAAAGGGAACTCACTTTTTGGGTTAAATCATCTAATTTTAATTTCGATAAAATTTGTTTGTATTGGGTCTCAAAATCCCAGGCGTTGAGCCGGTCCATTTTTTCAAAAGCCACTTGGTAAGCCTTTTCATCATCGGGATTATGCAACGCTTTTTCATATTCCTCAATCACTTTTAACGTCTCGTTATCCGAATTAAAAATGGTTTCCTCCACCGTTAAATTGTCGTCTAAATTGTCTTCCTGCGACAAATATTCAATTTTTATGCCCTTGCGCGACACCACTTGTCCGCTGTCCGCGCTCGCCAATCCGGCAATAATGTTCAAAATGGTGGTTTTTCCGGTCCCGTTTTTGGCAATAAATGCAATTTTTTGGTCTTTATTTATGCCGAATGAAACATTGCTGAAAAGCGCCACTTCACCAAAAGATTTCGATATATTTTCAACGGATAAATAGTTCATATTTCAAATTTTTGCAAAAGTACGCAATAAAAGTGAGATACAATTTTGGCAATTATGTTGTTAAATATTTGTGCCTGCCTGCCTTTTTGGTGAGCCTGCCTGCCTTTTTGGCGGGTCTGCCGGCAGGCAGGCAGGTCGGGCTTATCGCTGCAATCTTTTATCGGCGAAAAACCGCTAAATACTCATTTAACCAAAGCTTAATTGAAGAAATTTATTTTTAACGCAGGCAATGAGTAGATTAAAAAAAGAAAAATGGATAATAATAGACATTTCTTTCCCCAATTAATGGCAATAAAAAGGAGAAAAAACATCTATGTAACCATTCACGTATTTAAAAACTATTGAGGAAAGTCGTTAGTTTGCCAAGTTTTAAAATTTTGAATTTGGGCTGCTGACAGTTTCGTTCCGTTTTTTGGCATATTCCCTGATTCAATTTGGCTTATTAAGCCTCTTGAAGTAACGGCATCTTTCACATTAGCATAGGTAGTTAAAGACATTGGAGCTCCATTTGTTGGTGTGCTTCCATGGCATCCGGTACAATTTCCATTTACAATTGCGCTAATAGTATTGGTATAAGTTATGGTAGTTGGAGGTGGATTTAAAATTGGGTCATCATCATCGCTGCCTGAAGAACAGGATACAGCAAATAACATTAAAAACATACCTGTAATCGTTAATAGATTTTTCATAATTTTGATTTTAGAATTAGTAATTGGTTTTTATATTATCTTAAAAAATATCATTAAGGCAATTGCTCCCATTTCGAATTAAATAAAACACTTACGTGAACATATTGACTGCTTTAGCTAAAATTGCATATTATTAAATGATCAATTATTAATATAACTTTTCTTCATTTTTTGCTTTAATCAAGTAAAAATCTCTTGAAATGTTAAAACCAAAATGAATATCCCCATTAAAAAAATCGCCCTGCGTTTCTGCAATAAAACCTTTTTCAATCATTGCTCTTGAGTTGGTGAAAATTAATTGAAAAATATGACCACCAGTTTCAATGCCTATTCCTAGGGCAATTGAATTTTCAGTTTCTATTGATTTAAATGAATTAACCGAGTAATAATATTCGCCGTTGACTGACAGGTGCTTACTAATTTTGATTTTAGTTCCAAAACCAACCGCATATATATCATTTGGATTAAGTGAGCTTGAAGCTGTATTATAATGTATATAGGTTGGTGAAATTTGAAGAGAAAAATTCGGATTAAATTTACGCGCGATTAAAACCTGACTAGTATATACTAAACGATCGCTGAAACTAGGTTTTTTGGCGGGGTCATAATCCTTTAATGTTTTTTCTGCGCCACTAGCAAATAATGTGACACTTAAAGGAACTGATTTATTCCCTGTTTTCTGTTTCAGTAAACGGAATTTAAGATAACCGTCATAAACTTTCTCAAAAGAACTTCTCCCTAAAGCAATTGCAAAATCGTCGGTTACAGCATATTCTAGACCAAATCGAATATTTGACTCGTCAAGACCATATAACTCATAACCTCCAGAATTTATTCTGCCAAATCTATGCTGAATCAAAAATTCCAAAACTCCTTTTTGCCTTGTTTCAATAGATTGGCCATTCATAATTCTTGTCCCATTAAAAGTTCCAGAAACATCAACAGAATTTTCAACTGATTCTTTTGCCAAAATAGCATCCAAGGTCTGGGAAAATAGGGAATCAGACATAAAAAAGATTAAAAAAACCAACAGTAAATTTTTCATTCGTTTAAAATTTAACATTTAATAAAATTATCTATTTCTTATTTATAGGGTTTGTGTTGTAAATCAAAAGTGATTTTAATTGTTTTTGCAATATTATTTCTTACCACAATGGGTATTTTAATATCAAAATCGGCCACTTCAACCATAAAATGGCCAGATAAATTAATTTGGTCTTTTAGAATTTGAATGTTTGCGATGGTACTTATTTCCTTTTCTTTTCCGTGCAATGATAAGATTCCCTTTATCTCAACAGTTTCGTTTTGAACGTCTAATTCCTTTAAATTTTGTATATATCCTTTAAAGGTGGCTTTTGGGTATTTATATGATTCTACATAGCTTTGGTTAAAATGCTCTTGCATTAATGCTTTTTTGAACATAAAAGATTTCATCAATAATTGAATAGCTATTTCACCAGTTTTTTTATCAATAACACTTAAAACTTGGTAATTATCGGCTTTTATGTCTTCAACCAAAGAATGTGAAAAAAAGGAGATGTAACCTTCTTTTGTTAAATATCTTTCCTGGGAAAAAAGCTGGATAGACATTAAAAGCAACAGTATTACTATAATTCTATTTTTCATTAAAATTGCTATTAGTTAAGATACATCTAACCATCATAATATCAAATAAATAACCAGTACAAACACCTTTTATCGTAATCTGGCTTCCTTTTTTAAGTTTCAAAACATTTAAGTTAGTCTCAGGCAACATATGGCAGATAATACTTGAAAAGCCACTTCTGTCTTTTAATGTTATGATACTAATTCCCTTGTCAAAAGAAATTTCGGCTATTTCACCTTTAATTTGAATTAAATTATCAACATATTTTTCATTTGCTGAATATTCATCAGCTAGATAATCATCTAATATTTCTTGCGCAGTGACCTCTAATTCGGGATTTGATTTTTTAATATCTATAAATGGTTTGTTATATAAATTTATAATAAAAAATAAACTTATGATAATTAATACCAATACAATCAACAATATTTTAAAATTTCTTGTTTTCAACTTCTGTACACCATAAAATTAAAACCATCTATTTCTTTACTAAATTATTTTGGAGTCTAAACTCCGATAAATATCAAATTGTGCTTTTGAAAAACAAAAAGACCACGTTAAAAGGGAAAAAATTGAATCAAAAAATGACACTTTTTGAAATATGAGACAAATAATGCCCGACTTCTTTACTGACAATATCTATACTAAAGTCTAAATAAGTTTGAATATAAACTTTGGTTTAAGAAGCAAGGCATTTCTCAAAAATTTATAATGTAATTGTTTAATAACCACCAGATGAACAACAGCTTACTGTTTAATAAGCTGGCCTCTAATTTCTCCTCCCGGAAACGCGGCGCTATGAATATTAACATAATAAAGTCCAGCATTAAGATCAGCTTCTTGACTTGCATCCAAAGCAATACTTGTATAAGTTATTGGAGAAGTAAAACTAACAAAAGGAAAAACAGGAGAGCCGCTTACCCCAATTGCACCTTTGTGAATGTGTCCGTTTGTAGCAGCCGCAATGGTATGTGCTATTGTGATTGTGAAAATTTTTGTAGTGGTATTAAATGTAAGTGTTGATGTTCCTGTAGCTGTTGAAGCATTAGGAGTTGATTCACTTGCTCCATTTAAGACAGCTTTAAAAGTTACGTTTGGATTAGGAGTTGGGTCGTCATCATCACTGCATGAAACCGCAACCGATAAAAGAAAAAAAACTGCTAGTGTTAAAAATTTTGTTTTCATAATATTAGAATTTTAATTAAAATTGATTTAATTTCATACCAAATAAAATAGTTTTCTCTTTTTTACACAATTTAAAATATGTGAAAAGGAAAAAACAAGGGTTGAAAGGGAGAAAATTGAACTAAAAAAATGATGCTTTTTGAAAAAAGATAAATTATACCTGCCTACTTTACTTACAATAACATTAATTGTGTTCGGTATTGGTTATTTCAGTATGAATTATTTGGTTAAAGTTAGCGCCAATCAGTTTTTGGAAATTCAAATTGAATCAAGCCAAAGAGAGGCCCGTGAATTTTCAAATTTAATATCCTATCAAATCGCAAATGGTTTAGAAAGAGACACTATAATTAATAATATCCAAAAAAGTATTGAAGGCACCAATACCGAATCGGGCTTTATTTGTATGTTTGATTGGTCTGGTGTTGAAATTTGCCACCCGGACCCACAAAAAATTGGCAATCAAATTATCCCGAATGAATCTTATGTAAGACCGCTTGACAACAGTATTGATTCAGAAGATTTTTATCAATTATTAAAAAACAAGAAACAATTGGGCGGATTAAGAGAATTTAACTCAAATAGAAGCTCTGAAATAATATACTTATATCCCGTTAAAAATTCAGATTGGATTATTGCGGCACACGCCAATATTGATAAAATTGATAAGGAAATTAATAAGTTGAAAGTCACCTTTTTATTGGTTTATTTATTGTCAGGCATCTCTGTAATTTTACTTTCAGTTATCGTTGTTAGATTTTTGAGTAATTATTATGAAAAAGAATTGGAATTAAAAAATCAGCTTCTGATGGGAGAAGTTTTAACACTTTCAAAATTAAATTTGAATTTAACAAATTACAGGAAGAAGATTAGTGATAAAATTGATAACGAAATTAATAAGGATGATGAAATTGAAGATGATTTAAAAACTAAAAAAAGGATATTGACCTACTCAAAAAATAAATTAATTTCATTAAAAGTTGAGGAAATTGCCTTTATAAGTACAGAGAACTCAATAACTTCAATCACTTGTTTAGATGGAAAAAAATACACCCATAATTCAAGTTTGGACGAACTTTACAATAGCTTAGACCATGCTGTTTTTTTTAGGGCAAACAGACAATTTATTCTCTCAGTTAAGGGAATAGATGAAATATTAAAATATGGAAATAATCAATTAAAAATAATGACGAAACTTAATAATTCCATTATAATCAGTAAAAATAAAGCAGCAGAATTTAAAAAATGGCTGAATTCCTAATTAATTGCTTTTATCAAAATGAACTACATCGACTGGACCGGATTTATTGGCATAACCTTACTTTTATTGGCATTTTTTCTCAATTTAATGGACAAGATTAAAACCGACAGTTTGCCCTATTTACTGTTAAATTTTATGGGGGCTGCAATTGCGTGTTTGGCTTCCTTACTTTTAAATTATATGCCATTTGTGATTTTGGAAGGTTGCTGGGCACTGGTTTCTGCGGTCGGATTGGTGAAATTAGCGACCAAAAATAATTAATTCAATAGCTTTTGTGCTATTTTTTAACCGCAAGGAGCGCAATAAAAAAATCTCAAAGGGCGCAAGAAAACAACAGATTTGATTATTTAATATTTGAGACCAACATGAATTGGCATTTTTTAGCGTTGAATTAATGGATAAATACTTTGAGTACCTTGCGAAAATATTTGCGCCTTTGCGGTTAAAAAAGCATCTTTCAATTGCTGCTTTTTAAATGAATCAACGAAGAAACTATATGTATTTTGTTCAAATTTGGCTATATTCGTAACCAAGAGAAACACCAACATGAACCCTATGGAACCTATTTTAAAAGTTCAGAATTTATCCATTTCATTCGACCAAAATAAGGTGGTTAATGTCGTTTCATTTGAATTGAATGCGCAACAAATTTTGGGAATTGTGGGCGAATCGGGCAGCGGTAAATCGGTGACTTCATTGGCGATTTTAGGATTGCTCCCAAAAAATGCGACCATCACCGGCAGTATATTATTCAACAACGCCAATTTACAATCGACTTCAGAAAAAGATTTTCAAAAAATAAGGGGAAATAAAATTTCTATGATTTTTCAGGAACCGATGAGCTCTTTAAACCCGAGTTTAACTTGTGGCTATCAGGTTCAGGAGATTTTATTGCAGCATAAAAAACTGTCGAAAAAGGAAGCTAAAAATCAGGTTGTTGAATTGTTTCATAAGGTGAAATTGCCAAGGGCCGAAATGATGTACAGCCAATATCCGCACCAACTTTCGGGCGGACAAAAACAGCGGGTGATGATTGCGATGGCGATTGCCTGCAAACCTCAAATTTTAATTGCCGATGAACCAACCACGGCGCTTGATGTTACCATACAAAAAGAAATTATTGAATTGCTGAAAGCGCTTCAGCAAGAAACCGAAATGAGCATTATTTTTATCACGCACGATTTGGCCTTGGTTTCGGAAATAGCCGATACTGTTTTGGTGATGTATCAAGGAGAAATTGTGGAGCAGGGAAATGTAACGCAGGTTTTTAAAAACCCTGTTCACAATTACACAAAAGCGCTCATAAATTCGAAACCCAACCTAAAAGAACGCCTAAAAAAGTTACCCACCGTAAAAGATTTTATAGAAAACACGGTTGACAATGAAATTTACACAAAAGAACAGCGCAACGATTTTCACGCAAAAATTTACGCCACAAAACCATTGCTGGAAGTTAAAAATGTAGCGACGTATTTCAATACCGAAAAACCTTTTTTCTTCGGAACGGCAAATCCCGTAAAAGCGGTTGATGAAGTTTCCTTTCAGCTTTTTGAAGGGGAAACTTTAGGCTTGGTTGGAGAATCGGGTTGTGGGAAAACCACTTTGGGGCGTACCATTCTGCATTTGGAAAAAGCCACAAAAGGACAAATTTTTTACAAGCAAAAGGATGTTACCAATCTGACAAAAAAGGAATTGAAAGATTTCAGAAAAGAAGTCCAAATCATTTTCCAAGATCCGTTTTCATCGCTCAATCCGAGAATACCGGTTGGTGAGGCATTGATGGAACCCATGAAAGTGCACGGAATATTAAATTCATCCGAAGAACGAAAAAAATATGTTTTTGAATTGTTGGAACGCGTTGGTTTGCAGACGGAGCATTTTTACCGCTATCCGCATGAATTTTCGGGCGGACAAAGGCAGCGGATTGGCATTGCGCGTACTATTGCCTTGAATCCGAAGCTGATTATTTGCGATGAATCGGTTTCGGCGCTTGATGTTTCAGTGCAGGCACAGGTATTGAATTTGCTGAATGAACTGAAAGCTGACTTTGGCTTCACCTATATTTTTATTTCCCACGATTTGGCGGTTGTAAAATATATGGCCGATCAGTTGGTGGTGATGAGCCAAGGTAAAATTGAAGAAATTGGCGACGCCGATGCTATTTACGAATCGCCAAAAACGGCGTATGCCCAAAAATTAATTGATGCTATTCCGAAGGGAATCTAAAAGTTAGAAGTCCGAAGACAGAAGACCGAAGACGGAAATCAAATTTTTAACAAGAGGAATTACTAAATTTTAACTGGAATGCCAATGATTAAGGATATCAAGTAAAATTTGTCTATTTTCTCTGTTCTATTTTCTCTGTTCTAAACAATGATTAACATTTTTTTCATTTGAATAAATTGTATATTGCGGCGCTGTATGGGAACCAAGAATTTGCATCGGGTAATTGCGATTGGAATGTTGTTCATTTCGAGTATTTCGTTTGCCCAAAAAGTAACTATTGAAGAAGAAAACAGCTTAAAATTTCAAGCCCATTTTTTTGAAGCTTTAAAGCAAAAAGCTTTAAAAAATTATGGAAAAGCCATTGAAAGTTTGGAATTGTGCAATGAAATTGACACTTCAAATTTTGCTGTTTTTTTTGAATTTTCAAAAAATCATTTAGAGTTAAACAATTATTTTGAGGCAGAACAATTTATTGATAAAGCCTTACAGCAAGAACCCGAAAATAAGTATTTGCTGCATCATAAAGTGGCAATTTTAAAAGCGCAGCGAAATTTCAATAAAGCCATTGAAGTTCAAAAAAAGATTGTTCAGCCTCAACCAAAAGAATCCGAAGAATTGGTGTTTCTTTACATTCAAAATCAAAATTTTGATCAGGCAGAAGTATTGATTGCAAAAATTGAAGAAAATGCGATGGCAACTTTAAGGCTAAAATCGTTCAAAAGTTTTTTGGAAAACAGAAACGCAGTTCCCGAAAAAACAGTTGAAATTGCCACCGGAAATTCGGACATTGAAACATTAAAAAATTCCTATTCAAAAAACAAGGAATTTAAAATTGTAAAGCAAATTTTGGACATTGAAGCGGCAGGTGAGCTTTTTGAACAGGTTTATGCCAAAAGCAAAGAGGCATTGGAATTGTTTCCCGAGCAGCCTTTTTTATATAAAATGAATGGTTTGGCGCTAAATAAACTGGGAAAATATAACGAAGCAATCGCCGTTTTAAGTATTGGCATTGATTTTGTTATCGATAACAGCGCAATGGAAGCCGATTTTTATGAACAACTTTCCATAAGTTATGAAAAGTTGGGAAACAAAAGTGAAGCAATAAAATACAAACAAAGATCCGCTGCGTTAAGAAAATAAATTTATAAGATGAAGCATTATTTTAAAATAGCGATATTGATGTTACTTGCACTTTCTTCGTGCAAAAGCAAAAAAAGTTTGGCAAATATGGACGGTATTGAAGATATCACCACCAAAAAAATAATAAGCAATCACTACGACAATACTTTCAACCAGAAAACGGTGAATGCCAATTTAAACGCCAAATATTCCGACAATAAAATGTCAACCTCTGTCAATGTCAAACTTCGGATTGATATGGATAAAACTATTTGGATGAGCGCCACCAAGTTGGGATTTCCTTTGGCGAAAGTTAAAATTACGCCAGACAGGGTTAGTTATTATGAAAAACTTAACGGAACTTACTTTGATGGTGATTTTTCCTTGTTAAGCAAATTTCTGGGAACAGAGTTGGATTATCAAAAGGTTCAAAATATTTTGTTGGGACAAGCTGTGTTAAACTTAAAAAAGGAAAAATATGATTCTAAAATTGACAATCAGTTGTATCAATTATCACCAATAAAGGAAAATGAATTGTTTGGTATTTTGTTTTTTATGAATCCTGATAATTTCAAACTTAACCGACAAGAAATTACCAATACCGAAAAACAGCAAATGCTTTCCGTTTCATACGCAAACTATAAAAACATTAAAGGCGAGCAGTTTCCCGAAAATATTAATATAAGGGCCACAGACCACAATAATTTAACCACCATCAATATTGAATATAAGTCGGTTGAATTTAATGAAGAATTAACGTTTCCTTTTGAGATTCCATCAGGATATAAAGAAATTAGCCTAAAATAATGCAGTTTAAAATTAAATGTATTTTTCTTTTTTCAGCACTGTTTTTAAGTGTGGGAATTTCGGCCCAAAACACAAAACGTGATAATTTGGAGGCGCGTAAAAATCAAATTAAAAAGGAGATTGTTTATTTGGACGGTTTGCTTAAAACCACCATAAAAGCAGAAAAAAATTTATTGGTTGAGGTGAAGGATTTAACTGATAAAATTAAAAAAAGGGAAGAATTAATAACAGTTATTTCCCGTGAATCTTCTGAACTTGGAAATGAAATTTACACCAACCAACTTGAAATAAACAAAAACCAACGCAACTTGGAAGCGCTGAAAAAAGACTATGCACAAATGATTTTTAAATCGTACAAAAGCAAGTCCCAAAACAGCCGAATAATGTTTTTGCTTTCTTCCGAAAATTTTTATCAGGGCTACAAACGCTTTCAGTATATGAAACAATATTCCAGTTTCAGAAAAAATCAGGCGGAAGAAATTCAGCGAAAAACAATAGAAATTCAGGCATTAACAGATACCTTAATTTCAAAAAAGAAGCAAAAACAGGATCTATTAACTGAACAGCAACAAGAGCGAATTGTAATTCAAAAAGAAAAGAAGGAACAAGAAGGGTTATTGAGCCAGATAAAAGACAAGGAAAATAAATACAAAAGGCAAATTACCCAATTTCAAAAGGAAGAAAGAAAGATTGACGCCCAAATAGATAAAATAATTAGAGATGCTATTGTTGCTTCCAATAAAAACACGTCAAAACCAACATCCACAACCTTTACCCTTACGGCAGAAGCCAAGGAATTGGCATCAAAATTCATCTCTAATAAAGGACAGTTGCCTTGGCCCGTTGAAAAAGGATTTGTTTCTACCTATTACGGAAAACAGCCGCATCCTGTTGTAAAAACGGCCACCATACAAAGCAATGGCGTAAGAATTACCACAGACAGCGGCAGTAAAGCGCGCGCTATTTTTGAAGGAACTGTTTTGTCGGTTCAAGTATTGGGCGGTAATTTAAAAGCCGTATTAATTCAGCATGGGGATTATATTTCGGTCTATAAAAATTTGGAGAATGTATTTGTGAACACAGGACAAAAAGTAAAAACAAAACAAGAAATTGGCACTATTTTTACCGATAAAATTACAGGAAAAACAATTTTGGGTTTTGTGTTGTCCCGAAATGTAACCACAGAAAATCCAGCTTCCTGGATTTATAAGATGTAATTTTAGACTATTTGGATTGTTGGTATTTTGGAGTTGATATAACTTACTGTTTTAACTAATAACATTTAACCAATAACGGATTTTACCCAACAAACAAGGCCTGCAATTCTTTAGCGTCGGCAGGTTTCATTTTTCCTGAAAGGATTAAACTCAATTGTTTACGGCGTAAAGCGCCTTCATAGCGTTCTTTCTCAAGGGCGGTTTCTGGCTCAATTTGAGGAACGGCGATTGGTTTTCCAGCTTTGTCAACAGCCACAAAGGTGTAAATGCCTTCATTTACTTTTGAACGCTCTTGAGATTCCCGGTCTTCAATCCAAACATCCACATAAATTTCCATAGAAGATTTAAAAGCCCGTGAAACTTTGGCTTCAATAGTCACCACGCTGCCAACGGGAATGGCGTTGTTGAATGCCACATGATTTACCGATGCGGTAACCACAATTGCGTGGGAATGACGGCGTGCCGCAATGCTGCAAGCCCTGTCCATGCGCGCCAATAACTCGCCTCCAAATAAATTTCCCAACGGATTGCTTTCACCAGGTAAAACAATATCGGTTAAAATGGTTAAAGATTCTTTAGGTGTTTTAGCCATGGTTATTGAATTTATTTTCGAAAAAATGGTTTTTTTAAAATAGAAAAAGCTGCTGTAAAAGTTAAAGATTAGTATTCTTTAACCAGTAACCAAGCGTCTTGAGACTCCGTTTTATGAATGATTCGCATTTTGTTTATCGCTTCATCTTCGGTGGCAAAACTCTCGAAGGCAACCTGGGTTAAATCCCACTTATTTACGCCCAAAATTTTGGCATTGTATCCTTTTTCAAGCAATTGCTGCAATTTTTTCTCTGCATTTTCAGGCGTTCTGAAAGCGCCGGCGATAATGTGGTAATTATAGGTTTCTTTGGTGATGTTTAAGGTAATTGCAGGCAAGGGATTTGCAATCACAAAGGTTGCTTCCTGTATGGTTTTTTCAACTTTCTTTTGTTGTTGTTCGGCCTCGGCAACCAAGTTTTTGTGCTCCATTTTTTGGTATTCATTCCAGCCAACTGTGCCCAAAGCAAAAAGAATTGCCGCAGTTGCCGCATATTTAATGAATGCAGGCGTTTTTCGTTTGGTTTCTTCCGTTGAAAATGGTTCCAGCTGCTTTATTTTTTCTTGGTAAACAACGCGTTTTATTGCCGGCGAAACATAGGAACCCAATCCAAAAGAGGAGGTTAAATAGTTAATGGAATTTATAGGTTCAAAAATGAGTTTATGCTCTTTATTTAATTTAAACGATCCAATATTTTCCAATTCAAGCACTTCAACATTCATAAGAAGTTTCCATTCAACGACTTCTTTTTCAATAACTTCCAAAGCTTCCGAATAGGAAATGTTTTTGGCGGCAGCCACATAATTAGCCAGCAATCCGTCATTATTTTGCAAATGGGAATTGAAAGTCAGCTGTTTGGAAGGCGGATAAAAAGTGTGGGTAAAATGATTCACTTTTGCCGAAATTTCGTTGGTTACAAAACCGCCAAAATTAGGCACAATCACACATTCGTATCGGTATAATAAATCGCTTATGTAGTTTGCTGTCGTCATTGAAACAAATATATAAAAATCTGTCGCTAAATTAATGGTTAAGCGCAATTTTTATTAACAATAATTTTATATATTGACACTCAAATTGTTAAAATATGCTAGAAGAAGATTTGCTGTACGTTTTGGCGTTGCAGCGCGTAAAAGGCATTGGTGACATTAACGCAAAAAAGTTAATTGCACACTGCGGAAGCGCAAAAAATGTGTTCCATGAAAAACGCAAAAACATTGAAGACATTTTTGGTTTTGGCACACTTTCTGTCAAAAATTTATTTAATAAAGAAAATTTAATTGAAGCCGAAGAAGAACTGAAATACATTCAGGAAAACAATATTGAAACGCTCTTTTTTACCGATAAAGATTATCCGGAAAGACTCAAACATTGCATAGATGGGCCAATTTTAATATTTAAAGAAGGGAATATCAATTTAAACACCGGGCCAATCATCAGCATTGTGGGAACGCGACAAATTACGAGTTACGGAAGAGATTTTTGCGAAAAATTGATAGCTGATTTAAAAGAATTCAACCCAATAATTGTGAGCGGTTTTGCTTATGGCGTCGATATTTGCGCGCATAAAGCTGCGTTAAAAAACGAACTGCAAACCATTGGTGTTTTGGCGCACGGATTTGAAGAAGTGTATCCTAAAATTCATAAAAAGTACATTTCAGAGATTCATAAAAATGGCGGATTTCTGACAGAATTCTGGAAAAATGACCAACCGCTGCGTGAAAACTTTTTAAAACGAAACCGGATTGTCGCTGGAATGTCTGAAGCCACCATCATTATTGAATCGGCCGAAAAAGGGGGTTCTTTAGTCACGGCCGATATTGCGAATTCCTACAGTCGGGATGTGTTTGCCGTTCCCGGAAGAAGCACCGATATGTACAGCAAAGGCTGCAATGAATTAATTAAAAACAACAAGGCCGCCATATTAACATCTGCAAAAGATTTAATCGAGATGCTGAACTGGGAGAGTCCGAAAAACGTTAAGAAATCCATTCAAAAACAACTTTTTGTTGAATTGACGGAAAACGAACAGTTGCTGTATGATTTTTTGGCACAAAACGGCAAAGAACTCATCGATTTAATTTCCTTAAACTGCAAATTACCCATTCATCAAACCACCTCATTGTTGTTTAATTTGGAAATGAAAGGCATGGTAAAACCATTGCCGGGGAAATTGTATGAGGCAATTTAGCAGTTTTTACGTCACGTTAAAATAATTTTAAAATCTTTGTTGAAAGGGTCAAATTGTGCTAAAATCAGTACTTTTGCAGCTTAAATTAAATTATGATTAAAATACCCCAACAAGCAAAAGCACTTATTTTTGATTTAGACGGCACCATCGCCAACACCATGCCAAGTCATTTCAAATCTTGGAGAAAGGCTGTAGTGCCTTACGGAATAGATTTTAACGCTTCGTTGTTTATGCAATTGACTGGAATGCCAAGAACGGCGACCATTGAAAAATTGAACGAAATGTTTGGCACCAAAATGAATCCTGAAATCGTTGGAAAAGTGAAGGAAGACCATTTTAAAACCTTGGTAAATTTAACAGAAGAAATTGAAGTGGTTACCGATGTCATTAGAAAATATCACACCATTTTACCGATGTCCATAGGAACAGGGAGCACCAAAAATGGCGCTAAAAAAACCTTGGAGGTGATTGGATTAGAAAATTATTTTGATATTGTTATTACTGCCGATGATATTATTAATCATAAACCCCATCCCGAAACATTTTTAAAATGTGCAGAATTAATGGGTATTAAACCACAAGATTGTGTTGTTTTTGAAGATGGCATATTGGGTATGAATGCAGCTGAAGAAGCAGGAATGATGGTAATTGACGTGAACGATTATTTTAAAGTTGCGTTTAAGATTTAAAACAATTTGGACATCATTCGAAATAATTTCCAAAAAAAATCGCCTAAAAAATTAATTTTAGGCGATTTTTACTTTTATGATTTAAGCGCTATTTGCTTAATTTTTTAAAGTCACTTCAGTGCGTCTGTTATTTTGACGGCCTGCAGCTGTAGCGTTTGTGTCAACTGGTTTGCTTTCTCCAAAACCTACAGTTGTCAATCTATCAGCATTGATACCATTTGAGATTAAATAATCTCTAACAGCGGCGGCTCTTCTTTCAGACAATAATTGGTTTGATTTGTCTGAACCTACACTGTCAGTATGGCCTGCAATAATAAAATCAGCTTCTGGATAATCTTTAAAGATTGCAGTCATTGATTTTAAGATATTCATAGATTCGTTTTTGAAAGTTGCTTTATTTGTGTCAAACAAAATAGTTCTAGCATACTCATTCAAAGTAGCCATCACCTCAACAGTTGGTTTTACCGGACAACCATTATTTGAAGCTGGACCTGCAACAGTAGGACATTTGTCTAAATTGTCAGTAACACCATCTCTGTCAGTATCTGGCCAAGGACAACCTTTATTGTCAGCTGGACCTGCAACAGTTGGACAAGCATCGTCTTTATCAACAACGCCATCTCCGTCAGTATCTGGACAACCTTTGTTTGCTTTAGTTCCTTTTTCATTTGGACAAGCATCATCTTTATCTGCAATTCCGTCACCATCAGCATCAGGACAACCGTTTAAAGCGGCCAAACCTGCAACAGTCGGGCAAGCGTCTTTTGAATCTTCAACGCCATCACCGTCAGTATCAGGACAACCGTTAAAAGCAGCCAAACCAAATACAGTTGGACAAGCATCATCTTTGTCGAAAATACCGTCACCATCAGTGTCAGTTCCACCAAATTTCAATACAATTCCAACAGAATGTTGAAAATGTTGTAAAATGTCTGCGTTGTCAAAAACGTGTTTGTATTTTGATTCAACATTCAATCCAATATTATCATTGAACCAAAAATTGATACCAACACCTCCATTTGCGGTAGGTGCTCCAAATTTATCTAACCAAGTGTAACCACCACCAACTGAAACATAAGGATCAAACCAGGCAGTTTCTCCAAGAATACTTCCAAAATTAAATTTTAATGCTCCATCTAAACCAAAATACATCAAATCGCTAACACTGTTGTCACCCATTTTAGATATTTTGTTCAAAGTTCCTGCTGCTTCAAGACTGAAGCCATCCGCTAAATATTTACCGACAGAAATTTTTGATACTGCTGGAAGAATGTTGTAATGGTCGCCTGCATTGAAAAATTCATCACCCCAGCCACCGTAGCCAGTAGGGATATCTACGTTTGTAGGGTAAAAGTCAACTGCGTTTACGCCAATGCCAATAGCCCAAGGATTGTTTTTATCTTGAGCGTTTGCTGTAATAGCACCTAATAAGATTAGGCTAAAAATAATTTTTTTCATGTATTGTTTTATTTTAAATTAGTTGTTTTAGGTGCCAAAAAGACGATGCCTATTGGCAATCCCTAAAGTTTTTTTTATACAACAAAGCTATAGTCCTCAGTTAAGAATTAGTTACACAATTGTAACAATACTTTGCATAATTCACACTTTTTCTGAAGAATACGCTTTTGTCAGGATTTTTAAAATTTAAAAGCATACTAAATGGTTGCTGGCAAAAAATATAAAATCCCCGTTGTTACAAAACAACAGGGATTTTATATTTAGAAAAGTAGTTTACCTTATTTCAATTTAAAAGTTACACGACGAACCAATTGACGTGCACCTGCTGAATTTTTATCCACTGAAGTATCTTCACCACCACCGCGAACGGTTAAACGAGAAGCGTCAATACCTGCAGCAACCAACAATTCTTGTACTTTATTTGCTCTTTTTTCAGAAAGTTTTTGATTGTAAGACGCATCACCAAGTTCATCTGCATAACCAATAAGTTCTGCTTTCGATCCTGGATTTTCATTCATATAGATAATCAAATAATTAACTGATTGTAATGAATAATCTTCTGGAGTTGTGCTATTGAAACGGAAATATACATTTACGTATCCATTGTCAATTAATTCTTTTATGATATTACCTCCTTGAGTGTCCCCTTTACTGGCGTAACGAGCATCTAATGGCGATAACATTGCATCTGGAATACCATCGTTATCTACATCAACAGCACGACCTTTTGAATCAACTAAAGCATTGGCAACTGTATTAGGTTCTTGGTCTAAATAGTTTGCAATTCCATCATTGTCACTGTCTTTCATGTCGTTTTCCACTTTAGTAAGGCGAACGTTCAACGAATCAATTTCACTTCTTAAAGTGTTTTCTTCTGAATACCAGTCGGCGTGAATGGCTTTTTTACCTAAGTAAAATGTTAAGCCAACATTGGCATTTACAATTGTGCCATTAAAACCTCTTGATTGGTTGTTTGTAAGTGTTGAGCTTAAGCTCTGAGTTCCATCCCAAGTTACAGATTGTCTCACGTGATTGATTACACTTAAATCACCAGTAAGCGCCAAACGGTCGGTTAATTTTATTTGAGGCGTAATCCCAACGATAAAATTCAACATTTGATCTGTACTTTGAAGCGCAATTGGAGATTTTGGCTTGTGTGCAGAATATCCCGCACCAGCGTGCAATAAAACGTTAAAAGTATTGGTCCAGCTTCTGAAATCAAGCACATTACCCATATTTACAACACCTTGTAAACTGGCTCTGTAATATTCTGTTTCAAATTCTTGGCTACCGTCACTGTCTGATATATTATTATAGCCTCCATCCAATTTAAAACCAAATTTTTCATTCATCATGTAACGTACACCAAGACCTCCTTGCCATAAGCTTGGGGTTGCGGTTGCGTATCCAGGAGCGAAAGGGGTCGTAACTTTGTGAACTCCGGCTTCTGCCTCAACAGACCATTGGTTGTATTCCTTCTCTTGTGCATTTGCTGTTATTGCTCCTAAGAGTAACAGGCTAAAAATAATTTTCTTCATTTATTCGATTTTAGGGTTAATTAATTAAGGGGCCAAAAGCATGATTTTTATTTGGTTTTCCCAGCGTTTTCATTTGGTGACAAAGCTAAACGCTTAGTTTTAGGAAGGGTTACATTATTCTGTGAATACCTTACATAATTCACACATTTGCAGTGAGGTTGCTTTTTTGACTGTGCTATTGGTTTATAATGAACACATTAAAGACAGGGATAGAAAATTTTCTCTCTTTTGAAGCAGAATTTTAAAATCAATTGATTGTTTTTAAATATTGACGCAAAAATTAATATTAGGATTTAAAAATCCCGCTTTAAGCCATCTTCCCATTCCTCTAAAAAATCCTCAATTTCCTCAATAAATTCGATAGGTTTTTGGATTCTGTTGATGGTGCAATGCAAAACTATTTTGTCTTTTTCAGGCGGAAAACCGGCAGTGATTGTCCAAGTTAATGCATTCGGACAATCCAATAAAGCAAACCGAACACCGCCATTTATTTTATCGTAACTAATATTGAATTCGCCCCAAAGCGTCAATCCCATAAAATTATTTTCGATATTTTCAAGAAACATCATCGTTTGCGTAAAGTCCGCAATACTTTGTGGATGTATTTTATTTTGAAGTTGCTCCTCGGTTACTTGTTTGTCAATAATTCTAAAAAATTCCATATTATTTTCTTTTATTTGATTGAATACTTTCTATAACTACGGTTGAAAGAATCAGGAATCCTCCAATTAATGTATTTTCCGAAGGGATTTCATTCAAAAAAAACAATCCGAATAAAACGCCATATACAGGCTGAACACTGCTCATAATACTTGCGGTTCCAATGGAGAAATTTTTGAAGCTTCTCACAAAAAGCGTGTGTCCAACTGCGGTTGTAAACAATGCCAAAGCGATGATCGCCATCCAATCTCCTGAACTTGGCTGAACCTCAAACAGAAAAAGCACCGGACATAAAACCAATGAAACAACAACCATTTGATAAAAAATAAGCATTGAACCTGGATATTGCGCAATTTTTTGTTTCATCATGATATTTCTGATGGCATAAAACACTGAAGACAACAATCCGAAAAGGACACCTTTTGTAATATTGCTTTCCAAATTAAATTCCGGAGCTAAAAAATAAATACCGATGAGCGCAATAACCCCCAACAAAATATGCGTTTTATTCAATGTTGTTTTAAAAAACAGCGGTTCCAGCAAGGCGGTAATTACCGGATAAGTGAATAAACTCAACATTCCAATGGCAACATTTGAAAGTTGCAGCGCATAAAAATAGGTAATCCAGTGTGCGCCAAAAAGTAGGGAACTCAGAAAAATGGCTTTAAAATCTCTTTTGCCATAAATTTTTAAGTCAATTTTGTTATACCAGCAATAAGCACCCAAAATAACAACGGCAAAAACACAGCGAAACCAAATGGTTACAGGCGGCGGCATGGAAACAAATTTGCCCAAAACACCAGAAGTGCTAATTAAAAGTATCCCAATATTAAGTTCTAAAATATGTTTTAGGTGCAGGTTTTTCAAAATTTATATTTTTTGAAGCGTTGCCAATGCTCTGTTTACCGAAGTAATTTTATCAAAGGTTAATAATAAGCGCAATCCGTTTTTTGTTTCTTTTTCTTTCATGGTGCAGCCCATTGGATTTTGCTTAACAAATTCCAAAATTTTTGAAAAAACAGGCGTTTGGTAAAATGAACTTTGCTGATTGGAAACAAAGTAGCCAATCATTTTATGTTTTTTCAGAATAAGGCGTTCAAGTCCCAATGATTTTGCAATCCATTTTATGCGAACGCTGTTTAACAAATCCGCCACCTGAAAAGGAAATTCGCCAAAACGGTCAATCAATTCCAATTCAAATTTTTGCAGTTCTTCTTCCGTTTTAAGTTCGCTTAATTTGGTGTATAAATTCAAGCGTTCAGAAATCACATTGATGTAATCATCAGGAAAAAGAATTTCAAAATCGGTATCAATCTGAATGTCTTTTACATAATCTTTTGGTTTTTCCTCTGCGTCTTTATACAATTCCTTAAACTCATTTTCCTTCAATTCTTCAATGGTTTCATTCAATATTTTCTGATAGGTTTCAAAACCGATATCGTTTATAAATCCACTTTGTTCTCCACCCAATAAATCACCTGCGCCGCGAATTTCCAAATCTTTCATCGCAATTTGAATGCCGCTGCCCAACTCGGTAAACAATTCAATGGCCTGAATGCGTTTTCGGGCATCATCGGTCATCATATGATAAGGCGGCGTTATAAAATAGCAAAACGCTTTTTTGTTCGATCGCCCAACGCGTCCGCGCATTTGGTGCAAATCGGACAAGCCGAAATTGTTGGCGTTGTTGATAAAAATGGTGTTTGCATTTGGCACGTCCAATCCGCTTTCAACAATGGTTGTGGAAACCAACACGTCAAATTCATTGTTGATAAAACCAAGCATCAAACCTTCCAGTTTCTTGCCGTCCATTTGTCCGTGGCCAATCCCAATTTTGGCGTCGGGAACCAATCGTTGCAGCATTCCCGCAACTTCTTTGATATTTTCTATGCGGTTATGAATAAAAAATATTTGTCCGCCCCGCTGAATTTCATAGCGAATCGCATCCCGAATCACTTCTTCGCTAAAACGAATCACATTGCTTTCAATGGGAACCCGGTTTGGCGGCGGCGTATTGATAACCGATAAATCGCGTGCTGCCATCAACGAAAACTGCAAAGTTCTCGGAATTGGCGTTGCGGTAAGCGTTAAGGTGTCAATATTTTCTTTTAAAGTTTTCAACTTGTCTTTAACGGCCACGCCAAATTTTTGTTCTTCATCAACAATCAGCAAGCCTAAATCTTTATATTTTATGGCAGCATTGGTCAATTGGTGCGTTCCGATGACAATATCCACAGAGCCATCTTCCAAACCTTTTAAAACGGCTTTTCGTTGTGTTGCGGTTCTAAATCGGTTTAAGTATTCCACAGTTACCGGAAAATCTTTTAACCGTTCGCTAAAGGTTTTAAAATGCTGAAAAGCCAAAATGGTGGTTGGCACCAAAATGGCAACTTGTTTCCCGTTATCCACCGCTTTAAAAGCCGCCCTGATGGCAATTTCTGTTTTTCCGAAGCCCACATCGCCACAAACCAAGCGGTCCATTGGGCGTTCATTTTCCATATCATTTTTTACATCTTGGGTTGATGAAGACTGATCTGGCGTGTCTTCATACAAAAAACTGGCCTCAAGTTCGTGCTGTAAATAACTGTCGGGATGAAATTGAAATCCTTTTTGCATTTTGCGTTTTGCGTACAATTCAATCAAATTATAGGCAATGTGACGAATGCGTGTTTTTGTTTTTTGTTTTAAGGCTTTCCATGCGCCGGAACCCAATTTATGCAATTTTGGCGCGGTGCCGTCTTTGCCGTTGTATTTTGCAATTTTATGCAGCGAATGAATGCTGATGTATAAAATATCGCGGTCGCCATAAATTAATTTAATTGCTTCTTGCTGTTTTCCTTCGACATCAATTTTTTGAAGTCCGCCAAATTTCCCGATACCGTGGTCAATATGCGTTACGTAATCACCAATTTCAAGATTGGTCAATTCTTTTAAGGTGATGGTTTGTTTTTTGGCGTAGCCGTTTTTCAGTCTAAATTTATGGTAACGCTCAAAAATTTGGTGATCGGTATAACAAACCAATTTATTTTCTACATCAATAAATCCATGAAACAAAGGAAAAACCAAAGTTGTGTATTCCAATTCTTTGTCAAGATCGCTAAAAATATCCTTAAAACGATCGGCTTGTTTTTGAGAATCGCAAAACAGGTAATTTGAAAATCCGTTTTCACTGTTTTGATGAAAATTTTCAATCAGCAAATCAAATTGTTTGTTGAATGAAGGCTGCGGTTTTGTGTTGAAAACCACCACATCACTTGATTTTAAATCATCCTGAGAAATTCTTGCATTCACAATTTCAACCAAAGAAAATTCCTGTAATTGTTTTTTGATGAGGTCGCCGTCGCAAAAAAGTTCGTTTGGTTTTGCGTGATTTAAAGCAGAAGTCAGTTCTTTAAAAGCGTTTTCCGCTTTTCCGAAAAGCGTGTCTAAAGTATTGTGAAGCAGGCTGAGGTCTTTGGCGAAAACAATGGATTTATCGGAAATATATTTTAAAAAGCTGTCTCTTTTTTCAGTCAATGCCTTATTTTCAACATTGGGCATAATGCTGATTTTATTCAATTTTTCTGTAGAAAGTTGCGTTTCAACATCAAAAGTTCGGATGCTTTCCACTTCATCGTCAAAAAACTCTATCCGATAAGGTTCATCATTTGAAAAAGAAAAAACATCAATTATACCGCCACGAACTGAAAATTCTCCAGGTTCACTCACAAAATCTACCCGATTAAAATGGTATTCGAACAATACTTCATTTACAAATTCCAGACTTAATTTATCGTTGATGCTTATTTTTAAAGTATTTCTGTTTAATTCGGCTTTGGTGACCACTTGTTCAAAAAGCGCTTCGGGATACGTGACAATAATGGCCGGTTTTTTACGCGAATTTATGCGGTTTAAAACTTCTGAACGCAACAACACATTGGCGTTGTCGGTTTCTTCAATTTGATAAGGCCTGCGATAGGAACCCGGATAAAAAAGAACGTCTTTATCGGTTAAAAGTTGCTCCAAATCATTTAGATAATAGGCGGCTTCTTCCTTATCACTAAAGATTAACAAAAATGGTTTGTCAACTTTTTTAAAACTTTCGGCAATAATAAAAGACAATGAAGATCCAACCAAATTCGAAATTTGAAATTGGTGATGCTCCTTTAAAAGTAATTGAACCAACTGTTTTTCTTCAACAATTTGTCCATAAATATTAACAATAGCTTGTTTGCTCAAATTTGCAAATTTTGCCAAAGGTAGCATTTTAAAAAAAATGAGGGAAAATTCAGTAAAAATTATTAAATTTATAGGTGATAAATTAAATGAGAACCGTTATGTCAATTTCAGATTTATACCCAACCCGATTGCATGAGCAAAATAAAGGGCATTTTGCCTCCATTGTAAAATTGGCTTTGCGCGACCAAAGAATTAATGATGCTGAATTTAAATTATTGGAAAGATTGGCGAGTAGATTGGACATAACCAAAAGCGAGTTTGACGCCATTTTAAAAAACCCTGCCAGTTTTCAGGTAATTTATCCTGATAGTTATGATGAACGCTTGGAGTGTTTGTATGATTTGACCAAAATGTTGTTTTTGGACAAAAACCCGACCATTGACAAAACCTCGACAATGGACAGAATTGCGGTTGGATTGGGTTTTCCTGTTGAAAATGTCAGGGAAATTGTTAAAGAAGCCATAAAATTCTTTTTAAGGGAGCCCGACATCGAAGATTTTAAAAAGGCGATAAAAAAAGTGAATCCCATAAAACATTGATCTTGAGTTTTTAATTTTTTAACTGGTGAATATTTTATGGGTTTGTCTATATTTGCGTTTAAAAATTAGAAAAATGGCATTATCGGATTATAATTTAAGCGGGGAACAGAAAAGAAACATCGCGCATTTTGCAAGTATTGTACGATTGGCTTTGGCAGATGACATAATCACAGTCGACGAAGAAAAATTATTGAAAAGACTCGCAAGAAGATTTCACATTTTGGAAGAAAAATATAAGGAAATACTCGAAAATCCTAATGATTATTCTCAAGCCACGCCTCATAGTTATGATGAGCGCATAGAGCATTTATATGATTTGGCAACCATGGTTTTTGCTGATGGTGAAGCTTCAAAAGAGGAAGCGGACGTGCTAAAAAAATTGGTGATCGGACTTGGTTTTCCTTTGGACAATGCTGAAAAAGTAACCAACGAATCCATTCATTTAATTTTAAACAACAACGATTTAGAAGATTTTTCAAAAGCCATAAAAAGGGTGAATAGAATTTAAAAAATTTATAAAATGTCAAAAAGCCGAACATAATGTTCGGCTTTTTGTGTTTAAAATGCTAATTTGCAATAAAAATTACACGTGCAAAAACCAACTTCATTTCAAGTCTATAGCGCTTCTGCGGGCAGCGGAAAAACATTCACATTGGTTAAAGAATATCTAAAAATTCTTTTAACAAGCGACAATACCTATAAATTTCAGCAAATATTGGCCGTAACATTTACCAATAAAGCCGCCGGTGAAATGAAAGCGCGTGTGATTGAGAATTTGCACGCCTTTTCAAAGGAAGAAAAAAATGATATGCTTCAGGTAATTTGTGAGGAAACAAATTTAGCGGATGCCATTATTTTTATAAGGTCACAAGCCGTTTTAAATGCCATTTTGCAAAATTATTCGGCTTTTGGCATTATGACCATCGACAGTTTTACACATAAATTAATACGAACTTTTGCTTATGATTTGCACCTTCCTTTAAATTTTGAAGTTGAAATGGACGCCGAAAGCTTGTTAAATGAAGCGGTTGATGTGGTGATTTCCAAAATTGGGAGCGATAAAAAATTAACCGATTTGCTGGTGAGTTATTCGCTGCAAAAATTGGAAGATGACAAGGCTTGGGATATTTCGCTGGAATTGAAATCGTTCGCCAAAATTATTCTGAATGAAACCGATGCCACCAATCTAAAATCGCTTCATAAAATTTCTATTGAAGAATTTACAATCTTAAAGGATAAGCTTCAAAAGGAAAATAAACAGATTGAAGCAGATTTTTTGACGATAGGAGAAAAAGCACTAAAAATTATTGATGAAAACGAACTTGATCACAACGAATTTTCTTACGGCGATCTGCCGAATCATTTTAAAAAGCTCGCCAAACTCAAATATTTAAAAGCCGATGAGTTGAAATTTGAAGGCCGATTAAACACCACTATTGAAGAAAATAAAAATTTTTATACGGCAAAATGCAGTGTAAATTCCAAGCAAATTATTGAGGGCATCACACCAGTTTTAAAGGAATTGTATGAGGAATCCAAAAAATTGTATGCTGAAAAATATCCTCGCTATCTATTGAATAATTTGATTGTGGAGGGTTTAATTCCGTTGGCGGTTTTAAATTATATCAACAATGCGCTTCAGGAAATAAAAGCCGAAAATAACATTTTGTTAAATGCCGAATTTAACCAACTTATTGGCGACACCATAAAAAACGAGCCCGCACCATTTATTTATGAGCGTCTGGGCGAAAAATTTCGCTATTATTTTATTGATGAAATGCAAGACACTTCGCAATTACAATGGCAAAATTTAATTCCGCTGATAGATCACGCCATTTCTTCGGAAAATGAATTTGGCGAACAAGGAAAATTATTGCTGGTTGGTGATGCGAAACAATCTATTTACCGTTGGAGAGGCGGAAAATCGGAACAGTTTATTGCACTTTCATCCGAAGAAGAAAACAACAAGAACAATCCGTTTTACGTTGAAAAAGTATTGCAAAATTTGGAAACAAATTTCAGAAGCTATTCGGAAATTATCGATTTTAACAATGCGTTTTTTAAACATAGCGCCCAATTTTTGACCAATCCAAGTTACCGAAATTTATTTTTTGAAGGAAACAGCCAAAAAATTAACAAAAAAACCGGCGGTTATGTGCAAGTTTCTTTTGTTGAAAAAGAGGAGGAAGAGGAAGATAAAACCTTGGTTTATCCAAAAAAAGTGGCCGAAATTATTCAAAATTTAGATCCATCATTTAAAAAAAATGACGTTTGTGTGTTGGTTCGGAAAAAAGACCACGGAATTGCCATTGCAAAATATTTGTCGGAAAACGGCATTGAAATCATTTCATCCGAAACATTATTGCTGAAAAACAATGAAAAAGTAAACTTCATAATCAACTTATTGTATGTGGTTGAAAATCCATCGTACAAAGAATACAAAATTAAATTGCTGTATTTTTTGTATGAATATTTTAAATTGGAGGAAGAAAAACACCATTTTTTAAATCGGTTTATTAATTTATCAACCGATGAATTTTTTGTGGGGTTAAAAAAATACGGACTGCATTTTAATGTGGGAGAATTTCACCAGATTCCATTTTATGAAAGCGTTGAATACATGATAAGAAGTTTCAATTTGGCACCAGATTCCGATTCAAATATTCAATTCTTTTTAGATGTTGTTTTTGAATTTCAGCAAAAGAAAAAAGTTTCAACCGGCGCGTTTTTAGAATTCTGGGAATTGAAAAAGGACAAATTTAGCATTGTTGCGCCAGAAGCCGAAAATGCGGTGAGAATTATGACCATCCACAAAGCAAAAGGGCTGGAATTCCCGGTGGTTATTTTCCCTTATGATATTGAAATGTACCGACAAATAAATCCGAAGGTTTGGTATTCAGATGACCAATTGGGCGACATAAAACAGTTTTTTTTAAATTATGGCGACAAATTAAATTATATAGGCGAACAAGGAAAACAGTTGTTTGACCAGCGACGGGAAGAATTGGAATTGGACAATTTTAATTTGTTGTACGTAACATTAACAAGGGCCGTAGAGCAATTATATGTGATTACCGAAGATAAAACAGGCGGTAAGGATTCGGCCGGAATCAAAAACACTTCCGATCTTTTTGTGCAATTTTTAAAGAAAAGCGAATTGTGGAATCCGGAAAAAAAAGAATACAGTTTCGGAGATTCGATGCGTATGCCTTTTTCAGAAAAAGAAAAAAGCAACACCATAATTCAGCAAAATTTTATTGGAAATTCCTGGAAAAATCACCAAATTTCCATTGTTGCCAATTCGTCGTTGCTTTGGGACTCCGATCAGGAAAAAGCCCGACTTTACGGAAATTTACTGCACGAAATGTTATCAAAAATTAAAACAAAAAATGATATTGAAGAAGTCGCAAATCGGTATTTATTTAAAGGTGGAATTACTGTTGAAGAGCAAAAGGAACTCATCGATACTCTAAAAAAAATCATAAATCACCAGCAACTTGCGCTTTATTTTGATCAAAATAATATGGTTTTCACCGAACGGGAAATAATCACTTTAGACAAGCAAACAGTAATTCCGGATCGATTGATTTTTAGCGAAAATAACGTTACAATCATCGATTATAAAACGGGAAAATATGATGAAAAGCATCGACATCAAATTAACACTTATGCAACCGCATTGGAAAATTTAAATTTCAATGTCGTAAAAAAATTATTGGTTTATATTACCGATGAAATTTTAATTGAAGAAGTTTAAATTAGTATAAATTTGTAAAAAAATAAACAATTATGTACGGTAAAATACAACAACATTTACAAAAAGAACTGCAAGACATTAAAGATGCAGGATTATATAAATCTGAACGCGTAATCACATCATCACAAGATGCGGTCATAAAAATTAGCACGGGACAAGAAGTCATTAATTTTTGCGCCAATAATTATTTGGGATTGTCGAACAACCCAGAAGTGATTCAAGCGGCAAAAGACGCTCTCGACAGTCACGGTTTCGGGATGTCATCGGTGCGTTTTATTTGCGGAACGCAGGATATTCACAAACAATTGGAGCAAAAAATTGCCGAATTTTATAAAACGGAAGACACCATTTTATATGCTGCCGCTTTTGATGCAAACGGAGGCGTTTTTGAGCCGCTTTTATCAGATGAAGATGCCATCATTTCAGATTCTTTAAACCATGCTTCCATTATTGACGGGGTGCGTTTGTGTAAAGCTGCGAGATATCGCTATGAAAATAATGATATGGAATCTCTGGAAGCACAGCTTATTGAAGCCAACAAAAAGAACCACCGATTCAAATTAATAGCTACCGACGGTGTTTTTTCTATGGATGGCGTAGTGGCTCAGCTTGATAAAATTTGTGATTTGGCCGATAAATATGATGCGTTGGTGATGGTAGATGAATGTCATGCTGCAGGTTTTATCGGAAAAACAGGACGCGGAACCTTAGAGTTAAAAAATGTAATGGGACGCGTTGACATTGTAACAGGAACCCTTGGAAAAGCACTTGGCGGTGCAATGGGTGGTTACACAACCGGAAAAAAGGAAATAATCCAATTGTTGCGTCAGCGCTCAAGACCATACCTATTTTCAAATTCATTGGCTCCGGCAATTGTGGGCGCTTCTTTAAAAGTATTTGAAATGATTTCAGAAGACGCAACATTGAGAAATAAGTTGGAATGGAACACCAATTACTTTAAAGAAGGAATGACAAAAGCGGGGTTTGACATTGTAAAAGGAGATTCAGCCATAGTTCCCGTGATGCTCTACGATGCCAAGCTGTCTCAAGACATGGCCAATATGTTATTGGAAGAAGGCATTTATGTAATTGGGTTCTTTTACCCAGTTGTGGCAAAAGGTAAAGCAAGAATTCGCGTGCAACTTTCCGCTGCGCACACCGCCGAACATCTGGAAAAAGCGATAAATGCATTCATTAAAGTAGGTAAAATACTGAAGGTTATATAGAAAAATTGTAAAACAGCATCATTTTCAATATATTTTTGTATTTTTGTTAGTAAGAGGAGAGCGTTACAGACTTTCCTTATTGCAAAAAAAGAACATTAAATTTAAACTTACTAAAAATGAAACATGTAAAAATTGCCTTCTTGGCGTTGTTATTAATTGTATCCTATGGCACAACTAATGCCCAAGATACCGAAAACCCATGGATACTAACGTTTGGAGCAAACGCCATTGACGTTAAAGGTGGGGACTCAGATATTACTATAGGTCCTAAAATGTCTCTCGGAAGATACTTAGGAAAAGGATTTAGCTTAGAATTAGCAGGTGCTGTTAATGAAATAAGCAGGCCTTGGGGAACAGGCGCAGATGCTACATTTGTAGGGATAGATTTAAATGCAAAATATGCATTAAATAACGCATTTGGAACATCAGGATGGTTTGATCCATTTTTATATGTTGGTGGAGGAGAAAACTGGGTAGGTTCCGAAAATGGTTTAGGGTTTAATGTTGGAGCAGGTATTAACGCATGGTTTAATGACCATGTTGGGTTAAATGTTACCGGAGGATACAAAAAAGTAAATACATCAGTTGATTTTGAAATGATGCAATATTCAGCTGGATTAACCTGGAAATTTGGAGGTTCAAAGGCCAAAGACGTTACTGAAGAGCTTAGTGATAAAGATGGTGATGGTGTGCCAGATTGTAGAGACGAATGTCCAGATGTTGCTGGTTTAGCGATGTTTCATGGTTGCCCAGATACAGACGGTGACGGAATTCCAGATAAAATGGATAAATGTCCAGATGTTTTTGGTTTAAAAATACTGCAAGGTTGTCCAGACAGAGATGGTGACGGCACTGCAGATAAAGATGATGCATGTCCAGATGTTTTTGGCCCAAAAACCAATGCAGGTTGTCCATTCAAAGACACTGATGGCGATGGCGTAATTGATTTAATTGACAGATGTGTAGAGGTTAAAGGCCCTGCTTCAAACTATGGTTGTCCAGTACTTCCAACTGTTGAGATTATGAATGAACTGAATCAGTATGGAAGAACTATTTTGTTTGATTACGATAAATGGTCATTCAAAAAAGAATCATACGCTGTTTTGCAGCCAATGACAACCATATTTAAAGAATACCCAGATGCTGATTTTATCATTGAAGGTCATACAGATAGCGATGGATCTGATGCTTATAACCAAGTGTTATCTGAAAAAAGAGCAAACGCCGTTAGAGATTATTTCGTCACAAATGGTATCAATTCGTCCAGATTGACAACAAAAGCATTTGGAGAGAGCAAACCAGTCGACACTAATGCCACTGCCGCAGGTAAAGCAAATAACAGACGTACTGAAGTAAAATTAGCTGAGTAGTCTTATTCAGCTTTTATTTTAAAAATAGTAATCGCCTAGAAATTAAATTTTTAGGCGATTTTTTTATTGTTTTTTGAATAATTACCATCGATTGTTAAGAATAATTTTTTTAAGAATAATTCAAAATATTTGGCTACAATTGGAACTTATTTAAAGATTAAACAAAAAAACCACCTAATATCAAGATGTTCTATTGTTTTTAGTTTAATTTTTTGCGGGTTTATTACATAAATACATTATATTTGCAGATAATTAAAAAAAGAATATTAATTAATTTTTATAAAAAATGAAACATTTAAAAGTTGCCATTCTGGCTTTATTTCTGATTACTGGTTTAAGCAATGCAAACGCACAAGACAAAAACAATCCTTGGGCGATAGGCATTGGTGTGAACGCTGTTGACTTTTATCCTACCAATGTAAATATTCCTACTGGCTACGGAGGTTGGTTTGATGAGTATTTTAATGCAGGTGACCATTACAACATTGTTCCTGCGGTATCTAAAATTTCTGTCGGTAAATATTTAGCGGATGGCTTCAGTCTTGAAGCAGCAGGAACTTTGAACAAAATATCTAAAATGG
>JAUYUA010000106.1 GCA_030694935.1 Lutibacter sp. | reverse complement strand
GATAAAGACGCTTCTGTTTTTCGTTCAAATAAGGTAGCATTTCGTTTATCGCAATTTTGAGATTTTCCATAACTCAAAGGTAAGAAAATAATTGATACCACAGCTTGTTTTGTAAAAGTTATTTACGGACAATCACTAAGTACTTTTTTGTGACAGTTTTATTTAACAGCAATCACAGAGATTTCAACATTCACAAACTTAGGCAAGTTTCCCACTTCCACAGTTTCTCGTGCTGGTTCATTGCCGGCGATAAAATACTTGCCGTAAACAGCATTCATTTTTGAAAAATCGTTCATATTTTTGATAAATATGGTTGTTTTAGCCACGTTTTCAAAAGTCATATCCGCTTCAGCCAAAACAATTTTCAAATTTTCCATCACCTGTTTGGTTTCATCCTCAATATTGTTGGTAACCAATTCCCCTGTTTTAGGATTGATGGCAATTTGCCCTGATGTGTATAAAGTGTTCCCGGCCAAAACCGCCTGATTATATGGTCCAACCGGTGCAGGAGCGTTGATGGTGTTGATTATTTTTTTCATAAGATATAATTTTAATTTTTAATCCTATCCCCAGCCCTTTCCCGAGGAAAGGGAGTTTGATTTGAGACAAGAATTATATTTTTAATATCATTTTTTGAACTTAAAACTAACAATTCCCCCTTCGGGGGTTAGAGGGCTAGAACAATCTTCTGTCCGGAACTTGTCGTTTATCATATTTTAAATCGCTAAGCATTGATGATTTTACGCCGATAAAAAAGTAATAAGTTTGTCTTTCTCCAAATGGAACCCAGTTAAAATTAAGTTTCCAGCTGTCCAAATCGCGTGAAAATCGTAATTGTGTATAGGTAAATCCTTGATTTTTTATGTCGTATCCCGATGAAACGCCAACATTCCATTTAGGGGTCAATTCAATATCTCCCGAAAACATAAGCGAGTTAGATGAAATTTCCTGCTCTCTATTGTTATTGCTGTAATTTAAGGAATAGGCCAATTGTAAAGTCCACGGTATTTTGGATTGATACAACTTGGTTTCTTTAACCTTGTTTTTATCCGATTCCTTATTGTCCATTTGCCTGTTTGTAACATCTAAATCTTCGCCAAAAACACCATCGGAATTGTTAGCCTGGGCATTTTTTTCATCAGAAGTTTTCTTGCTTTTATCATCTTTGCTAGAAAGAGAATAATTCATGGTAATTCCTGCATTGGTGAGTCGGAATAAGCTTCCTCCATTATTGATGTTAAACGTGTTAATTTTTCTGCCGTTTGCGTCAATGGCATAAGGGTCAAGTGTTCCTCTCACGTTTAGGCTAAGTTTATCTTTAAATAATTTGGTACCTGCATTTACGCCTACCGGACTCCATTTTAAAGAATCGGCAGCCATATTGTAACTGGTGCTAAAATTTAAATTGTTCAATATAATTATTTTTTGGGCCTCTTTTTCAGTGGAATCTTTCTTCCTGAGTTTTGCTTCTAAGTTGTTGTCCAATGCAAAATTTAAACTATTGGAAAGTCCGGTGCCCGGACTTCCAAAGATTCCGTTGGCAAAAGGAGAATATTCCAAATAGTCATTTGGATCAGCGGTTTTTTGAACTTCTTCATTGTAACTGCTAAAATCGGGACGGTAACTATAGGAAACGCTTGGCCTAACAACGTGGCGTATGGCTTCAATATTGCCTTTTTTAAAGTTGAACATCCCGTAAAAAGTGGTTGCCAAAGACAGCGCTCCCGAATATTCCCTGAATGCATTAAAACCTGCAATGGTATCCGTAACAATTTTATTGTTTACAGCATCATACGTTTTGTTAAGTCGGTCAAAATACCAAACTTCCTTATAGCTCACGCTGGGCGAAAGTGTAAAAAACTTTAAAGCTTTCATGTTTGTGTTTAAAGATATATCCTGCTGAATTCCCGATTTGGCATCTTCAAACATTTCTTTTTTGAAGAAAAACTCGTCAGTGGTTTTAATTCTGTTGTCTCCTTTCAACGAGTAACTCAACCCAGTTTTTTGAATGGCATTTTTTTTAACGCCGCCTTTCCCGGTAAAAGGATAAACCCTGTCCATATTAACTTGTAAGGAAGGAAGCGTCATTGCAATTTCTTCCGTATTCGTATTTTGGGAATGCGTAACAGACAGCGACATATTAAATGGCGTTCCAATGAATTTTTTATAATAGGAAACAGATGAACTTAAAGTGTTGTTTAAAAATGAATTTGTATTGTATTCATTAATGGATTCTTTAAAATATTTGCTGCTTCCCAAATTAACGGAAGCCGAAAATCTAGAATTCGGACTCGCCTTGGCGTCTTGGCTATGATTCCAACGTATATTGTAATTGGTGGATTTTGAATAATCATCGAGACCTTTAAGGCTATTGATCAAGTTTTCATATTTAAAATCAAATTTTCCTGAAAATCGATAGCGCTTCGCATAACCGGATTCGGCTCTCATTCCCCAACTTCCGTTTGTATAAATATCGCCCAGCAACGCCAAGTCAAAATTGTCATTTAACACAAAATAATAACCGCCATTTTGTAAAAAATAACCTTGCGTGCTATTTTCACCCCAAGTTGGCATTAAAATCCCCGATGTTCTTCCTTTGGTCAAAGGAACGTAGGCAAAAGGCAATACAATTGGCGTTGGAACATCGGCGATAACCAATTGGCTTGTTCCTGCGACTAATTTTTTGTCTTTGATAAATTTGGCTCTTTTGATGTCAATATAATAATCGGGCTTTTCTTTTTCTGAAGAGGTTAATTTAATATTTTCAATAAAAATAACGGAATCATTGTGTTTTTTACTGACTTCCCCTCTAATAATAAGACCTTGTTGTTCGGTTTTCAATCCCCAAATTTTTGCTTTTTCGGTTTTGAAATTAAATTTTATAGTGTCTTGTGTAGATTCTTGAGAGCCCTGCTTAAAAATGGGACGCTGGGAATAGTTTCCAATGCTGTCTTTAATTCCCCTGGCGGTAATAATGTTGGTATTGTTGTCTATCTCAATAAAACCTGCCGTTAAATCGATATTATTGTAATTGACGTGGGCATTATCAAATAACAGTATTTTTTTATTTTTTAAATCTTGCCTTATCAAACTGTCGGCGCTGTGAACGATAATGCTTTCAAGTAATTCTTTTGGTTTGGCAATGGAATCTTTTGGCTTTATCCCCAATGAATCTATAGGTTTTACGGCCAATGTATCTTTTTTGGGAAATTTTATGGTATCGCTAAGTTTGGTCTTGAAATTTTCAGAAGATTTTTTTTTAATTTCTTGAGTGTAAGCTGTAAAGTTGAGCATGCTAAAAATCACTATCAGCAAAAATAAAAAATTGTTATTTTTACGAGATGTTTTAATAATGAAATTTTTATAAAAATATCTTTTAAATTGGGTTGATAGCATAAGTTTTTTTACATTAGCTTCCTAAATAATCAACCACATTATTGATTGGTTGTAAATGTATGGCTTAATATTTGAAACGCAAATAACAGTTGCCAAAAATAACTAAAATTATTGATGAACACACAACTCTTAAATAAAAATAAAATGACAATGAAACCTGCTTTAATTTTTGTGTTTTTTATAGCATTCCTATTTAATAATCAGTCAGTTTTTGCTCAAAAAAAAGAATTTACAGTTGTTTTAGACGCTGGTCATGGAGGTAAAGACCCTGGCAAGGTTAACCATAGCCATGTCAAAGAAAAAGAGATCGCCTTAAAAATTGTTTTACAGGTTGGAGAAATATTGGAAAAAGAGAGGAATGTTAAGGTTGTTTATACAAGAAAAACTGATGTTTTTGTAGAGTTAATGGAACGTGGAAGAATTGCCAATAAAGCAGATGCGGATTTATTTGTTTCCATCCATTGCAATGCACATAATTCGCAAGCTTCCGGAGCCGAAACCTGGGTATTGGGAACGCACGTAAATCGCCAGAATTTTGAAGTTGCGAAGGCGGAAAACTCCGTTATTTTCCTGGAAGACAATTATGAAGTGAAATATAAGGGTTTTGACCCTAACTCGCCCGATTCTGTAATTGGTTTAACGCTTATGCAGGAGGAATATTTAGATCAAAGCATTCAGTTGGCCAGTATCATTCAGGATGGCTTTACAAACTATTTAAATAGAGTTGATCGCGGGGTTAAACAGGCCGGTTTTGTTGTTTTACATCAAACCTATATGCCAAGCGTTTTAATTGAAACCGGTTTTTTAACAAATGAAGAGGAAGGCAACTATTTAAATTCCGATATTGGACAGGATAAATTTTCCAAATCAATTGCATCCGACATTTTAAAATACATTCAGCAACTTTCCTTAAATACGGTTACTAGTGCCAATGTGGCTAAAAATGAAAACAATCCAACATCAAAAACAAATACAGCCACCGGCAGCAATAATGCTAGCAATATTTTCTCAAAAATTGAATTTAGGGTACAAATAGCATCCGGAGCCAATAAAATAGAAACAAAACCTTATAATTTTAAGGGGCTTGACAATGTTGAGCGTGTTAGAGTTGACGGAAGTTATAAATACTATCTAGGCAGCACTTCTGATTATGGTGAAATACAAAAAATCCACCAATTGGCGAAATCTAAAGGATATACATCAGCTTTTATTGTGGCGTTTGAAAATGGAAAAAAAATACCGGTAGAGGATGTTTTTAAAAAATCGTAACAATTTTTTTTTAGTTCTCCCAAAAATAAGTAGTATTTTTACGCTCATAAAATTGAATTGAATTGAAAATTAGCAGAGAGTTAAAAACAGGTGTTGTATCCTTAGCAATAATTGCCCTATTTATATGGGGTTACAATTATTTAAAAGGGCAAAATTTATTTAATGCGCCAACAAAAACCTATTTTACAGAATATAGCGATGTACAAGGTTTAAGCACAGCCAGCGTGGTTACATTAAGCGGTGTTGAAGTAGGGAAAGTCGTTGCGGTAAAATTCAACAAAGATCCCAACAAGCGCGGCTGGTTAATTGTAGAATTTAGTGTGGAAACAGATTTAGAATTTTCAAAAAACAGCATTGCCAAAATTTACAGCGCCAGTTTAATGGGCGGAAAATCCTTGGCGCTTGTGCCTTCCTATGAAGGCGAAATGGCAAAACCCGGAGATTTTTTCAAGGGCGAAACAGAAGCTGATGTGATTACGTCAGTATCCGAAAACCTAAAACCGCTTTTCGAAAAAGTTGAAAACGCGATGGTGAGCGCAGATTCTGTGTTGGTTGGCATCAATGATATTATGGATGCCAAAACCAGGGAAAATCTAAAATCGAGCATTGCGCAGCTAAACGCCACAATTACAAACTTCAATGCCATTTCAAAATCGGTGAATGACATGGTGGCCACAAATAAAGTTAAAATTGGGAATACAATGACCAATGCTGAGTTAATGACCAGTAATTTTGCGAAACTTTCAGATTCTTTGGCAAATTCAAACCTTACCTCAACCATTAAAAATTTAGAAACCACCGTGAATAGTTTAAACGGTATCTTAGCAAATGCTGAATCGGGCAAAGGAACTTTGGGTAAATTATTGAAAGATGAAGAAATGTACAATAACCTCACAAGTGCTTCAAAAGAATTGGACGAGTTGTTGCGTGAAATGAAATTAAATCCAAAACGTTTTGTTCACTTTTCTTTATTCGGAAAAAAAGCAAAACCTTATGTTGCTGAACCAGAACCTGAAGCTGAAAAGTAAAAATCAATGAGACAGCAAAACAAAATTTAACTAATGAAAATAGCAAAAAACTAAAATGTATGAATTATATAGATAACATCGCATTTGCAATTCTTTTAATTATTGGAATTGGGTTTTTTGTGAAAAACAGCAAAAAAATTGTCAGAAACATAAAGCTCGGCAAAAAAGTTGACAGATCCGATTTGCCAAAAGAACGTTTTCAAAATATGTTGAAAATTGCTTTTGGGCAATCTAAAATGGTCAAACGTCCAATTTCAGGCATATTGCACATCATCGTTTACGCAGGTTTTATCATTATCAACATTGAAGTGTTGGAAATAATTATCGACGGACTTTTTGGAACGCATCGTGTTTTTTCTGTTTTAGGTGTTTTTTATAGTTTTCTGATTGGTTCTTTTGAGATATTGGCACTTTTAGTTTTGGCATCCGTAATTATTTTTTGGATTCGCAGAATGGTTTTGCAAATTCCGCGTTTCTGGAATAAGGATTTGAAAGGCTGGCCAAAAAATGACGCCTTAAATATTTTATATTTCGAAATGGTTTTAATGTCGTTGTTCCTTTTAATGAATGCGACCGACAATCATTTTCAAAATTTAAATGTTGGAAATCCAATAAGCCAATACATTGCTATTTTATTTCAAGAATCCAGTTTCGGCGTGGTAACTATTATTGAACGAACAGCTTGGTGGTTGCACATTATAGGTATTTTAATATTCTTAAATTACTTGTACTATTCCAAACACTTGCACATATTGTTGGCTTTTCCAAACACCTATTTTGCGAATCTAAAACCGAAAGGACAGCTTACCAATTTAGAGGCTGTGACCAATGAAGTTAAAATAATGATGGATCCAAGTGCCGATCCTTATGCAGCTCCTGATGATAATGCCGCACCTCCCGAAAAATTTGGCGCCAGTGATGTGGCCGATTTAAATTGGGTGCAATTAATGAATGCTTATACGTGTACCGAATGCGGAAGATGCACTGCTGCTTGTCCGGCAAACATCACCGGTAAAGAATTATCGCCGCGTGCAATTATGATGAAAACCAGAGACAGGTTGGAAGAGGTTGGCGCAAACATTGATAAAAACGGTAAATTTGTGGATGACGGCAAACAATTGTTAAACGATTATATCACACCTGAAGAAATTTGGGCGTGCACAAGTTGCAATGCATGTGTGGAAGAATGTCCTGTAAACATTGACCCGCTTTCAATTATTATCGATTTACGCCGATATTTGGTGATGGAACAATCGGCAGCCCCTCAAGAATTGAACGCCATGATGACAAATATTGAGAACAACGGCGCTCCTTGGCAATACAACCAAATGGACAGGTTAAATTGGAAAGACGAATAAACTACTAATTAAAAATATAAAAATCTATTATGATGAAAACTGAAGATGTTGAAAAATTATTGCACGATAAAGTGGAAGCAGGATTGCACATCAGTCCGGTTTTGCCAAAAGGCGTAAAAAATTATTTAATTGATATTGACGGCACTGTTGGCGATGATATTCCCAATGAAGAACCTGAACGTATGGTTACGGCTGAAGCTTATCCTGACGCCATTAGAACGTTGAATAAATGGTACGATGAAGGTCATATTATTTTCTTTTTTACCTCAAGAACAGAAGCGCATCGTGAAGTTACTGAAACTTGGCTTAAAAAGCACGGATTCAAATATCACGGAATGGTGATGGGAAAACCAAGAGGCGGAAACTATCACTGGATCGACAATCATTTGGTGAAAGCAACACGTTACCGC
>JAUYUA010000071.1 GCA_030694935.1 Lutibacter sp. | reverse complement strand
TGAGATGTTTTCTGTTTTGTTACAATTTTTCTTTTTTAGTTTTCCGCTCCAAAATTCAATTCAGCCATTTTGCACAAAATCGAACCGATTCAATTTTTAATCCGATAGAGTGAAAGTTGATTTAGAATTTGTCGGCTTTGTAAATTGTTGTTTTAAAGAACTGTTTTCTCTGAAAATCAAATTTTTTTTTGAAATTAATTGCAACTGGTTATATCATTTCAAATGTAACTGTTTATTCTCAATAATTCCCGGATAACCGTATATTATTGTTATTTTTATCCGCATCAGCCATGCTTTTTAACGCCAAATCCAGCGGACTCTCAATTTTCAGCAAATCCTTCTTCGTAACATGCGTATAAATCATCGTCGTTTCAGGTTTTGCATGTCCCAATAACTCCTGAATATAACGCAAATCAATCCCATTTTCCAACAAATGCGTCGCATAACTGTGCCTTAAAGTATGCGGCGTAACGTTTTTGGCAATTTTCGCAAGCTTGCTGGCCCGGTGCAAAAACGCCCTGATGCTTTCCGCACTGTATGGTTGATAAGGTTTTCCTTCAACAAAATAATAATCAGGCCTGTAACTCATCAAATAATTATTCATTAAAGGTATAATGCTCTCCGCCAAAATCACATTCCTATCCTTGCGACCTTTACTGTTTTTAACCAAAATTTGCCTGCGGTCAACATCAATATGAGCCAATTGCAAACCCAACAACTCACTTATGCGCAAGCCGGCCGAATAAATCATCGCCAAAACCGCCCTATGTTTTAAATTTTTAGTGTAACGCAACAAATCAATCACCTCCTCTTTCGACAAAACCGTCGGCAAAATCATACTTTTTTTAGGCCGTTGCAGCTCAAGTTCCACAATTTTACATTCCGGATAAAACGCTTTAAGCAATTTTATGGCACTCACAAACTGCCTGTGCGTGCTAATGCTGTATTTTTTCGGAATAAAAACATCCTCAATAAATTTCTCAACATCACGGTTCGATACATCAGTTAAACACCTGTCATTTAAATAATTAAAAAAATCCGCAATAAACAACGAGTACGTTTTAACCGTGCTTTCACTGTAGCATTTCCCAGTCAAATAGCTCGAGTACGATTTAAGAACCTCCCTGTTTTCATCCGATATCGATCTTTCTCGATGTCCAATAAAATCCTTCAAATGATTATTGTAAACCGAATTGTCCAATTTAAAAACAACATCATTTTTAAGCGTCAGCTTAATAAATTGCACATTTTCCTCAGTAAAATCAGTATACCAGCCGCGCAAAGTTTGGCTCCAAAAGTAACCATCAATTTTCTTGATTTTCGCAATAATCAAAATATCATACGCAAACACCAGCAACAACCGAACTTTATTTCGATGCTTAACCTTTTTTAATAAAACCGTGATTATTTTTTTCGATTCGTTTTCCATAGCACATCAAATATACAACAATAGTTCAATAAATTACATAACCTAAAAATTCTTATCAACCAATCAGGGTTGCTGAGCGAAACCAAATCCGGTTGCTGTGCGCAGCCGAAGTAGGTTGCTGAGCGTAGCCGAAGTAAGGGCGTTCCCCGCCAACCGGCAGGCCTGCCTGCCTGCCGGCAGGCCTGCCCGCCAACTGGCGGGTCGGGCTTTCCGCTGCAATCCGTCATCGCCAGGCTTTTTCCAAAAGCCTCGCAACGCCGGGATTTCCGCTTCAATCCCTAACGCAAATTGAATTACGATTTGGGATTTACGATAAACGATTTTTAAAATGACTTAATCAAATCTTAACCAAAACCAAATAGCGTTCTTTGCGTATTTTCTTTGCGTTTTTTTGCGGTTAAATAAATTTCAATTGAATTGATTTTTATGATTTTTACTTGGTTTTTTCATAGAATGCGCAGTTTCTCCTAAAAAATCCAAAATCCATAATCCAAAATATATAATCCATAATCCAAAATCCAAAATATAATTGTCACCGCGTCATCCTGAACCTGCCTCGCCGGCAGGCAGGCTTGTTTACTCACCATTTTTATTTTTTTTGGACTTCGTGAATCTCCGATTTCAGGATCTCACGAAATTAACTTCTAATCACGAAAAGAAGTTCAAATCACCAAATAAACCCCAAAACAAAAGAAACCGTCCTATGATATTTTTCGTTGTAAAATATTGAAACTGTCATCCTGAACTCGTTTCAGGATCTCACGAAAAGAAGTTCAAATCATAACGGCCGATGAAGCAACTCAAAGAGCCAAGCGCTGGGTGAAGCGGCAGGGAAGGCGGTCTGGATGCTGGGGATAAAAAAATTCAATACATTTTACAGAAAAAGATCATCAGACTAGCCTTTCCTGCCGGCCGCAGGCGGGTTTGGTTCTTTTTTTGGCAATGAAAAAAAGAACAAAACAAAATAGATGGAGTTCCAAATATGCTATTATCAATTTTAAAATACAAAACTTAAATTAAAATAATAACCGCGTCATCCTAAACCTGCATCGCGGGACGGCTTGTTTACTCACCACATTTAATTTTTTTGGACTTCGTGAATCTCCGATTTCAGGACCTCATGAAATGAACCTTAAAACATCCTGGCCAACAATTCAATTGATAATTTTAAAACACAATACTCAAATTCACTCAAATCACAAACCCTTTATCGTAAGTATAATATTTCAAAAGCGTTAAAAATTTTTGAAGCCTTGGAGAAAATTTAGCTTTTGAAATATGGTTTTTAAAGATCGATTTTTTCAATCGATCTTTAAAAAATACCTGACGAGAAAGTGCCTTTTCTTTTGGTTCGTTTTCTTTGGGCAAGCAAAGAAAATGAACAGAAAACATAATTGGATTGCCAATCACTTTTAAGAAATAAAGTTTTTTTGTTGTTAAATATTGAAACCGTCATCCTAAACCTGCCTCGCCGGCAGGCAGGCTCGTTTCAGGATCTCACCAAATTAAGTTCAAATCACAAAATGAACTTCAAATCACCAAATAAACCCCAAAACAAAAACACCCGTCATAAGATGTTTTTCGTAGTAAAATATTGAAATTTTTAGCGCTGGCCGATGCTGCAATCCAAAGAGCTTCGCGGCTGGCTAAGCGCAGGCAAAAGCGGTCTAGGACAGAGCGTTAAAAAAATGTTCAGTGAACATTTTTAGCGATAGGGCCAGCTGGCGCGTTGGCAAAAATCCAATACATTTTACAGAAAAAGATCAGTAGACTAGATTTTTTGTTACTTTTTTATCAATAAAAAAAGTAAAGAAGCAAATTACGAGTTACAATCACTTATTTTATAAATATCAACCTAAATAAAAGATACCTATGATTTTCCTGCCGGCTGCAGGCCAATGTCATTAAGTTAAGACATTTACTCCTTTTTTTTGTCCTTCCGAGGCACGAGGAATCTCATATGTTATGGTTGTTTGATGTGATTCCTCCTTTGTCGGAATGACAAATATTTCCTTAACTTAATGACATTGGGCCGCAGGCGGGTTTCGTCGTAAAATATTGAAACCGTCATCCTGAACCTGCCTCGCCGGCAGGCAGGCTTATTTCAGGACCTCATGAAATGAACCTTAAAACAAACAACTCAAATTACAATAATAACCGCGTCATCCTGAACCTGCCTCGCCGGCAGGCAGGCTCGTTTACTCACCATTTTTATTTTTTTGGACTTCGTGAATCTCCGATTTCAGGATCTCATAAAAAGAAGTTCAAATCAACACGCCCCATTAAATTAAAAAATAAAGCATTATTTTTGTAAATTGGATTCAAAGAAAAATTTAATATGGACAGTCAAACCTCTAAAGTGGCGCTTATAAAAATGATTTTAAATATTAATAATGAAACGAGCATAACAAATTATGATACACAGTAGAATGATTAATAGCGAACCTGCCTGTCCGGCAGGCAGGCAGCATCTGTACCAATAAAAAATAAA
>JAUYUA010000066.1 GCA_030694935.1 Lutibacter sp. | reverse complement strand
GGCGTTTTTGAAGTTTTTTTAAACATCTGGCGTTCTTAATTTGGTGTTACCAAGATACATAAAATAATTTAAATATGCAACTAATTATCTGATTATTAGAATCTTAAATTATAAAATACTTTTCGGAGTGGACTCAATATTAAAAGTTAAAGTTCACGGACGTGCTGGATAAAATTCAACATTGAGCGTTAAAAAATTACAAAACTTTCCCATTGCTAACCCGAGCGTCTCGCTCGTGGCTGTGGTTCTCGGTACATTTTTTGTACCGCTGCGCTACACAAAAAACACTCGAACTGACAGGGGTTGTTTATTGCTGAACCTACAAAGACTAGTGGGTACGAGCGGGACGCTCGCACCAGCGAAGGAACTTGGTCTTTTTTCTTTCCCCAGCCCTAAAGGGAGGAAAAAAGCCATACAACTAAATAACATAAAAAGTTTGTGAAAAATAGTTCCCAACTAGCCATTATAGGTACGAGCGTGACGCTCGCACCAGCGGGGGGGTATTTAAGTTTGTCAATTTCAAAAATTAGGGGATTCTTTTTTACGTCGTCTAAACGCGACAAAACACCTTCTTTTACAATTTTGGGAGCTTAGGAACTTTGTTTTGACAAAAAATTCAAAATTTCTTTAAAGTGGTCTAGTGCTAATCTATCCCAAATAATTGTGTAATTTTTTTGCTTTACCATTTAGACAGCTCTTTAAGAGCATCTTCATGTTTTATAAAATCTCCCTTTTCAATGCTGGTAACAGCTTCCTTTATTTCAATATTATATTGTTTGCGGGAAATACGTTTTGCCTCTATATCAACGTTTAATAAATTCTTAATTATTTCTAAAAGCAAGGTTTGTTGCTTGATAGTTAATAAGGGTAAATAGCCGTCAATTTTTTTTTTAAGTGTATTTGCTGTCATTGTAATATGTTTCAGTAATCAAATTTACAGAAAAATAGATTAAACTCCAAAATGATGGAGAAAATTGATAATCACTTGTTATCGCGAGCGCACCGCTCGTGGCTGTGGTTCTCGGTACATTTTTTGTACCGCTGCGCTACACAAAAAACACTCGAACTGACAGGGGTTGTTTATTGCTGAACCTACAAAGACTAGTGGGTACGAGCGTGACGCTCGCATCAGCGACAGGAACTTAGTCTTTTTTCTTTCCCCAGCCCTAAAGGGAGGAAAAAAGCCATACAACTAAATAACATAAAAAGTTTGTGAAAAATAGTTCCCAACTAGCCATTATGGGTACGAGCGTGACGCTCGCACCAGCGGGCTATTAAAAAGAAACAAACAACAAACCAAATCCGTCAGTTCGAGTGATTTTAAAGCTCCGCTGATTTAATTTTGAGTCGGTAACCCATGCTTTAAAATAGTATCGAGAACCGCTCTGAGCTATCCAAAACCCAACATATAACATTTAACAAATAACTTATAACATTAAAAAATTACAAACCTTTTGGCAACTCCTCCTTAAAACCCATATTGTATAAGGTAAAGCCAAAAATATCGGCATATTGTTCAATGGTTTTGGAAACTGGCGTACCTGCACCGTGTCCGGCTTTGGTTTCAATGCGAATTAATGTTGGGTTGGTTCCTGTTTGTTTTTCCTGCAATTCAGCGGCAAATTTAAACGAGTGCGCAGGCACAACCCTGTCATCGTGATCGCCTGTGGTGATTAATGTTGCAGGATATTCAACGCCCGCTTTTACATTGTGAACTGGCGAATATCCTTTTAAATAGTCGAACATTTCTTTTGAATCTTCTGAAGTGCCATAATCATAAGCCCAGCCAGCACCTGCGGTAAAAGTATGATAACGCAGCATATCCATAACACCCACAGCCGGCAAAGCCACTTTCATTAAATCGGGCCGTTGTGTCATTGTTGCACCCACCAACAAACCGCCATTTGAAGCACCGCTTATTGCCAAATAGTTTGATGAAGTGTATTTGTTTTCAATTAAATATTCAGCTGCCGCAATAAAATCGTCGAATACATTTTGTTTTTTCATTTTTGTTCCGGCATTGTGCCAAGCTTCCCCATATTCACCTCCGCCTCTAATGTTTGGAACCGCATAAATTCCGCCTTGTTCCATCCAAACCGCATTGGCAATGCTAAAACCTGGAGTTAAGCTGATGTTAAATCCGCCATAACCATATAAAATTGTCGGATTATTGCCATTCAATACCGTTCCTTTTTTATAGGAGATAATCATCGGAATTTTAGTGCCGTCTTTTGAAGTGTAAAAAACCTGTTTTGTCTCAAAATTATCAGGATTAAAATCGATGGCAGGTTTGTTATACAATGCTGAAATCCCTGTTGAAGGCACAAAGGAATAAATAGATCCCGGATTGATGTAATTTGAAAAGGAATAATAAATAACTGTTGCCTCTTTTTTATCGCTAAATCCTCCGGCAGTTCCCAGGCCAGGCAATACAATTTCACGAATTAATTTTCCGTTAAAATCATACTGTTTTACTTGCGAAACAGCATCAACCATATAGTTGGAGAATATAAATCCGCTTGCAGTTGAAGGCGACAGCACATTTTTGGTTTCCGGAATAACATCCACCCAATTTTTGGGAAGTGGATTATTGGCGTTCACTTTTACCACGCGTTTATTTGGCGCATTTAAATTGGTGACAAAAAACAATGTTTCGTTTTGGTTGTCCAATAAAGTAGTTTCAGAATCGAAATTATTCAGAACAGTCACAATCGGACTGTTTTGTTTTGATAAATCTTTCAGATACAATTCGTTTCCTGAGGTTGACACCGAAGCGCGGATCAGTAAATATTTCCCGTCTTCGGTTACGGTTCCTGTAATATATCTTCGTTTTTGTGTTTCGCCAAAAACAATTGGGTCATTTTTTTGTGCAGTTCCCAATTTGTGGTAAAATAACCGGTGTTGGTCGGTTTTTGCAGAAAGTTCACTTCCTTTAGGTTTTTCGTAACTCGAATAATAAAACCCTTCATTTTCTTTCCACGAAATGCTGCTAAATTTTACATCAATAATGGTATCTTCTATAATTTCTTTTGAAATGGCATCCATGATAATAATTTTCCGCCAGTCCGATCCGCCTTCAGAAATGGAATAGGCCACCATATTTCCATCTTTTGAAAAGGAAATTTCTCCTAAAGAAGTGGTTCCGTCTTCAGAAAAAGTATTTGGATCTAAAAAAACTTCGGGAGTTCCCCCATTTTTTTGACGATACAACACATACTGATTTTGCAATCCGTTATTTTTATAAAAATAGTGAAAGTCACCTTCTTTAAATGGTGCGCCAATTTTTTCGTAATTCCATAATTTTTCCAAACGGCTTTTTAAAGCTTCGCGATAAGGAATTTTAGACAAATAATCAAAAGTCACTTTATTTTGGTCAATGACCCAAGCTGCAGTTTCGGCCGACATATCATCTTCCAGCCAGCGGTAAGGGTCTTTTATTTCAGTACCGAAGTAATTTGTGACGGTATCAACTTTCTTTGTTATAGGATAATTCAAGGTTGTTGTTGTTTGAGATTCGGAATTTTTGCAGGAAATTATTAAAACGCAAATCAAAGATAAAATAGAAAATGGTTTCATTATTTGTTGAATTTTAAGAGAAGTAACAAATATAATTAAAAAAGGCATAACCATTTGGCCATGCCTTTTAATAATTTATGTTTTGAATATGGGTCAATAGAAAAAGAAACAAATTGCTATGAAAGCAAATCGTAGACACATTGTACACGGGCATTACAAACTTTTGTTTGACCATTGGAGACCCCTGAAAATTCTGAAAACAATGCTGCTGGAAGCCGTATAATAGTACTGTCCTGAACCAAAATTCGCTTGTATTTGCTTTGTGTTTTTAGTGTTTCTACAAAGGCAGTGTTTATTTTACCTGTAATTTGAAGATCGAAATACCTTTGTGCTAAAACGGGTAAAACAAACAAAAACGGTTTTAAAAAAATAGTATATGACTCTTTTTTAATGAGTTACACCTTATGTTTACGCGTATGCCCGATGGGGGCTTCTTTCTAATAAGTTTTTAAATTAAATTAAAAATCATTATTCATTTTGTCATTTGGACAAAGGAGGAATCGCATAATGATTTGCCTTTTAAACTTCCGTCCCTATAACGGGATTGGACTTCCGATTTCCGACTCTTAAAAACCTGATAAATGTTATGATTTAAACAAATAATAAAAGGTAAATTTGTCTGATATTAAATCGTAAAATTATGAGTCAAGATAAAGCATGTTTAGTTTGTAAAAAACCATCTACGGAAGTTCCGGTAACAAAATTTTATTATCAGGAAAGTGAATTTTATATTTGCCCGCAACACATCCCTATTTTAATACATAATCCACAAGAATTAAACGGATTATTGGCTGGTGCCGATAAACTGACTGGAGGATAAAAACTAAAAAATTCAATTTAAACAAAATTAGCATTTAGAAGCAAAGCAATAAGTAAATTTTGGACCTGCCTGCCTGCCTGCCGGCAGGCTGGCGGGTAACGCCCACAATTTTTAAATTTATTGCATAAAAAAAACGCACCGATTGGCGCGTTTTTTTATTTTGAATTTTATTACTTTTTGAATTTATCTGATAAATCTTTACCAAATACTTTCAATTTTTCTAGGGCTGTTTCCACTTCCTTTTCCACAGTTTCAATAGTGCTTTCTTTCAAAAACGGATATCTGTAATCTGTTGGCGGCACAAAAGTTTCTTTAATGGTGCGGGTATTTACCCAACGCAATAAATTCCAAACAGAACCTGCTTTGTCGTTTGTTCCCGATCCGCGGGCCCCACCAAAAGGTTGTTGTCCAACTACTGCGCCTGTTGGCTTGTCGTTGATATAAAAGTTTCCTGCGGCATTTTCCAATTTGTTGGTGGCAATGTCAATTACATAACGGTCGCCGCTAAAAATAGCGCCTGTTAAAGCATATTCACTCGTTGAGTCGATCAAATCAAGGGTTTCTTCCCATTTCTCGTCTTCATACACAAAAATGGTCATAATTGGCCCAAACAACTCATTGCACATTGTTTTGTATTTTGGGTTGGTGGTTAAAATGATGGTTGGTTCAATAAAATAGCCAACTTCATCGCTGTAACCGCCGCCAATAATAATTTCGGCATCGGCATCTGCTTTCGCTTCTTCAATATAACCCGATAATTTTTTGAACGCTCTGTTGTCGATTACCGCATTTATAAAGTTTGTAGGGTCTTCAGGAGATCCCATTTTAAACGATTTTAAATCTCTTTCCAAAGAAGTTTTAATGGCGCCCCACAAGCTTTTTGGCAAATAAGCGCGAGATGCGGCAGAACATTTTTGGCCTTGGTATTCAAAAGCGCCTCTTGCAATTGCTGTGGCAACTTCTTGGGCATTTGATGTTGGATGCGCCCAGATAAAATCTTTTCCGCCAGTTTCCCCAACAATGCGAGGATATGATTTGTAATTGCCCACATTTTTGCCGATGGTTTCCCAGAAACTGTTAAATACCGGTGTAGAACCTGTAAAGTGAACACCTGCAAAATCGCGGCTGTTCAATAAAACATCGGTAATCATCGCCGAATTTCCTGTTACCATATTGATAACGCCATCAGGCAAACCTGCAGCTTTAAACAATTCCATAATTACTTGTGCTGAATATATTTGGGAACTTGCCGGTTTCCAAATAACCACATTTCCCATCAATGCCGGAGCCGAAGGCAAATTCCCTGCAATTGCAGTAAAGTTAAAAGGAGTAATGGCATATACAAATCCTTCAAGCGCACGATATTCCATGCGGTTCCAGATTCCGGCTGAAGAAGCCGGCTGATTGTTGTAAATCTCCGTCATAAATTGCACGTTAAAACGCAGAAAGTCGATCAATTCACAAGCAGAATCAATTTCGGCCTGAAATGCATTTTTTGATTGCGCAATCATGGTGGCCGCATTCATTTTGTAACGAAACGGGCCCGACAATAAATCGGCAGCTTTTAAGAAAATAGCCGCTCTGTGTTCCCAGCTTGTGGCTGCCCATTTAACACGCGCTTCCGCAGCTTTTTTAACAGCCATTTCAATATGTTCCTTTTCTGCAACATGGTATTTTCCCACACAGTGTTTGTGGTCGTGCGGCGGATGAATATCAACTGTGTTTCCTGTTCTGTATTCTTTGCCGCCAATATAAAATGGAATGTCAATTTGCTCGTTGAACATTTTTTTATAGGTATCTAATAACGCTTTGCGTTCTGGAGTTCCCGGAGCATAAGAATTTATAGGTTCATTAACTGCTTTTGGTACATTGTAAAATCCTGAAGCCATGGTATATATTTTTAAGGTTTTTTAATTTAATTTTGTTTTGCAAAGTTACAAAATTGAATTTACTTAAAATATTAAGGCCTAATACTCAATAATCAAATTTTAATACCATGTGTACCGTTACTTTTTTGCCTTTATCAAACAACAATTTTATCCTGACTTCCAATCGTGATGAACAAAGGTTAAGAGAAACGTTGCCACCGAAAATTTATGAGGAAGATGGCATTGAAATGCTATTTCCGAAGGATATAGTTGCCGGAGGAACGTGGATTGGCGCAAGTTCAAAAAAAAGATTGGTTTGCGTGTTGAACGGCGGTTTCATAAAACACAAAAGAAAAGAGAATTACAGCAGAAGCCGTGGGATCATTGCCAAAGAATTGTTGAAAGAAAATGACTTTCTGCCTTATCTTGAAAATCTAGATTTGTTGGGCGTTGAACCTTTTACCATGATTGTGATTGACTGGAATAATAACGAATTGAATTTGGTTGAATTGGTTTGGGACGAAAATCAAAAACACCTCACAAAACACAAAATCGAACCTAAAATTTGGTCTTCTTCTACTTTGTATACTGATGAAATTAAGGAACTGCGCAACACCTGGTTTCAACAATGGCTGAGTGAAAATGAATTTACTTCCGAAGCGATTTTGCAATTTCATCATCAGGAAACAGAAGATAAAGAACAATCCATTTTAATGAAACGTAACTATGTTGAAACCGTAAGCATCACATCAATAAAAAAAACGAAAAATAATGTTGAAATGGCGTATGAAGATGTTGTTCACGACAAAAAAATCGCCGTTAATTTTAAGCGCTCATAAAAGAAATAACTGCCACAATCGCAACTCCAACAATCGCTAAAAAAGTATAAAAACTGTTCAGTAACATAAAATTTACGATGGTTATAAAACGTTTCTGTCCGTAAAAATTGCGCAAAGATTTATAAAAATAAACAATAAATAGGAGTACAAATATCCAAGTTGTGTTTTCCATTTTAAAGACTAGATTCAGCAAATAGAAAATGATAATCAACAGAAAAAAGACCGTTTGCGTATTAAAAACAAATACCAAATGTTCCATATACGTGAAATTTTTTCTGATGTACAGCAATTTCAAAAAAAGTGTGAAAATCGGCAGAAAAACGAACAAGGAAATGGAAATATACGAGGTGAATTTTTTGATTAAATTTTTGACGCCTGCTTCGGTATTTAATTGTGCCATATTGGCTTCCGCTTTTTTAACCTGCTGGTAATAAAAAGTGTTCCAAAAAGTTTTTTGATAACCCAAACTGTCCAATGCCTGCTCATTGGTGTAAGCAGGGGATTTTCTGCGGAAGTTAAAAAAGTCACCAATTTTATCAAAAAAACCGATGTTGGCTTCCTGTTTGGTTTTTATGACATATTCACGTGGTGTTTTTGTGGAATCCGCATCCTTTTCATACAGACTAAATGCATTTTCCAGATCAGCAATCACTTTAGCGTTGGCGGAATCTTTTGGCATGTTATCCGCGGTTCTTTTTTTTATTTCGGCCTTAATGGAGTCGATTTTTTGCGGGTCTAATTTAGACAGGGAATCTAAATTTTTTGTGGCTGTTGCAATGTCTTTTATCGGATTTTTGGCGCTGTCAATTTGGTTTGAAATCCCCAATATCAAAAAGAAAATAATGGAAACATGCAGGTATAACTGAAAAGGATTTACGTATTTAACGCGTTTTCCTAAAATATACTCTTTGGCAACTTTTCCCGGTTTTATGAGCAATGGAATAAAGGTAGTCCAAAACTGGGAATCGTAAGAAAAAAATCCAGAAACCAACTTATTCACATAATTTCCGATACTTAATTTACTTGTGGTGTTTTTTTGTCCGCAATACGAGCAAAAATTTTCATTCCGCAACAATGGCTGGCCACAATTTAAACATTCCAACCCCTTGGCTTGTTTAAAATGAAACCGCTGAAGCTTAAATTTCATTTTGTTAATTGTGAATACTGGAAACCATCAATTGAAATGTGGGGATGTAAACTTTAAAAGTTCCTGAATTTGTGAAGTTTACCATACTGTAAAAGCCTTTCATTGCACCGATTGGCGAAGTTAAAAAGCAATTCGATTTATAGGTGTATTTATCGGCTGGTTTTAAAGTCGGTTTTTGACCTACAACCCCAGATCCTTCAACATATTCAGTGTTGTTTAAAGAATCAAAAATGGTCCATTGCCGCTCTAAAAGCTGCACGGTATCGTTGCTTTGGTTTTCGATGGTAACTTCATAGCTAAAAGCAAAATACAGTCTGAAATTTCGATAGCTTGTGCCTTCGAAATTAGAAGTTACTGAAATTTTAATGCCATTTGTTACTTGTTGTACCATAGAGACTTACTTGATTTTTAATGTGTAAAGATACTAAATATTTTAAACAAAAATATTAGTTATTTATTTTTTCGGAGTTCCCATAACCAACGCCAATCACTTTTGTATATCGGCTTCCAAACTTTTTATAATACACCAAAACGGTGTAATCATTCTCTGTTTGGTAAAAAGAGCCGTCAATATCGTGAGTGCTAACGCTGCCATTGCTTGCTTTGGTGACATATTGATAATTGTAAAATCCCTGTTTCACAAGCAGTTTGGTTTCATACAAACCCAAGGCTTCGTTGTAATTAAGTTTGTTTGTTTCATTTAACTGCCAATTATTGAAATTTCCGCTCACAAAAACATCTTTTCCTTCAAGATTTTGCGAAGTTTTTAACGAAAAATACACCCAGCTGTAATCTGCATCCGTATTGTTATTCTCGCCCGTTAAAGTTCTGATCACAAAATTTCCGTTTACATCGGGGTACAAAGTATAAGGCTGATTTCTTCTTTCTTCGTTGGTAAATAAATAGGTATGATACAAATCTTCGCCCAATTCAACTTTGGCGATGTTTAAGGAAGAACTTCTGATGGATTTGGAATCGAAATATAAAAATTCATTTCCGCCCCAAAAACTTGTTTCCTTGTTGTATTTGTAAAGCAATTGTTCTCCTCTAAAAAATTGAGGTTTTAAACCGATGCTGGCATTTTGCCAATTGTTATTTTGAAGAATTACAGGGATAATTTCTTCGCTCGGATTGTTAATGAGTAAATTTGGCGTGTTGATGGTAAACTCAACCGATTGTTTGGTGTTGAAGAATGAAATATCCCTGCTTTTATAAACGGCAACACCCACAGTAACTTTTGGCTCATAAACCACAAAACGACGTTTAAAAACCACTTCATCATCTTCATTTAAAACAGAAATTAAATAATTTCCTGAAATGGTAAGTTTAGTGGTTTCATTGGGAATGGTTACGCTGTAATTTGTATAAGGCTGCAACGTATTAAATGAATTTTCGTAGTTCCGAATTCTGTCTTCGGCAAAACCGTTCACAAATTCAGACTGTGACAAATCGGACTTCTTCCAGTCCGTATCGCAATGTTCAACTTTATAGGCATAAGTGTGTTCATCGGCATTTAAATCATCAAAAGTCAACCATAATTTTTCTCCAAGCTGCACAATGGGCGCATAAGAATTTGTGGCTATCGGTTTTAATATAATGGTTTTAATATGTGCGGCATCTTTATAATCGGTTTGGGAAAACCCGAACTGAAATGAACACAGAAAACAAAAAAATATAAAACTGTTTTTATTCATAAAATAAAATTTTAAGATTGCGATTTTACCTAATTGGTAACGCAAATTTTATGCTAAAAGTACGAAAACAAAAATATAGTTGCTATAAACAAAATTTAACACGAAAAAATGATAAAAAACATAAAATACTAAAGGATATATTGTATTTTTGCTCCGTTTTTTATAGACTATTAAATAAACTTAAGATATATGTCAAAGGACATTCATATTAAAAAAGGTCTGGATATTAAGCTAAAAGGTGAGTCCGAAAAATTTACCGAAAATGCAATAGCTAGTGATGTTTACACATTGATACCTGAAGATTTCCACAGTATAATTCCTAAATTATCCGTAAAAATTGGCGCACAGTTAAAAGCTGGAGAAGCCGTATTTTATAATAAAGCCGATGAGGAAATGAAATTTCCGTCACCGGTTAGCGGTGAAGTGATGGATATTATTCGCGGTGAAAAAAGAAAGATATTGGCCATTAAAATTAAAGCCGATTCTCAACAACAATTTATCGATTTTGGCGTGAAAGATCCAAAGGCCATGAATGCCGAGGAAATTAAAAGTCATTTGTTGGCATCCGGTTGTTGGCCATTTATAAAACAAAGACCTTATGATGTGATTGCAAAGACCGCAAATACACCGAAAGCGATTTTTGTTTCTGCTTATGCCAGCGCACCTTTAGCTGCCGATTATGATTATGTTTTGGCAGGAAAAGAAAAAGAATTACAGGCTGCGGTTACCGCTTTAAGCAAGTTAACCACCGGTGAAGTTCATGTTTCCATTGGAAAAAATTCAAATTCACCTTTGGCTGGTTTGGACAACATTGTCTTGCATAAAGTTTCAGGTCCGCATCCTTCAGGAAATGTAGGCACGCAAATAAATAAAATAAGCCCTATAAATAAAGGTGAAACTGTTTGGACGATCAATCCGCAGGATTTGGTGATTATTGGCGAATTGCTGTTAACTGGTAAATTTAATGCCGAACGTATTGTTGCCTTGGCGGGTTCTTCTGTTGAAGCGCCAAAATATTACAAAACAAAAATTGGTTCTGCCATTGCCTCTTTGGTTCACGGAAAATTAAAAGGAACTAACAACCGAATTATAAGCGGCAATGTTTTAACGGGCAAAGCCAAAAACATAAAAGAAAATTTAGGGTATTATGACAATGTTATCACTGTAATCCCTGAAGGAAACGATTATGAATTGTTTGGATGGTCCTTGCCGGTTTTCAATAAAATATCGACTTCAAGAGCCTTAACTTTTTCGTGGTTATTGCCAAATAAAAAATATGATTTAAATACCAACACAAACGGCGAACACCGAGCCTTTGTGGTTACAGGAGCTTATGAAGAAGTTTTTCCGTTAGATATTTATCCAATGCAGATTTTAAAATCTTGCATGTATCAAGATTTGGATGAAATGGAGCAATTGGGGATGTATGAAGTGGCGCCGGAAGATTTTGCCTTAACAGAATTTATTTGTGTTTCTAAACAACCACATCAAGAAATTATTAGAAAAGGTTTAGACTTAATGTTAAAAGAAATAGGATAAGGTTATGGGATTAAAAGAAAAACTACATGCTATCAAAGAAAAGGGAAAGGGGAAAAAGTGGTTGCCTGCTTTTGAAGCTCTTCATACTTTTTTATACACACCTAACGAAACCACACATTCAGGCGGACATATAAAAGGAGCCGATGATTTGAAAAGAACGATGACTATGGTGGTGTTGGCGCTAATACCTTGTTTGATATTTGGAATGTTCAATACGGGTTATCAACACTTTAATGCATTTGGCACACCGGTAGAATTTTTATCGATGGATGCTTTTTGGTACGGATTTTTAAAAGTACTTCCTCTTGTGGTTGTTTCTTATGTTGTTGGACTTGGAATTGAAGTGCTGTTTGCAACCATTAAAGGTCACGAAGTTGAAGAAGGCTATTTTGTAACCGGAATGTTGGTTCCTTTAATTGTACCTGTAGATACGCCGCTTTGGATGCTCGCTGTAGCCGTAGCCTTTGGTGTTGTGATTGGAAAGGAAATATTTGGGGGAACCGGAATGAACATTCTGAATCCGGCCTTAACCATACGTGCATTTTTGTTCTTCGCCTATCCTACTTGGATGAGCGGTGATAAAGTTTGGGTTGGCGGCGCAGTTGAAAGAGCCAACGAAATGGCTGCAGGCGCAGATGTTGCAGCCGTATCGGGCGAAACCATTCTGGGCAGCTTGGCGCAAGGCAAAGAATTGGCCTATTCCGTTTATGATATGTTTTTTGGGTTTATTCCCGGCTCCGTGGGCGAAACTTCCACATTTTTAATTTTATTGGCAGGTATATTCTTAATTTTTACAAAAATAGCAAGCTGGAGAATCATGCTTTCGTCAGTACTTGGCGCTTTGGTGATGGGTCTTATGTTTAACGGAGTTGTTAACGCAGGCTGGATTGGAGAAGGAAGTAAGTTTTATACTTTGATGAGCACCGTATATTGGCATCATTTAATTATTGGAGGCTTTGCATTTGGGGTAGTTTTTATGGCAACAGATCCGGTTACAGGCTCACAAACCAATAAAGGAAAATGGATTTATGGATTTCTAATCGGATTTATATCAATCTTGATAAGGGTATTTAATCCTGCATATCCGGAAGGCGTAATGTTGGCAATTTTATTAATGAACGTATTCGCGCCAACCATTGATCATTATGTAGTGCAAGGCAATGTTAAAGGAAGATTAAAACGTTTAAAAGCAAAAACAGCATAACATGGCAAAGAATACTGATAGTAACGTATATACAGTCCTTTTTGCATCAGGAATGGTGCTTATTGTAGGAGCATTACTGGCTTTTGTGGCATCATCACTTAAGGAGAAAATTACTGAAAACAAAAGAATAGAAAAGCAACAGAATATTTTATACGCTTTAGGCATCAATGAAAATGATGAAACCAGCGTTGAGTTTGTTTCAAAAAATATTGTGGGCGCTGAATTCTCAAAATACATCACCAAACAATTGGTCATTACAGGGACAGAAGCAGTTGAAGATGCAAATGCTTACTTAATTGACATTAAAAAGGAAGCGGAAGAAGCGAAAAATCCAAACTACAAAAGAAGATTGCCTTTGTTTGTTGGTGAAAAGGACGGCGTAACATTGTATATCGTACCGGTTAGAGGGAAAGGTTTATGGGATGCTATATGGGGATACGTCGCATTAGATAACCAATTGGTTGTTCAAGGCGTATATTTTGACCACCAAGGTGAAACACCAGGATTGGGCACAAATATAAAAGAACGATTTTTTATGGACGATTTTAAAGGAGAGCATATTTTAGATGGTGACACTTTTAAAGGAATATCTACGTCTAAAGGAAATGCAGATCCTAAAAACTTGGATAAAATCGATTTTGAAGTTGACGCTATAGCAGGGGCAACAATTACAGGTGACGGCTTATCGGCAATGCTTAAAAAAGATTTAAAGATGTACGTGCCTTACTTAAAAACATTAAATCAATAATTTATGGGACTTTTATCAAAAAAAGATGCAAAATTAATAACAGATCCATTGGCTGACAATAACCCAATTACGATTCAAGTACTTGGAATTTGTTCAGCATTGGCAATTACAGCTCAATTGAACGCTTCTATTGTTATGGCCATATCTGTAATGTTTGTTTTGGCCATGGGAAATGTAGTAATTTCATTATTACGAAATGTTATTCCATCAAAAATTAGAATTATTGTTCAGCTGGTAATTGCAGCTGCGTTGGTAATTATTGTTGACCAAATATTGAAAGCTTTTGCTTATGAATTGTCAAAACAATTATCAGTTTTTGTGGGGCTAATTATCACCAACTGTATCATTATGGGTCGTTTTGAAGCATTTGCTCTTGCAAATGGGCCTTGGAGATCATTTCTGGACGGTATTGGAAACTCTGCCGGTTATGGAATAATATTGGTTATAGTCGCTTTCTTCAGGGAATTGTTAGGCTCTGGGACTTTATTAGGTTACAAAGTCTTAGGTGATTCTATTGAGAAAACAGGCGTTTATGCTTTTGGGTATGAAAATAACGGATTTATGCTGTTAGCTCCAATGGCATTAATTACCATAGGAATTATAATTTGGGTGCAACGTGCAAGAAATATAGCATTAATCGAACACAATTAAAATTAGTTGGCAGCAATCAAATCAATGTAATTATAAATTACTGAGACTGAAAACTGAAAACTGAAAAACTGAAATATATGGAACATATAGAATTATTTTTTAAGGCAATATTTATAGATAATATGGTGTTTGCAACATTCCTGGGAATGTGCTCTTACCTTGCTGTATCTAAAAAAGTAGCCACCGCCGTTGGATTAGGAGCGGCCGTTATATTTGTAATGGCAATAACGGTTCCTTTAAACTGGTTATTGGATGTTTATTTATTAAAAGATGGTGCTTTGGCGTGGTTAGGGCCAGAATATGCACAATACGATTTAAGCTTCTTATCTTTTATTATGTTTATTGCAACCATTGCAACAATGGTACAATTGGTTGAAATCATTGTTGAGAAATTTTCTCCGGCATTGTACAATTCCTTGGGTATCTTTTTGCCGTTAATAGCCGTAAACTGCGCTATTTTAGGAGGTTCATTATTTATGCAATCGCGTGAAATCCAAACATTGGGATTGGCATTTAACTATGGGGTCAGCTCTGGAATTGGTTGGTTTTTAGCCATTTTGGCTATCGCCGCAATTCGAGAAAAAATTAGATATTCAAATGTTCCGCCACCTTTAAGGGGTTTGGGAATTACTTTTATCATTACAGGTTTAATGGCCATAGGTTTTATGAGTTTTGGAGGAATGCTGACAGGAGGCGATGAAGAGAAAGTACCTACAGAGCAAACAGCTGTTGTTAAACAAGTTGAGATTACAAAAGAAGCTATTGACATAGCCAACAACGAAAAAGAAATTACAGAATAATGATTATATTAGCAGCAAGTACCGTAAACACAGTTTTAGCAGCAGTAATAGCTTTTTTAATTATCACACTTTTATTGGTGGCGATATTATTGTATGTTAAACAAAAATTATCACCTTCGGGTCCTGTAAAAATTAGAATCAACGGCGAAAAGGAAATTGAAGTTTCATCAGGGGCTTCCTTGTTGACAACTTTAGGAAATGAGAAAATATTTTTGCCATCTGCCTGCGGTGGAGGCGGAACTTGCCTTCAATGTGAATGTCACGTACATTCTGGCGGCGGAGAAGCTTTGCCAACAGAAACACCTCACTTTAGTCGTAAAGAATTAAAAGATGGCGTTCGTTTGGCTTGTCAGGTGAAAGTTAAGCAGAATATGGACATCAGCATTCCTGAAGAAGTGTTCGGTATCAAAAAATTCAATGGTACCGTTGTAAGAAATTATAACGTGGCTTCTTTCATTAAAGAATTTGTTGTGGAAATTCCTGAAGATATGGGTTACAAAGCGGGTGGTTATATTCAAATTGAAATTCCTCCTTGCGAAGTTAATTTTTCAGACATTGATATTACAGCACATCCTGAAGAACACGATACTCCTGACAAATTTAAAGAAGAATGGGATAAATTTGCTTTATGGTCTTTAAAAATGGTGAATAAAGAAACTGTTGAACGTGCTTACTCTATGGCTTCCTTTCCTGCTGAAGGAAAAGAAATTATGTTGAATGTGCGTATCGCCACTCCGCCTTTTGACAGGGCTAAAAATGGCTGGATGAATGTAAACCCAGGTGTTGCCTCTTCCTATATTTTCTCTCGTAAAGCCGGCGACAAAGTAATTATTTCCGGTCCTTATGGTGAGTTTTTCATCAATGAATCTGATTCTGAAATGTTATACGTGGGCGGTGGTGCAGGAATGGCTCCAATGCGTTCTCATTTATACCACCTATTCAAAACCTTAAAAACAGGCAGAAAAGTGACTTATTGGTATGGAGGCAGATCAAAACGTGAATTGTTTTATACAGATCACTTCCGTAAACTTGAGAAGGAATTTCCTAATTTTAAGTTTTTCTTGGTGCTTTCTGAACCTTTACCAATTGATAATTGGGTAAACAAAAAAGATATAAACGACACTGAAGGGGACGGATTTACTGGTTTTGTGCACAATGCCGTAATTAATGAATATTTATCAAAACACGAATCTCCTGAAGATCTTGAGCTGTATTTCTGCGGACCACCGTTAATGAACCAGGCTGTTCAAAAAATGGGCGAAGATTTTGGTTTGGCTGATGAAAATATAAGATTTGATGACTTTGGAGGATAATCAACAGTATTAAAAATAATAAACCAATCCGATACCTTTGTGTCGGATTTTTTTATATAATACCTTTTAAAAATGAGCAAACCACTTACAAAACAAGAATTACATAATTTAGCGATGAACATCGTAGGCAAAGATTTGGAAGCAAAAGGATATGAATTTATTGCCATTAACAGCCAATTAAAAAAGAACCCGCAATTTGTTTGTGTCGATAAAAACAATGTTCGCTATTTTGTGGTGGTAAAAGTGGTTGGCATTTCGGAATACCACATTCCTTATAATGTTATTTGGATGGAAACCATTAAACTTCACGCACAAAAAAACAAAGCCAAAGTACTGTTTGCGAATGTGGGATTGGGCAACGCTTCCAATAAAGACTTGGCGCCATATCTAAATGAAGAATATCTGCTGCAATATGAAGGTTTGCAACTTTTGGATGTAGAACTAAACTAATTCCCGTCATACAATATCTAACAAAAAAAGCACGCCATTGGCGTGCTTTTTACAATAAAAAATCATATTTTAATTACTCAACTTTACTTTCCAGTAATTTGAAAAACTGATCTAATTTAGGCATTAAAACTATGCGTGTTCTTCTGTTTTTAGATCTTCCTTCAACCGTTGAATTGGTAGCTAAAGGCATATACTCACTTCTTCCAGCAGCAACCAAACGACTTGGTTCAATATTAAAGTCGTTTTGTAAAACCCTGATTACAGAAGTGGAACGTTTAACGCTTAAATCCCAGTTGTCTTTCATATCCGAAGTACTGATAGGCATATTGTCTGTATAACCTTCAACCATCACTTCTAATTCTGGTTGTGCACCAATCACATCAGCAACTTTTTTCAATACGCGTTTTGCATCATTTGAAATCACGTGGCTACCGCTTTTAAACAACAATCTGTCGGCAATTGAAATGTAAACCACAGTTTTTTCAACATTTACTTGAATGTCTTCATCGGTGAATCCATCTTTCAACACACTTTTCAATTTAAATCCTAAAGCTAAATTCATAGAATCTCTCTGGGTAATCGCTTTTTGGATATACTGAATATATTGGTCTTTCTTACCCATTTGGGTTAAAGTTTCCTTAATATTATCAGAAGCTGACTTAGACAATACTGTTAAATTTTCAACATATTCCAATGTTTTTTCTTTGTCTTTTCTTAAATCAGCTACTTGTTGGTTTAAAGCATTCAATCGGCTTTCGCTTTCAATTCTGCATTTCATCAAATCGGCTTTTGTGTCAACCAATTCTGAACTTGTCTTGTTATAATTCTTTTCTAATTCAGTGTATTTCTTTTGCGAAACACAAGAGCTTAAAAAAAGAGATGCCATAAGCATCAAAATTCCAATTTTCTTCATAATTTATCCTGTTTTTAGTGAGTAACAAAAATAGCTAAAACAACGTTTAATTTCTTTAATTTTAATCAATTTTATGATATTTTTAAGAAAAAATAAACCTTTATATTTGCTTCAAATTCTATTACTAATTTAATAACAGCTAAAATCATGAAAAATTGTCTGTTTGCGGCATTTTTATTGTTGTTTTTGTCTTGCGAAAGCCCGAAAAACAATTTAAACATCATAGAAGGAGACGCTATAGGTACCACATTTACAGTTCGTTATTTAGCTGCTGGCAACAACAATTACGAATTTAAAATTGACAGCTTAATAGCGGCAATCAATAAATCGGCTTCCACTTATATTCCAACTTCAGATCTTTCAAAAATAAATAAAGGAGACACCACTATTACTGCTGATGCCAATTTACAGGAGGTTTTCATAAAATCAGAAAGAATTTACAGAGAAACCGATGGTGCTTTCGACCCAACTGTTGGTATTTTGGTGAATGCCTGGGGATTTGGACCGGAAAAACCAATTGAAAATATGGATTCCCTAAAAGTTACCGAACTTTTAAAATTTGTGGGTTTTGATAAAGTAAAACTTGAAAATCGAAAAATAAAAAAATTATACCCGGAAATTTATTTGGATTTTAATGCCATCGCCAAAGGTTATTTGGTTGATATGCTTAGCAGAATGTTCGAAAAAAACGGCGTTGCAAATTATATGGTTGAAATTGGCGGCGAAATTAGGGCAAGAGGCCAAAATGAAAAAGGACTGCCATGGAAAATAGCGATTGAAAATCCGAATACAGATGGAACCCGTTCTTTTGCAACCGTGATTGACCTTAAAGACGAATCCATTGCCACGTCTGGGAATTACAGAAAATTTAAGGTGAAGGAAGACGGCACAAAATATGTGCACACCATAAATCCGAAAACTGGATATGCGAAAGAAAGCAATTTATTGAGCGCATCGGTGATTTCAAAATCGGATTGCGCGGATGTTGACGGTTATGCCACGGCTTTTATGGAAATGGGATTTGAGAAATCAACAGCATTTTTAAAAAACCATCCCGAATTAAAAGCGTTTCTGATTTATGTTGATGAAAAAGGAGAAATGCAGACTTATAAATCGGCCAATTTCGATAAGTAATTTATTTTGTTCAAAATAGATTTAATGAAAAATGGAAAACATCATTGAATCTTGAAATAAAAACAGGTTTTTCCAAAAATTTCATAGACATTCAACTTTGTGGGGCTTTGCGTATTTTCCCAGTGTTTCTTAGTGTAATTTCTGTTGCACAAAGTTTCACGGAGAATCAATGAGTTACACAAAGAAAAACTGTTTCCGCATTAAATTTTTTCTTAAAATAAATTCAGAATCTTTTATTTTGTGCAAACAGGCAAAATTTCACCTTTCGTTAAACAGTATTTTTCAATGAGTTCTAAAGAGATTTTTTTGGAATAATCAACTTCTTCAACTTTAAAACCAACTGCCCTTAAACGGTCGAAATAATCTTTCCCGTATACACGAACATGGTCGTATTGTCCAAAATGTTTGGTGCGCTCTTCAGGGTTGGTTATTGAAAAATCTTCATAGGTTTTTTCCCTACTTAAATCCTGCGGAATTTGAAAAATGCCCATTCCTCCAGGTTTTAAAACCCTGTATAATTCGCTCATTGCTTTTTTGTCATCTTCAATATGCTCCAACACGTGATTGCAAAAAACAATCTCGAAAGTGTTTTCTTCAAAAGGTAAATTTGTGATATCCGCTTTTACGTCGGCAATTGGTGAATATAAATCGGCTGTTAAATAATCTAAGTTATTCATATTTTTAAACCTTTTTAAAAAGCATTGTTCGGGCGCAATGTGCAATACTTTTTTGGGAGCCGTAAAAAAATCGGTTTCGTTTTTTAAATACAGCCAAAGCAATCGGTGGCGTTCCAAAGAAAGCGTGCCAGGAGCAAGAGCGTTTTTTCGCTGATTTCCGTAGCCGTAAGGCAAAAATTTGCTGAAACTTTTATGGTCGATTGGATCTGTAAATCGCGTTCCTTTTAAGTAGATTGCCAAGAACGGACTCACCCAATAACTCACTTTTATGAGTATGGGACGCGGTATTTTATTGAGTATGAATTTGAATAATTTTTCCACTTATTTATAGTCTTCCCTTGTTGGAGAAAACACGTCGGTTACTTTGCAATTTGTCAATGCCTTTCCGCTATGGATCACATTTGAAGGAATATTGGCAATCATTCCGGGTTCTAAAACTGTAGTAACACCGTCAATCAGCAATTCTAATTTTCCTTCAATCACTTGGGTGGATTGCTCGTGAATATGCGAATGTTCAGGTAAAATAGCACCTTCTTCAATCTCCCAAAAAGCAATGGTGAAACTATTTGTGTGAAAAAAGCGTCCGTTAAAACCTTTTATGATTTCTTTTTGTTCAATGTTAGAAATTTCCTGAATCATCTTTTTATTGTTTATTGTTTATTGTCTGAACTCTTTTTCTTCATCACTTTCAATGCCTAAAGCCTCATAAATATAGCTAAATGTTGAAAGCAACTCTGGTTTTCCGTTTATAATGGCAACATCGTGCTCAAAATGCGCGCTTGGTTTGCCGTCTTTTGTTAAAATGGTCCAACCATCTTTCAATTGGTTAATTTGATGCGTTCCCAAATTCACCATCGGTTCAATGGCAACCACCATTCCTTCCGTAAATTTCTTTCCCCTTCCCCTAAAACCATAATTTGGCATTTCAGGATCTTCGTGCATTGATTTACCCAATCCGTGGCCTACCAATTCACGAACAATTCCATAACCGTGTTTTTCACAATAAGATTGAATTGCATAACCAACATCACCCACTCTGTTGCCAGCCTTAAACTCCCTAATTCCCATATACAGGCTTTCTTTGGTGATTTTCAAAAGCTTTTTTGTTTCCTCAGCAACTTCGCCAACTTCAAAAGTATAGGCGTGATCACCGTAAAAACCGTTTTTTAAGGCACCGCAATCTATAGAAATAATATCGCCTTCCAGCAAAGGTTTATCGTTTGGAATACCGTGGACAATTTGGGCGTTCGGGCTCATGCACAAGGTGTTGGGAAAATCGTACAATCCCAAAAAACCCGGAATTGCGCCTTGGTCTCTTATAAACTCCTCAGCCAATTTATCTAAATATAACGTGGTAACGCCCGGTTTTACTTCTTTCGCCAAAATCCCCAATGTTTTTGAGACAATCAGGGCGCTTTCACGCATCAGTTCAATTTCCGCTCTCGTTTTTAGTTTTATCATTCTATCATAAATTTATGGTGCAAAGGTACTTCAAAAAAATAATTTTCAGGCTTGGTTTTTCTGAAAATACCCTGCATCAAAAAATAGTCCAAAAACTGATTTAAAACAGTTTTTTTGCCTAAAAATCATGGTACATTTGGCGAAAATTATTCGAGGTATGTTTATGTATAAAGCCGTTAGCGCAGCAGAAGCTGTAAAAGTAATAAAATCACACGACCGTGTATATATTCAAGCGGCAGCCGCGGCGCCACAAGAATTGATAAACGCCATGTCTGCCCGTCATGAAGAACTTCGTGGCGTAGAAGTTTGTCACTTGCATACCGAAGGAGAAGCACCTTATGCCGACCCAAAACACAAAGACAGTTTTCACGTTAATTCACTGTTTATAGGCGCAAATGTTCGTCATACCCTTAAAGCCGGAAACGGTTCTTATACGCCAGTATTTTTAAGCGAGGTTCCCAATTTATTTAAACGAAATATTCTTCCTGTTGATGTAGCCCTGATTCAGGTTTCCCCGCCAGATAAGCACGGATATTGTTCTCTTGGTGTTTCCTTGGAAGCCATTTTGGCGGTTATAGACAATGCAAAGCACGTAATTGCACAAATAAACGAGCAAATGCCGCGCGTTCACGGCGAAGGTATAATACATATTTCCGAACTGGATACTTTTGTTGAAGTAAATTTACCCATTCATCAGCATTCTTTGGCAGAACCAACGCCTATTGAAGATAAAATAGGCGGATTTATTGCTGAATTGATTGAGGACAGAAGCACTTTGCAAATGGGCATTGGAAGCATTCCAAATGCGGTTTTGCACAAATTGGGAAATCACAAGGATTTAGGTTTGCACACCGAAATGTTTTCCGATGGCGTGATTGATTTGATTTTAAAAGATGTCATTAACGGAAATTATAAAGGCGTAAATGCAGGAAGGGCTTTGGCCACATTTTTAATGGGCTCTAAACGTTTGTACGATTATGTTGATGACAATCCGTTTGTTGAATTGCGGTCTTGCAATTATGTAAATGATGTTTCCGTGATTAGGCAAAACCCTAAAATGATCTCGATTAATTCAGCAATTCAGGTTGATTTAACCGGACAAGTTTGCGCCGATTCTATTGGAACAAGACTGTATTCGGGCGTTGGCGGACAAATGGATTTTATTAGAGGCGCAAGTTTAAGCGATGGCGGAAAAGCCATTATTGCCATCCCTTCAATGACTGAAAAAGGCATTAGCAGAATTGTTCCTTTTCTGAATAAAGGTGCCGGAGTGGTAACCACCAGAGCCCATGTTCAATATATTGTCACAGAATATGGCGTTGCCAATTTATACGGAAAAACCATTAAACAAAGGGTAAAAGAGTTGGTGAAAATAGCGCATCCTGATCATAGGGAAGCCATTGAAAAAGAGTTTTTTGAAACTACCGGAATGTAAAAAATAACCCAAAGACGAAAAAAGTCGGGATTTCATTTATTGAAATTCCGGCTTTTTTATGTGCTTTTTGGATAATTTAAGTTAAAAATCGAAATACCAGTTAAACACATCGGTTTTTAATCCGAAGGAAATCCAAGTGGAATTTGATGCAGAAAAACCTATTGCCGGCGCTGTAGGATCAAATTTTCTGTACGTTACACCACCAAATAATTTTAAATTGGTGGCAGGATTCACCAAATAACCCATCTGCAAATCGCCTATAAAAACATTGGCTACATTGCCTTGTCCAATCGTATTGCCATAATCTGAAACCCGGTCATCATTGTCGGCAAAAACATCGCCGCCGTAACTTTTTGTATCTGTTCCGTCGGCATAATCAAAGCCTTTTTTCCCAACAACAACTTTTGCGTTTGCAAACCATCGGTTTTTGGCATAATTCATAATCCCAACGGCTTCCCTAAAATTAGCGCCCCACAAATGCGCCAGCGGTTGGTTGTTATGTCCAAAATTAAGGTTTAATTCATCGTGAGAATAGGTGTAAGGTCGCACGGCGTTAAATTCGGCCTGTAAAAATAAATTTTCCACCTTAAAAGCGTTGTAATACTTTGCGCCAATCTGGAATCCAAATTTATTGGCCCACCAACCGCTGCTGCTGGTCATTTCACCCACCCTGAAATCATCTAACAACAATTGGGAATAAAGCGTAACTGCTTTCAATTTATATTTTAAACTAAGTCCGAGCGTTGTATTTCCGGCTCTTGAACCTGTGGCAAACTCTACCGCAGAATAAAAAATAAGCGGATTTACATAATTAACGTCAAAACCCCTGCTGTTTGCATCGTCCCAAATAACGGTTTCAAACAATCCGATATTGAATTTTTTTGTAACGTTCCAGTCTAAATAATGCATCGCCATATATTTTTGCTTGTAAGCACCGTCCACTGTCAATTCAGGTCTCACATCTTGCATCCACATAAAAAAATTGGTGTATTTTATTTTCCAAAAATCGGTGGAAATTTTAAAATACGGATAGGGAGAAGCCACATCCGACAAAAATAAAGAACGATAACCATCTCCTATAAAGTTTTTTCCACGGCCAAACTGAAAGTTAAAATGACTGCTTGGCGTATAGGAAATATAGGCTTCAGCCACCGGATAATCGTAGGCGTCTTCCTGAAAAGGCTTTGCAATGCCGCGTCCGGGAATAATGGCCGGATTTCCGCCTGAAGGTTTTATGGATTCTGCATACTCGTTTACATAATTGGCAAATCGCCCCTGGCTTTCATAAAAACTGGTTGAAAAACTAAGCGTTTTTCCAATTGCGCCATTTACCTGAATGGCGCGCGTATTGTTGTAGGTTTTAACGCCCTCACTGTCTTTTCCCAATTGCAAATCAACCATTGGGTTTATGGTAAACCAAAAGTCTTTTCCCTGAACATAAGCCATATGCTCATTGAACAACTTCCTGCCAAACCAGGTGGATTTTGGCGTAATTAATTTATTTTTAAGCGCATCCAAATCCACATATTCGCGCACTTCATTGTACAAATAAGGTTTAACCGCCGTGTGTGAATTGCCGGCATTGTTTAAATACGCGTCGTATGCATTGTAAGTTGCGTGCGTGAAAGGAATGTGTAACTCACTTTTGTGTTCAGGGAACAAGGTTGTTTTAGGTTGTGTTAACGCTAATTCTTCCTGTTTCTTCGGAAATGCTTCTGCCACCACAATTTCATTTTTGGTAATTATTTCTTCTGCATTGTCTTCCAAAGGAATTTTTAAAGGAAACACAAACTGCATTTCAATCGCATGATTGTTGTATTTGGCGGGCGTAATTGTTGGCAATGTCGCAAAAACACGTTCAATTTCGGCCTTCAATTCTTTGTAGGGAGAATTTACATAAATGACTTTAAAATTTCCTGAAGCATTAACCAAAAAAACAATATTGGTGGTTGCTTTATATCCATCTTTTTTTAAGTTTTCTGGAATTTTGAATTCCGCAATCACGGCGTTTTTAAGCTCATTTCTGAAACAAAACTCCAATTCAGAAATAACAGCGGAATCACAATTTTTAAAAACCGGATATTTTTCCATTTGAGAAAACACTGAAACGGATGAAAAAAGCAGCAGAAAACTTAAAAATAACTTGTTCATTGTAGATTATTACGAGATTTTTAGCACTTTATTGTCTTTTAATTCATACTTATCGCCACTTTCAACACAGGTTGCGAATCCGTTTTCGTCAAAGTTTAAACGATGGCCATATTCGCTGATCCAGCCAATTTGTTTTGAAGGATTTCCAACAACCAAAGCATAAGGCAATACTGGTTTGGTGACAACTGCGCCCGCGCCAATTAAAGCATATTCGCCAATTTGGTTGCCGCAAATAATGGTGGCATTTGCGCCAATGCTTGCGCCTTTTTTGACCAAAGTTTCCTGGTATTCATCTTTTCGAATGATGGCACTTCTGGGATTTATAACATTGGTAAACACCATACTTGGCCCCAAAAAAACATCATCTTCACAAATAACGCCCGAATAAATGGAAACATTGTTTTGCACTTTTACGTTTTTGCCCAAAAGCACACGCGGCGAAATCACCACATTTTGGCCAATATTGCAATTTTCGCCAATTTTTGAATTGGACATAATATGGCTGAAATGCCATATTTTAGTTCCTTTTCCAATGTCGCAGCCTTCATCTATAATGGCTGTTTCGTGTGCGAAATAGTGGATATCCATTAAATAATAATTACATTTTAATTTTTTAAAACCTTTTCTTTTATGCTAAAGCGAGCCAAATATTTATATTTTAAATCTCAGTTGGATGCCAAGTTGTTTTAACTTCTTGTGTTTTCTCAATAAAATATGGCGATTCACAAGAGTCGCTTGCCCAATCATTTTTTTTGTAAAAAGTGGTCCTTTTAACGTTATTGCTTGCCAATTCGCTAATGGATAACATTAACGGCTCGTCGGCACCGCAATATATGATTGAATTTACATCCATATGAGACGCAAATTGATTCACCAATTCCTCTTTTTTCCCTGTTAAAATATTTACGACACCGCCCGGTACATCGGAAGAATTTAATACTTCAGCAAAAGAAATGGCCGACAATGGTTTTGATTCAGAAGCCAGAACAATTACCGTATTTCCGCCAACAATTGCCGGGGCAATTACAGAAATCAACCCCAATAAAGATTGTTTTTCGGGGGCGATTACGGCAACAACGCCAACAGGCTCGAGCACAGAAAAATTAAAGTGTGCGCTTGAAACCGGATTTATGCAACTAAAAAACTGTTGGTATTTGTCGCTCCAGCCTGCAAAATAGACCAACCGGTCAATGGCAAGAAGCACTTCAGTTTTTGCATTTTCGGCGGTTTCACCCTGGGCAATTAATTCGGCAATAAATTGTTCTTTTCTTCCCTCGAGCATTTCTGCAATGCGATATAAAATTTGGCCTTTATTGAGTGCGGATGAATTTGCCCAAGAACTTTGCGCATTTCTGGCAATAACAACGGCGTTCCTAAAATCTTTTCGAGAGGCCAAACACATATTGGCAATTAAATTTCCTTTGGAGTCATTAATTGCGTAAAATCTTCCCGACTCCGATCTGGGAAATTTACCGCCTATATATAATTTGTACGTTTTTTGTATAGCTAATCTACTCATAATCTTCCTAAAAAATAATTAATCAAATTTTACATAAGGTTTTAAACCGTGTAAACCACCTTCTCTGCCAAATCCGCTTTCTTTAGTGCCTCCAAAAGGGGAGGTTGCGTCAAATTTGTTAAAAGTATTTGCCCAAACAACACCGGCCTTTAATTTTTGGGTTAAATGGAATATTTTAGCGCCATTTTGGGTCCAAACGCCTGCCGATAATCCATAAGGCGTGTTGTTGGCTTTTTCAATCACCTCATCAATAGTCCTAAAAGTTTGAATGGCCAAAACAGGCCCAAATATTTCTTCCTGCACAATGCGATGCGATTGTGACACGTTTAAAAACAAGGTTGGCGCACACCAATTTCCTTTGGTGGGCAATTTACAGTCTGCTTGGTAAATTTCGCCGCCTTCATTCAAACCGATTTTTATATAATTTTCTATGGTTTGTAGCTGTTTTTTTGAATTTATGGCGCCAATATCCGTATTTTTATCCAGCGGATTTCCAACAATTAAAGTTTCCATTCTGTTTTTTAGCTTGTCTATTACCAAATTGGCAATGGATTCCTGGACAAACAAACGTGATCCTGCACAACAAACGTGGCCTTGGTTAAAAAATATTGCATTAATGATTCCTTCTACTGCCTGGTCTATTGCGGCATCTTCAAAAATAATGTTGGCGCCTTTTCCGCCCAATTCCAAAGTTAATTTTTTGTGGGTGCCCGCAATCGCTTTCTGAATGTATTTGCCAACATTTGTTGAGCCTGTAAAAGCAATTTTATCGACATTTGGGTGATTTACAATGGCGGCTCCGGTTTCCCCGGCTCCCGTAACAATATTCACCACGCCTTTTGGCAAACCGCTTTCATGAATAATTTCGGCAAGTTTTAAGGCGGTTAAAGGTGTTGTTTCAGCGGGTTTTAACACAATGGTGTTTCCTGTTGCCAGCGCAGGCGCAAGTTTCCAGGCAGCCATTAAAAGCGGAAAATTCCAAGGAATAATTTGTCCCACCACGCCAATCGGTTTGGGCGATCTGTTGGGAAAGGCATAAGCCAATTTATCGGCCCAGCCGGCATAATAAAAAAAGTGATTGGCGGCCAAAGGAATGTCAATATCTCTTGATTCTCTGATTGGTTTCCCGCCGTCCAAACTCTCAATCACCGCAAATTCACGCGCGCGTTCCTGAATGAGTCTTGCAATTCTAAATATATATTTTCCGCGTTCTTTTCCCGATAATTTAGACCAGCCCACAAATGCTTTTTTTGCCGCTTCAACAGCCTTGTCTATATCTTCGGAAGTTGCCTCTGCAACACTCGCAATTATTTCGTTGGTTGATGGATCAATGGTATCAAAATATTGGCCTTTTACGGGTTTTGTGAATTTACCGTCAATATACAAATCATATTTCTTTTTAAGTTGGATATGATTGGTGCTTTCTGGAGCTTCATCGTAAGCCCAAGAAGCTTTAAACATCTTATTTTCTGATTTTTTTTGCATAATTAATCTTTTGAAAAATAATTACCTGATTGATAGTTACCTGTTTCCGCTTTAACCAATTGCATTAAAATGTCATTGACTAAACTGCTGGCCCCAAATCGGAAATAATTTTTGTTCATCCATTTTTCCCCTAAAACTTCATTGAGCATCACCAAATATTGCAAGGCAATTTTAGAAGTTGAAATTCCGCCGGCAGGTTTCATTCCTATCATTTTTCCGGTTTTTATATAATAATCTTTTATGGCATCCAACATAACATAAGTGACTTGCATGGTTGCCGCGGGCTGAATTTTTCCTGTAGACGTTTTAATAAAATCGGCTCCTGCGTAAATTGCCAATTCACTGGCTTTTCTCACATTATCTAACGTATCTAATTCACCGGTTTCCAAAATAACTTTTAAATGGGCTTGTCCGCAAACTTTTTTTACGGCAACAATTTCATCAAAAACATATTGGTAATTGCCTGCAAGAAATTGACCTCTGGAAATAACCATATCAATTTCATTTGCTCCCTGATCCACAGCAAATTTTGTGTCGAGCAATTTTACTTCTAAACTAGACTGTCCGCTTGGAAATGCCGTTGCCACCGACGCAACTTGAATGCCGCTGCCTTTTAGCGCTTTTATTGCAATGGCAACCTGCGCCGGATAAACACAAACTGCCGCAACTTTGGGGATATTTTTTAGCGTGTCGTGGGGATGCATTGCCTTATAGCAAATTTGTTGCACTTTTCCTGTTGTGTCTTTCCCCTCCAAGGTAGTTAAGTCAACCATGCTTAACGCAAGCTTTAGCCCTTCAAGTTTTGAGTTCGATTTGATGCTTCGAGAGCAAAAACGCGCGATGCGTTCATTTACCCCAGCGGTATCATAAACCGGTAAATTATCTAAATTCGGTATCATTTATTTCTTATATTTTCTAAATTTCAAATTAAATATTTGCGCTTAAAACAAGTTCTTATCTGTTTTTCAAATGTACAAAAATAAGGTTAATAACCGATAAAACGACCCTTCTCATAATAAGTTGAATTATGGTTTAAAAATTTCAATGCCAAAAGATATCAATAAATCAAAATTTACTTAAAACTAACCAGTCGCAGCCATTTTGAATTTAGCTAATTTCTATACCAATATGCTTAGATTTCGATGAAAATTTTAGTCGTTCAAAGTTGAATAATTGACATAAAAATTAAAAATGAATAATTGAGTGGCCATAAACCAATTAACTTTACAACCAAGATTGTTATTTACAAAAAAATCCCGCTTTTGCGGGATTTTTAAATCTAAATATATTTATTCAACCTTAAAAACAATTGGCAATCCATATTTTACGCCAACAGGCTTGCCACGTTGCATTCCCGGTGTCATTTTTGGCAATAAATTAATCACTCTTATCGCTTCTTCCTGCAATTTTTTATGTGGCGCTCTCGCATTTATATCAGTAATATTGCCATTCTTGTCAATTTTAAAAACCACGAAAATTTTTTGGATGCTTCCCGGAGTCAAACCCAAATCGGAAGCCAGTTCTATATTGAATTTTTCTGCAACAAACTTCGCAATCTTGTCAGAAAAACAAGCCCTAAGTTCACTATTACTGCCCTTACAACCAGGATAAATAGGCACATTTTCAATCACCACAAATGCAACATCCTCAACAACTTCTTCTTCATCAACCACTGCTACCATTTCTTTCGGCGCGGTAATTTTAACGGCATCAAGCTGATTGCTTTCGGTAGATTCTATCACTGTTTCTTTAATGTCAACATCATCTTCCACTTTTAATATTTTTTCGGGAAGCGCAACTCTGGTTTCGGGCTTCACCTCTAGCTCTATTGGCTTCACCTCAATCAATTTTTCATTGTCGTCAATATTTATAAGTGTTCCAATTATTTCTTGGACGTCTCGGGGATAAGATTTCAATGTTAAAAATTCATAAACTAGGAATAATGAAAACACAAAACTCAATTGTATTAAAATTTTAGTGTAATTTTCTAATTTTGCGCTGGGATATTTTTTGACTTGCATGAGAACATTGTTAAATGTTAAACAAGAATAATTCTAAAAAAAACTGTTTAAACAGTGTAATTTATAATGCAAGAAATTCATACACAAGAAAACTTTATAGCAGCAATATCTTGCAAGGTATTTATCACATTAAAGTTACAAAAATTTTAACTTAGTTACAACGTTTTGCAATTAAAAAATAAGTTCAAAAAATAAATGAAAACTGTTAAAGAAAATTTGGGCCTGCCTGCCTTTTTGGTGGGCGTTCCCCGCCAGCTGGCGGGCCTGCCCGCCAACTGGCGGGTCGTGCTATTCGCTAAATCTTTTTTTCCATTTCATTACAAAAAAGGATATCGCTGCTATCACTAACGCAAATGATTTACGATTTTTGATTTACGATTTTAGAATTAAAAATTGTCGAATTTTCTTTGCGGACTTTGCGAATTTCCTTTGCGGTTAAATGCTAATTTTGTCTGAATTGATTTTTTATAATTTTTTACTTGGTTTTTATCATAGAATACGCAGCCTTAAATTAATAAGAATAATTCTGCCAAAATTGAAAACCAACCACGAAAACAAAATTCCCCATCTTTCAAACTTTGTTTACTTTTGCAATATGATAATTACCGACACGCACACACATTTGTACAGTGAACAATTTGATGCCGACAGAAATGAGATGATTCATCGTGCCATAAATGCCGGAGTTTCCCGTTTTTTTGTTCCTGCCATTGATTCAACTTATTTAAATGCGATGTTAGATTTAGAGCAATCTTTTCCTGAAAATATTTTTTTAATGATGGGTTTGCACCCAACACACGTAAAAGAAAATTTTGAAGAAGAATTGGCTTTTGTAAAACAATGGCTCCATAAAAGAAATTTTTATGCCGTTGGTGAAATTGGCATCGATTTGTTTTGGGACAAAACTTTGCTGAAACAACAACAAATTGCTTTTAAAACCCAAATTTCATGGGCAAAAGAAAAAAATATGCCCATCGTAATTCATTGCCGAGATGCTTTTGATGAAATTTTTGAAGTTTTGGATGAAGTAAAAGACAACCAACTTTTTGGTATTTTCCATTGCTTTACAGGAAATTTAGCACAGGCTAAAAAAGCCATTTCCTATAATATGAAATTGGGGATTGGAGGCGTGGTCACTTTTAAAAACGGAAAAATAGACCAGTTTCTGCATGAAATTCCTTTGGAACAAATTGTTTTGGAGACCGATTCTCCTTATTTGGCGCCAATACCTTTCCGCGGAAAAAGAAATGAAAGCAGTTATATTATACAAGTATTAAATAAATTGGCTGAAATTTATAACTTGACTCCGCAAGAAATTGCTGAAATAACCACACAAAACTCAAAAAACGTTTTTGGAATCTAATCAAACCGCATATTACAAAACACCCATCGGCACCGCGAAAATTGTGGGTGATAAAAACGGCATCAGCGCCGTTACGGTTATTGATGATGACTTGGAAACTTCCATAGAAATGCCTAAAATTTTACAGGATTGCGTAAAACAATTAGATGAATATTTTAACGGTTCACGAACAGCATTCAATTTAAAACTGAATCCGCAAGGAACAGATTTTCAAAAAAAAGTTTGGAAGGAATTGCTGAATGTTCCCTTCGGAAAAACCAGAACTTATTTAGAACAGTCAAAACAATTGGGCGATGTAAAAGCCATTAGGGCGGTAGCATCCGCAAATGGCAAAAATCCGATTTGGATTATCATCCCCTGTCACAGGATTATTGGAAGCAACGGATCGCTAACTGGTTATGCCGGAGGAATATGGCGTAAAAAATGGTTAATAGCGCACGAAAACCCATCAAATCAACAGTCATTATTTTAAAAATATGGCGATTTCTTTTAATTATTGATGCTATATTTGTTCTTGAATTTAAAATTTATACTATGAAAAAAATTACTTTATCGGCGCTATTATTTATAGTAAGTATCTCTCTTTTTGCGCAAGAAAATGAAAATCAAGAAATTTTAAGACAAAATGAAATAAAAATTAATATGTCCAACATAATTGGTTTTAAATGGTTAGATATTAATTATGAAAGATTGCTCAATGAAGAATCTTCAATTGGTTTTGGAACACTCATTAGTTTAGACAGCAAGATAGAAGCGTTAGATGGATACCGCACTTTTTCACTAACACCATATTATAGACACTTTTTTTCAAATAAATATGCTCAGGGTTTTTTTGTTGAAGCATTTACGATGCTTCATTCCGGAAAACAAGAATTTTATAATGATTATTATGACCAACAAACCAATACTTATTACAGTGGCAATCATGAAGAAAAAAAATTCACAGATTTTGCTGTTGGAATATCTGTAGGAGGTAAATTTATAACCAAAAGAGGTTTTATTGCTGAGATATATGCCGGGATTGGAAGAGATATGTTTAACCAAAGTGACCTTGAAGTTGTGGGACGCGGAGGCGTTTCTATCGGTTATCGGTTTCAATAATCTTCAAAAAAATAAAAAACGCCGTAATTTTTATAATTACGGCGTTTTTTATGTCTAAATTTTGTAAGGTTACATATTCATCAACCATTTTTTTACATCGACTTCTTCTTTAATAATGTCGCGAAGTTCCGAGATTTTTACGCGATTTTGCGCCATCGTATCTCTGTAACGAATGGTTACGGTGTCATTGGTTAAAGTTTCATGGTCAACCGTTATGCAAAATGGCGTTCCAACGGCATCTTGCCTTCTGTATCTTCGGCCAACGGCATCTTTTTCATCATAATCCACGCTAAAATCCCATTTTAAATCCTCCATAATCTTGCGTGCAACTTCAGGCAAACCATCTTTTTTTACCAATGGCAAAATGGCCGCTTTTGTTGGCGCCAATACTGCCGGCAATCTCAAAACAGTTCTTGAGGTTCCGTTTTCCAAATCCTCTTCCTGCAAAGAATTTGAGAAAACCGCCAAAAACATACGATCCAATCCAATTGAAGTTTCCACCACATAAGGCACGTAATGTTCATTTAATTCCGGATCAAAATACTGTAATTTCTTGCCCGAAAATTTTTCGTGGCTCGATAAATCAAAATCGGTTCGCGAATGAATTCCTTCCAATTCTTTAAATCCGAAAGGAAATTTAAACTCAATATCCGCAGCGGCATCGGCATAATGCGCTAATTTGTCGTGGTCGTGAAAACGGTAATTTTCCTTGCCCAATCCCAAAGACAAATGCCATTTTAAACGGGCTTGTTTCCACTCCTCATACCATTCTTTTTGGGTTCCCGGACGCACAAAAAATTGCATTTCCATTTGTTCAAATTCACGCATACGAAAAATAAACTGGCGCGCCACAATTTCATTTCTGAAGGCTTTCCCTGTTTGTGCAATTCCGAAAGGAATTTTCATTCGTCCCGATTTTTGCACATTTGAAAAATTCACAAAAATTCCCTGCGCGGTTTCCGGACGTAAATATAAATCCATGGAAGCATCAGCAGAAGCGCCTATTTTGGTGCCAAACATTAAGTTGAATTGCTTCACTTCTGTCCAGTTTTTTGAACCTGACAGCGGACAAACGATCTCCAATTCTTCGATTAAGGCTTTTACATCGGCCAAATTTTCATCAGCCAAAGATTTTCCCATGCGTTTTAAAATGGTTTCGCCTTTTGTTTTATAGCCCAAAACCCTTTCGTTGGTGGCTAAAAATTGCGCTGCATCAAATGAATCTCCAAAACGTTTTGCTGCTTTTTCAACTTCTTTTTCAATTTTATCATCCAATTTCGCAACATAGTCTTCAATTAATACATCGGCTCTGTATCTTTTTTTGGAATCTTTATTGTCGATTAACGGATCGTTAAAAGCATCAACATGCCCGGAAGCTTTCCAAGTGGTTGGATGCATAAAAATCGCGGCATCCAAGCCAACAATATTTTCATGCATTTGCACCATGGCTTTCCACCAATATTCCCTTATGTTTTTCTTTAATTCCACGCCGTTTTGAGCATAGTCATAAACTGCGCTCAAACCATCATAAATTTCACTTGATTGAAATACAAAACCGTATTCCTTTGCGTGTGAAACTACTTTTTTAAATTGATCATCTTGATTTGCCATGCTGCAAAAATAGTAAAGCTTTTAACACTAAAAAATAAAAAAGTGGAAATAGCCTAAACTATTTCCACCAATAAAATATTAAATAATCTTATTTCGGAGTGTCTTTTTTACTTCAGCACAAATTTGGTTGCTCCAACAAATTTGTTTTCAATATAAATATTCACCGTATAAACACCGGCTTTCATAAGGTCGCTTTTCACTTCAACCAATGAAATTAAGTCTATGGCTTCATTCATATAATTTACCATAGAAAGATCGCTATAGTTTACCTGCGTGTTGTCATAAAGCGTAATCGTTCCTTTTTGTGAAACTGTTTTTCCTTGCGCATCCACAATTTGGATATAAACCTGACGGTCGCCTTTTTCGGCAATATCATTTTTTACAATGGTCAAATTAATTCTTAAAGCATCGGTATTGTTTGCGCGTGGAGTTTCCACTAATTTTCCGTTACTGCGTTCTTTCATTGCAAGCACTTTAACCGTGCTTATCTTCAGCTCAGAACCAATTGCCACTTTTTGGGCCAAGGTTAGATTTTGGGTAGTTAACGTGTCGTTTTTAGCTATTTGTCTTGTGATTACAACCTTGGCGCTGTCTAAATTGGTTGTTAATAATTGATTTGAGCTTGTTAACGACTCATTCAATAAAAATAATTTTTTGTTGGATTCTTCCAATTTAGAAATTTCGCCCTTGTAACGGCGCAACATACTGTAATTGACAACTTTCAAATCTTTAATTGAATCTCTAAGAGCAATAATCCTGTCTCTTTCAATAATCAATTCGCCCGACATTGATGTTTTTTCGGCAATAGCATCTTCGTATCTAACAATCATGCTGTCCAAATTTTGCTCAATTTCAAGTTTTTCGACTTCAATTGCATCGGTTAACTTTTTATGTTCCGAGCTCGTATAAAAAGTATACGCCAAAGCACCCAATAATAAAACTGCCAATGCTATGATTATCAGATTGGTATTAGATTTTTTATTTTCTTCCATCTTTTAAATATTAAATTACTTCATAATAAACGCAAAATTACAAAATAAATTATGCTTAAATGTCTTTTTTTGAATGTATTAGTGTTGCTTACATCCTTAAATCCTCCTCAAACAATTGGTTTAACTTACTTTTTTACATCTAAATTTATTTGAATTAAAACTGTACTTTTAAAAAAAAGAACCGCTATGAAAATTTTAAAAGATGTTTTTGCAATTTTTTTTCCTGAAGTGTGTTTGGGCTGCAGTGAATATTTGACAAATAACGAGGCAGTTATTTGTTTAACCTGCCGGCACGATTTACCTTTAACCAATTTCAGTTTTGAAGAAAATAATTTAATTGAAAAATCTTTCTACGGAAGAATTCCTCTTGAAAATGCCACTTCGCTATTTTATTTCTTCAAAAAAGGGAACGTACAGCATTTAATTCATGAACTTAAATACAAGAAACAACAACAAGTTGGCACTTTTATTGGAGATTGGCTTGGCGAGCAAATTTATGAAAGTTCTCGTTTTAAAACCATAGATTGCATTATACCCGTACCTCTTCATCCAAAAAAATTGAAAAAACGTGGCTACAATCAGGTAACCACTTTTGGAGAAAGTCTGGCTAAAAAACTGGCGATTCCCTATTATTCAACTATTTTAACCAGGGTTTCTTCAACAAAAACACAAACCAAAAAAATGCGTTTGGAACGTTGGAAAAATGTGCAGGAATTATTTCACGTCCAAAACAATGCGGCCTTGGAAAACAAACACATCCTTTTAATTGATGATGTTATTACAACCGGCGCAACACTTGAAGCTTGTTATGATGCGCTTCGCCACACAAAAAATTTAAAAATAAGCATCGCGTGCATGGCTTACACAAAGTAAAAAAGTTAATATTAAACGGTCGCATATATTAATGCGTTTTTTTGATAAAATAATTGTTATTTTGTATTTTTTAATAAAACAAATATGAGGAATTCTTTGGTTAAGTTTTTATTGGTTTTAATGATAGCAAGCGCATTTTTTGATTGCGCCAGAAGAGGCACGCCAACAGGCGGGCCAAAAGACACGATTCCGCCGGTATTAATTAAGGCGATTCCTGCAATGGAAACTGTTAATTTTAAGGAAAAACAAATAAAAATATATTTTGACGAATACATTAAACTAAAAGACGTCAGTCAAAAACTGGTGATTTCCCCGCCCCAAAAAACCGATCCAATTCTTACGCCGGTTGGAACCGCAAGCAAGTTCATTACCATAAAAATACTGGATACTTTAGATGCAAATACCACTTACTCCTTTAATTTCGGAAACAGCATTGTTGACAATAATGAAGAAAATAAACTAGGAAACTTTAAATATGTTTTTTCAACAGGGACTTATATCGATTCCCTTAATTTGGCTGGAGAAGTGACTGACCCTATGATGAAAAAAATTGTAAAAGGCATTGACGTGATGCTTTATGAATACAACGCTTCCTATACCGATTCTGTTATTTACAAACAAAAACCACGCTATATTGGCAATACTTTAGACAGCACCTTGTTTGAATTAACCAATTTACGCGCCGGCAAATATTTACTTATCGCACTAAAAGATGCCAATAACAACAAAATTTACAACCCAGAAATTGATAAAATCGGATTTATAAAAGACACCATCGCAATTCCTACAGATCAAAAATACAATTTCACCATTTTTAAGGAAGTCCCAAAATTAAAGGTATTTAAGCCCAAAGAAGTAAGCAAAGGCCGCATTCAATTTGGATTTGAAGGCAATGCTAATGATTTAAACATTGAACTTTTAACGCAAAAACCGGCCGATTTTAAATCTCAAATTGTTTTTGAAAAAGGTAAAGACACGCTCAATTATTGGTACACACCTTTTGAAGCGGACTCCTTAACTTTTTCGGTTACAAAAAATGACTATACTGAAAAGCTTACCTTAAGGCCAAGAAGCACAAAAATTGATTCCCTTAAAATGACTCAAAATGCAATCGGAACCTTGCATTTGATAGATACTTTCTCTATTACAACCAATACGCCTATGGTGAGTTTCGACAGGTCGAAGATTAATATCATTAACATCACAGGAAAAGATACAACGGCTGTTGATTTTACGGAAATATTATCAGTATCCAAAACGAAATTAACGCTGAATTTCGAGAAGAAACACAATACGGATTACAATTTTGAGTTTAAGTCTAAAGCAATTACTGATATTTTTGGCTTGTCGAATGATTCAATCGTATACAAATTAAAAACAAAAACACCTGAAGATTACGGAATCATCAATATTGATTTGATGAGCACCAAAAACACTGCGCTTATTGTTGAGTTGTTAAATGAAAAAGATGTTTTAATTAGGCTGATAAAAATTGACAAGCCCCAAAAAGTGAGCTTTAATTTGTTGTCACCCGGAAATTATGGCGTAAGGGTTACCATAGATGAAAATAATAATGGCGTTTGGGATACAGGAAGTTTTTTGGACAGACGACAACCTGAGGTTGTGAAATATTTTGACAAAAAAATTGAATTGAGGGCCAATTGGGATGTTAATGAATCGTTTATCTTAGATTAAATTTAATTAATATTGTGATTACTCAAGTTTTTATTACATTTGAAACAACTAAATTTTTATGTTTTTGAATAAATTAATAAAAATAGCAACCCCGATACTTTTTTTAATTGTGTCATTTGGAATGCAAGCCCAAAGTGAAAAGAGCCATGAAATTGGTTTTATTGCAGGTTCCGCATCATTTACAACCGATTATGGCCAGCGAAATAATTTTAAGGCCAATGTTGGCGGAAATGTAGGTGTGGGTATTGGCGTAATTTACTATTTAAATTTTACCGATTACCGTTACCGATGGAATCTGCGCACCGGTTATTTCGCAGAGCATTTTCGTGTTCGGGCAGAAGCATCTTATATGTCAGCCGAATTAGAGCATTTTGGTGAATATGCAGAAAAACCAGGAGAATGGGGCGACCGATTGCGTGCGCATACCGGAAAAACTTACTTGCTGAATTTAGGTGCCCAAATGGAATTTCATTGGGTTGATATTGTAGATTTCGGTTCCAGAAGAATTCCTGATTTACATTGGTCACCTTACATAAGTGCCGGAGCCTTTGTCGATTATTATAACCCTTCCATTACTTCAACTTACGGAACCGGTGATTGGAGAGATCCTGGTGTTTTATTTCCAAAATGGGACAATAGCCTAAATCCCGGTGCTTCAAAAGATGAAGCAGGCATTACCATGTCTGCAACTTTTGGCGTTGGAACACGTTATAAATTGGGAGAATATTCAGATTTACTGATAGAATCCCGATGGCAATATTTCTTTTCCAATTATGTGGATGGCTTGCATGCCAAAAATGACCCAGCCAATAAATACAATGATTGGCTTTTATGGGTTCATATTGGTTATGTTTATTACCTAAACTAAACTTAATGCCTGGTCTAAATCGGCCAATAAATCATCTATATCTTCAATTCCAACGCTTAATCGTATTAATGAATCCACAACGCCAGTTTTTTCGCGTTCGGCTTTTGGGATAGACGCGTGTGTCATACTTGCAGGATGGCCCGACAAAGATTCCACGCCGCCCAATGATTCGGCCAAAGTGAACAGTTTTAAGTTTTCCAGTATTTTAAAAGCATCTTTAATATTGTTTCCTTTGGTGACAAAAGACACCATTCCGCCAAAATCCTTCATTTGTTTTTTTGCGATTTCGTGGTTTGGATGGTTTTCAAAACCGGGCCAATACACTTTTTCAATTTTTGGATGTTTTGCCAAATATTCAGCCACCGATTTACCGTTTTCACAATGGCGCTGCATACGCACATGCAAGGTTTTTATGCCTCGCAACACCAAAAAACTGTCCATTGGTCCGCAAACGGCGCCACAAGCATTTTGAATAAAATACAGCTTATCGGCAAGCGATTTATCATTTACAATCAAAGCGCCCATCACTACATCAGAGTGTCCGCCCAAATATTTTGTGGCCGAATGCATCACAATATCAGCGCCCAAATCCAACGGGTTTTGCAAATAAGGCGTTGCGAAAGTATTGTCCACCGCCAATAAAATTTGATGTTTTTTGGCGACTGCAGAAACTGCCACAATATCAATGATGTTCATCATCGGATTGGTAGGCGTTTCAACCCAAATTAATTTTGTTTTTTCAGAAATATAATTTTCAATATGTTCTGCATTTTCCATTCCGATAAAATGAAATTTGATGCCGTAATTTTCAAATATTTTTGTGAATATTCTGTACGATCCTCCATACAAATCGTTGGTGGAAATAACCTCATCTCCCGGACTCAATAACTTCATCACACAATCAATGGCTGCCAATCCCGAACCAAATGCAAGTCCGAATTCCCCGTTTTCAATGCTGGCAAAAGCATTTTCAACTGCGGTTCGTGTTGGATTCGCAGTTCTTGAATATTCGTAACCTTTATGAACGCCCGGTGAAGATTGGGCGTAGGTTGAAGTTTGGTATATTGGTGGCATTACCGCTCCGGTTGAAGGATCGTGCGCTTGATTTCCGTGGATGGTTTTTGTATTAAATTTCATTTTACAAAAGTATAATAATTAGGGCCACTTTCAGCAAAAAGGGTGAAATTCTTTGATTTTGGTTTGATTTAACCATAAAAAAAAATTAAACAAATTTCATCAATTGCAGCATAATTCCGAGGTGAATTCCCTCGTGATAAGTATTGAACACAATGCCGTCTTCAACAGTATTTAATGTAATGTCAACACTGGTTAAGTATTCATTATAATTTTTGAAAATCCCCTTGTTGTAATCATCTTCCAATTGCAACGGAAGCTGTAAAAACTGCAACTTTATGGCTTCAAATTCTTCTTTGGAAATAGGATGATTTGGTGCGGTTCCTTTTTGAAATTTGGCAATCATTTCTTCGGAAACCAAACAATTCAATCCCGATAATTTGTAGCACAAAAGCTGTTGCGTTACTGTTAAATGGGCAATATTCCAGGCGATGTTGTTTTTAAATCCCTGCGGAATTTTATTCAACTGTTCCATCGATAGGTTTTCGGTTATATTTAAAATAAGCTGTCTTGTTTTAATGAGGATGTCAAAGTTTTTTTGCATTCGATTGTTTTTTTGTTAATAGTGTTCAAATTTAAAGTAAAAACGGATTAATTTTACGGATTAACATCATTTAAAAAATGAAAAAAATATACCACCTAAAAACCTGCGATACCTGCAGAAGAATTTTAAAAGAAATGGATACTGCCGGCTATATTTTGCAGGAAATTAAAACCGAACCCATTACCGTAAAACAGTTGGACGAATTGTTTGCGCTTACAAAAAGTTATGAAGTTTTGTTTAGCCGAAGCGCAAAAAAGTATAAGGAAATGGACTTAAAAAGTCAGCAATTAACAGAAAAAGACTACCGACAATTGATTTTGGACGAATACACTTTTTTAAAGCGTCCCGTAATTGTTAACGGCAATGAAGTTTATGTGGGAAATACTAAAAAAAGAGTTGATATTTATTAAAAGTAAGACAAAAAATCAATCCTTGTTTTCTGAAATCATTTGATTTTTTAGGTAAGATTCTACACGTAAAACTGCATTTTCCCTAATGTCTTCCCAAAATAAATTGATGTCGCCTGCATGGTAACCCTTTTTTCCTAACACCAATAAGCGATATGGAAAATGTGGCACGCTAATCCACAAAATACCATCTTTTACATAAACTTCCAATGCCTGTTTATATATTTTATTATTGGTAAATAAAAATCCTTTATGGTCTGATTGCTCAGATTCATTGCTATTGTCCCAATCAATAGGATTAGAGACTTCTTTGCCCTTAAACCATTCCTCATATTTTTTGGGATAATAATTCTTTTTAAAGGTGTTCCAGCTTACAAAACCGCCAATTTCCGTCGGATTTGTCATCATTTGAATGGATTTGAACTCGTTTTTTTTGATGGCAATTCCGGGCAAATAAGCTGCAACCAATTGATTTTGCAACAATTTTCCGTCGAAAAATTCTTTTAAAAGCCGAATTGCGTGGGTGGTTCCCTGACTGTGAGATGCTATGATGATTGGCCTGTCATGATTGTACTTTTCCAAATAAACTTTAAAAGCTTCTTTTATGTCATTATAAGCCAAATTTAACGCTTCACTTCCTCCGTTTTCAAAATTGGCATAAGACCTTAAATGCGCTTGCCGGTAATAAGGAACATACAATTTTCCGGCGTTTAAAAATGCGGATGCCTGAAAGTAAACCGCCTTGTCGATCACTTTCACATTTTGAATGGAATCCGTTACCGGAACGTTCCATCTCAAATCCTTTTTTTCAATATTTAAAGTTGGATAAATGTAAAAGACATCAGCCTCTAAACCAGTTGTGTTGGTTTGCCAATGTTTTAAATTTTCGGGATAAAAATCGGGTAAAATGGCCCAAGTTGCGCTATTCTCATAATTTGGAACCGCAGGTTGTTGTTGCGCAGAAAAAGTTGGAACAACCGCAGTTTTACAGCTGCCTAAAATGAGGAAAACTGCAACTATAAAAGCGAATTTATAACTTTTTAAAAACCTTCTCATTCTGATTTTTAATATTTTGATTCGTTGTCCGTTTAAATTTCCCAAAACAAACAGGTCGCCCCGCTGGGGCTTTAAACCTGACTTTTCACAATATTCTACAAACATTTCGCTCCTACGGAGCTGTTTTTAGTCCCAGAGTGACGACCTGTTTGCAGAAATAGATTTTCGTTAAAAATAAGCCCATTGGGACGACCTATTTGTCAAGTCAAATTTAGATTAAGGTTGATTAGTTGTAATGAATTTTTATCGGACAGCTATGATTTTGAATAACTGTCTTTTTTACCAAATCCGTTCAATATCATCTAGGTATCCGAGAATTTTACTTCCAATAATCTGCAACCCAAGGAGCGGCTCTTACATAACGATACCATTTTCCCCTGCCGCCAACAATGGCTTTATGCGGATTTATTTCACCGTGAAAAATAATTATTTTTGAACCTTTGGGTATTGTCGGTTTTTTCCAAAATGCCAAAGGAAACCTTGAAATACAGTCATACTTAAAACTTGGGCACCATTCTTTTGGCCAGTATTGTAATTTCCCTTTATCATTAATGGCGTGGGTTAAATACTCTTGTTCATTTCTGTGCTGTTTTATCACAGCATCAAAATTGGCGATAAAATCATCAAAAACATAACCGTGTTTGCCAATATCAAATCTATAAACTGAAGAATTTCCGGTAATTCTCCAAGATCTCCAACTATGGTCTTTAATAATTCTAAATTCACCTTCAATATCAAAAAAACAATCAATATTATCAACAATTACAATGTCTAAATCCAGAAATAAAGCGCGTCCTTTTAATCCGTACAAATCTTCCTTTAGCGTGGTCAATTTCTTCCACATCCGTTCAGGCAGTTTTGAATCTAAATTGATTTCAGGAATTGGAAAACACTGAACTTCTTCAGTAATTCCGGTTTCATCATCGGTAAAACAAACCATCTTAAAATCGTAGGTTAAATTTTTCTTAACCATTGAATACAATCTGTTTACGTAGTCGGCTCCATATAAAGTTCCCCACTTCATACAGAAAATATAATTTGCGTTTTCTTCTTTTTTATTCATTTTTTTCTAAAATATGTAAATATTCAACTGTTGCAGTTGCTGTGTGATTTCTGTTTTCAGTTTTATCGGCTTTAAAACGCTGATAATCGGTGGTTTTTAAGCTGTATTTTCCGTAAGCGGACATAATGCTTTTTACGTCATCTTCCGTCATTAAACCTTCATTGTTATAACTTAAGAAAATATATTTGAAGTTAGCGTTTTTTATCAATTCCCCGAAAGAATTTTTGACTTCGTTTTTTTTGCAATATGAAGATCGGTAATAGGTTCTCAAACCCGTTTTCCCTTGAGGCTCAAACGAATCGTATTTTGCAATGGTGTTCAATAAATGATAATTTGATCCGTATTGCCGCCTGTTATACGGCGGATCCAAATACAAAATATCGCCTTTTATTTCTTTAATTAACGCATTGCTGTCGGCATTAAAAACCTGGTGTTTGTTACTGTTAAACGTAAATAATGCAGGTTTTAAAATCATTTCTTTTTGGGCCGATTTTTTAATTTTTTTTAAATAAGCGCCATAAACCGATGCCGTGTTTGCCACTTTATCGGCACTTTCAATTAAGGAAGCCAATAAAAAATAGTAGTCATCATCACTGATTTCATCAGCATTTTTCCAACTTTCAATTTGTTGCCGAATCGCATCAATTTTTTTTCCGTTTTCTGCAGAAAAATACAATCGTCCTTCTTTCCCTTTTTCACTGTAATTGTGAAACACAAATCCTTCCGATGCTGTTAAATTATTTAATAAACTGATGCGTTCTTCAAACAATATTTCTTGATGGTTTCCTATATAATTTCGGTTCAGCACATAGCTGTAAAATTCAACATCATTGGCAATAACCTGTTTCACGATTGGTTTAAAAGTTCTGCCAACACTTCCCGTTCCCGCAAATAAATCGCAAAACACCAAATCCGATAAATCCTTCCCAACCGTGTCTGTGATGGCGTCTTTTAAAAATGAAGAAAGCTTGTGTTTAGAACCTATATAATTCATAATTTTTTACAATTTTTTGATTTTCGATTTACGATGTACGATTTTTGATTTACGATTTTAACTTTTAACTTTTTTAAATTCCCCCTTCGGGGGTTAGGGGGCCTTTATTGCCCAAATAATATCGGCTTTTACAATTTCATTTTCAAAAATAAAACTTTGAAGCTTTGCCTGGTCAAAATTAAGCAAATAAGCCGAAACTATTTCTTTGAGCCAGCCAATTTCCGATTTTAATTTCCAAAGTGCGTCTTCTTCCTGATAATTTACCAAAACAATAAAAAGTCGGTTTTTATGATGTTTTCTTTGTTGCTGGCTCTGATTTTTATACAGCCACGCAATTAATTCGCTTTTGTGCTGAATTGCATAAGGAACCGATTTCCCGAATCCTTTTGGGAAAACAGTGGTTTTATGGTCGAACGGAATGTTTTGGATGTAAAAATCGGTGAATTTGTTATATGAATCTAAATGCGGTTTTACGTTTTCATGTTCGCAAAAAATGCTTTCGATGCCTTTTGCCGACCAAAAATTAAACCATCGGTTTAAGGCGTAATTCTTTAAATCGATGTGTTTTGGATTGTCTTTAAAAGCAGATTCAATGGTTGCCAAAAGTGTCTCAAAGGAATCTGTTTTATAAATAAATTTGGTCTGTTTGTCAAATTCATCGTCCTGCTTTCTGCCCCAAAAATAATCGAGTTTTGTTCTTTTTTTAAGCTCTTCTTCCAGCAAAAGGTAATTCATAGGGTACGATTAATAAGAACAGGTAACAGCACTAAGCCAGCAACGCGATTACAAAAATTTACGCTCGATCAACTGGATCAATCGTTGTTCAAATTCTTCTTTGGAGCTCCAGTCGTAATCTGGTTTCACAAATTCATAAATGAAATTTTTGGCTTCCTGTTCTGTTTTAAAAGAATTTAATTGAGAAACAACCCTGTTAAAATCCTGCTGGCTTCCGTCGAATAGTTGGTTTACAAAAGCGATGCGGTCATTTAAGCCAACTTGTATGTTATTTTTAAACAAAGCGTCGTTTAAAGAGCGTTGTTTAATCTCTTGTTTTTCTTCAGTTTTTTCTATAATAATCGGATTTTCTTTGGTTGCTCTTTCAAATAAATTTGTAGCAATATCAGATGAAATGGCATCTTTAAACTCGTCTTCCAAAGAGATTTGTAACGAATAACTTTTTTTTGCGGTTTCTTTAACAATGGTATCACCCTCATTAAACAATTCTTCTATTTTAGCTTCCAAAAAAGCTTCTTTTACCACTTCTCCTTCGCTAAGGTCAAAAACCATTTTGCTTTCAAATTCAACTTCTTTTATCGCTTCTCCTTCGCTCAGGCCAAAAACCATTTTGCTTTCAAATTCAGCTTCTTCAACAACCATTTTGCTTTCAAATGCTTCCTCATCAATCCATTCCTGTTGAATCGCATTCATGGTTTCTTCTTCCGTATCAGAAAGGTTTGGTGTTTTTTCAACATAATCTTCCACAAATCGAAGCACCGTCAGTTTTTCATAAATATCCCGTGCTTTTTTATGCAATGCATTTACATCATCCCTGTTTTTCATTTGCAAAATGCTGTTTGCCAGACTTACCAATTCGGCTTCTAATTTTTTGTGCATAAGTTGACGTGTTTAATGAGTGTTGCTGTTTAATTTTTAATAAATTTGTATCAAATCAAAAAAACGATGATTTTACAAAAACGAATGTAAAAAATATAACAATATTTTCATTGCATTTATTTTTAAAAAAATACAATAACCTTTCAAGCGTGAAATTACAAAATGTTTCTTGAAAATACAGTAAATCATAACGAACAATTTGGCTGGATTGAAGTAATTTGCGGCTCTATGTTTTCCGGAAAAACGGAAGAACTGATTCGCAGGCTAAAACGCGCCCAATTTGCAAAACAAAAAGTGGAGATTTTTAAACCTGCCATTGATGTGCGGTATGATGTGGAAAAAGTAGTTTCTCACGATGCCAACGAAATTAGATCCACGCCGGTTCCTTCATCGGCAAATATCAGGCTTTTAGCCAGTGATGTTGATGTTGTTGGAATTGATGAAGCCCAGTTTTTTGATGAGGAGATTGTTGCTGTTTGCAACGATTTGGCAAACAGAGGTGTTCGTGTGATTGTTGCGGGTTTGGATATGGATTTTAAAGGAAATCCCTTTGGCCCTATGCCGGCACTTATGGCCACGGCGGAATATGTGACCAAAGTTCACGCCGTTTGCACAAGAACGGGAAATTTGGCACATTACAGTCATAGAACCGCCGCCAGCGATGAACTTGTTTTGCTGGGTGAAACCCAGGAATATGAGCCATTAAGCCGATCGGCCTACTTTAAAGCTATGGCGGAAGAAAAACTCAAAAAAGCCGAAGAAAAAAATGGAAAATAGTCACGTTACGGTGCTTGAAATAGATTTGAACGCCATTGAACACAATTTAAATGTGTTTAAATCGAAAATACATCCCGAAACAAAAGTTTTGGCGGTGGTAAAAGCATTTGGTTATGGCAGCAGTTCCGTTGAAATTGCCAAATTTCTGGAACCAAAAGTGGCTTATTTCGCAGTCGCTTATTTAGACGAAGGCGTTGCATTGCGTGAAGCCGGAATTAAAACGCCTATTTTGGTGTTGCATCCGCAGAAAATAAATTTGGAGCAAATTATAAAATTCAATTTGGAACCCAACGTTTATTCCATCACTTTATTAAAAGCGGTTATTGAAGCAGCTAAAAATCTAAATGTTAAAAATTATCCTGTCCACATCAAATTCAACACGGGCTTAAACCGATTGGGGTTTTCAAAAAAGGACATTCCCGAAATTTTATCATTGGTAAAAAATCAGCAAGAAATTGTTGTTGCTTCCGTTTTTTCGCATATCGCCGCAAGCGAAGATTTAAACGAAAAGGCATTTACGCTGCAGCAAATCAACACGTTTAAAGAAATATCTAACCAACTTATTCCACAACTTCCCAACAAGCCTTTTAGGCATATGTTAAACACTTCGGGCATTGTTAATTACGCTGAAGAAGCACAATTTGAACTGGTGCGTTTGGGAATTGGGTTGTACGGATTTGCAAACGATGATAAAGAAACTGCCAAGCTGAAAAATGTAATTACCTTAAAATCGGTCATTTCTCAAATTCAAACTATTGAAAAAGGCGAAACCGTAGGTTATAATCGCGCTTTTAAAGCTGCTGAAACCGTTAAAACTGCCACCATTCCCATTGGCCACGCCGACGGAATTTCGCGACAATTTGGCAATGGCGTTGGCTATGTGTACATCAACCACCAAAAAGCGCCCATTGTTGGCAATGTTTGTATGGATATGTTGATGGTTAACGTCACCAATATCGACTGCCAAGAAGGCGATGAAGTGCTTGTTTTTAAAGACCAACTTCATATTGAAGATTTGGCAAGACGCGCAAATACCATTCCTTACGAATTGCTTACCGCCATTTCCCAGCGCATAAAAAGAGTGGTGAAATAGCTGCTCAGCTCAATAAAAATCGCATTAAAACTAATAATTTGGGCATTCCCCGCCAGCCTGCCGGCAGGCTGGCTGGCGGGTCGGGTTTTTCGTTGCAATCTTTTTTTCGGCGAAAAACCTCAAAAAAGGATTTTCACTACAACCCCTAATGCAAATTGAATTACGATTTTGGATTTAGAAAGACGAAAATTCGTAAATCGTAAATCCAAAATTTTCTTTGCGGTCTTCGCGGTTAAATGAATTTCAATTGAATTAACTTTTTTATTATATTAGCTACACTAATCATTAATTACATAAATATGGGAATGTTAAAAGAATTCAAGGAATTTGCAATGAAGGGAAACCTTGTTGACATTGCAGTTGGTTTTGTTATGGGAGCCGCTTTCAACAAAATTGTGTCTTCATTTACCGGCGGAATTGTTTCACCATTGGTTGGGTTAATTTTTCAATCGGACTTCAAAGGCCTGAAATGGATTATTAATGAAGGCGTTGCAAATGAAACCGGAGAAGTTGTTGGCGAAGTTGCCGTACTTTACGGAGATTTTTTAACAAACCTTGTCGATTTTATTATTGTTGCTGCTGTGATGTTTATGATGATCAAAGCAATTAACCGCATGAAAAGGAAAGAAGTTCCTGCGCCTGAAGCGCCAAAAGGTCCGTCTCAAGAAGAATTACTGATTCAAATAAGGGATTTGCTGGCAAAAAAATAAACTTTTTTTAACCGCAAGGGACGCGAAGCTTTTCGCAAGGAACGCAAAGTGCTGCTTCAAAATTTGACACTTTGCGAACATTGCGCCTTCTTTGCGAGCTTTGCGGTTAAATCGGTTTTTAAACAGTTTTTTTTCTATTTTTTAGTTTCGTAAACTTCGGCGATTGTTGGTGAATTTTCTGCTTTATGAACAAAAATCAGTTCATCGCCAACAGCTACATTTCCGGTTTGAAGCACTTTAAAGTAAATGCCGCATTTGGTCGAATTCCAAAATTGTTTTACTATTTCCTGAGTGCCAAAACGAATTCCAAGTTTATAACAAGGATCTCTTGGCTTGGTGACTTCCAACAATACTTCCCCTAATTTATAGGTATTTCCAACAAATATTTCGGTTTCTTCCAAATTTGCAATCGTTAAATTTTCCCCGAACATCCCATAATTCCATTCTAAATTTGGATACAATTCTTTCCAATAGGCATAATGATTTTGGGAATATCCATATACCGCTTTCTCAATTCCTCCATGATATTTTCGGTCGATGACGGCATCGTTTTCAACATCTTCCTTTCCTAAAAATATTGGTTGATTTACGGGATACTTAAAAATGCCGGTTTCAACAATTTTTCCTTTGTAATTCAACACTTTTCGCTCGCCAATATTCACCGAAATTACCTTCATTTTTCTTCAAATTTTATAAGTTCGTCCGCAATTTTTCGATCATTTGACAAACGCGGTACTTTATTTTGTCCGCCCAATTTACCAATTGATTTCATATATTTATTAAATCCGCCTTTTTCAATCAAAGTAATTTTTAAAGGCCTCAATATTTTTCCGCTGATTAAATCGAAATAATAACTGTTTTGCTGTTGTAAAGCTGCATCAATTTTACGCGCAAAATCATCCAAATCTTCAGGCTTATTGTCGAATTCAATAAACCATTCGTGATAAGGCAATCCGTTTTGAGGCGTAATTTGCGGCGCCACCGTAAACTCATTAATGGCAATTGCTGTTCCCGTAGTTTGGCTATTTATGGCGTTTTCCACTTCGCTGCCAATCACGTGTTCCCCAAATGCGGATATAAAATGTTTGATGCGGCCAGTAACTTTAATACGTGGCGGATTTATGGAAACAAATTCAATGGTATCGCCAATATCGTAGCTCCAAAGTCCGGCGTTGGTATTTAAAATAAGCACGTAGTTTACGCCAATTTTAACATCAGCCAAAGAAATTCTGGTCGGATTTTCCTCAAAAAATTCTTCGGAAGGAATAAATTCATAAAACATCCCATTGTCAACCAGCAACAACATTCCTTTTTCATTTTGGGAATCCTGATAGGCGAAAAAACCTTCAGAAGCGGGAAACAACTCAATAGAATCCACTTTTCTTCCGATTAAATCTTCAAATTTGTTGCGGTATGGTTCAAAATTTACGCCGCCATAAACGAACAAATTAAAGTTTGGAAAAATATCGCCCACCTTTTTTCCGCTGCGTTCCACCAATTTTTCAAAATACATTTGCACCCAGGAAGGAATTCCGCTAATTACAGTCATATTTTCATTGATGGTTTCGTCAACAATGGCTTCAATTTTGGTTTCCCAATCTTCAATACAGTTGGTTTCCCAGCTTGGCAATCGGTTTTTTAATAAATATTTAGGAATATAATGGGCCGCAATTCCCGAAAGCCGTCCGGTTTTGATGCCGTTTTTCTCTTTCAATTCCGGACTTCCCTGCAAAAAAATCATTTTTCCATTGACAAAATCGGCTTTTTTGGTTTCAGCAATATACATTAACAAAGCATTTCGAGCGGCGCTGATGTGCATGGGCATCGATTCTTTGGTAAGCGGAATGTATTTTACGCCCGATGTTGTGCCGGAAGTTTTTGCAAAATACAGCGGTTTTCCTTTCCACAAAACATCCGGTTCTCCTGCAACAACCTTTTCAATATATGGTTTTAACGCTTCGTAATCCCGAACGGGAACCTGCTTTTTAAAATCTTCATACGACTTAATTTTACTGAAATTATGGTCCTTGCCAAAAGTGGTATTTTGCGCTTGGGCAATCAAATTTTCAAAAACTTTTTGCTGAACTTTTACGGCATTTTTGCTTTGTTTATATATTCTTGCGGCTATTCGTTTTGCAAATGGTTTTGCTAAAATTGACTTTATGTTCATCATTGTTCAAAATCTATATAATTAACCGGATTTACCGGATAGCCTTCGTTCCACAGCTCAAAATGCAAATGCGGCCCCGTGCTTAACTCGCCCATATCTCCTGCAGAAGCAATCACTTCACCCGATTTCACCATGTCACCTTGATGCTTATTTAATGCAATATTGTGTTTGTAAACAGAAATAAATCCTTTACTGTGTTTAATAATAACCACGTAACCGGTTTCTATGGTCCAATCGGCAAAAATAACGGTTCCATCGGCAACTGATTTTACGGGCGTTCCTTTTTTAACGGCAATATCAATGGCAAAATGTTTGTTTTTAAGGCTGTAACCATCGGTCACAATTCCTTTAACCGGTGAAAAAAACACAATATCGGCACTTTTAGTTGCTTCGTTAAAAATACTGAATCTGTCGGTGCTTTCAACATCGAGCCTAAATTCCAAATCGGCATCTGATGGTCCGAAGTTCATGGAATCTTTGTTAAATTTCATGGCACTTAAAACAGAATCTTTGTCGAATAAAACTTCAGAAATTTCACCTGTTAAAAGCTCCCTCACTTTTTGAATGTATAAATTGTTAACTTCCAATACCTGATTTAGGGAATCAACTTTATACACCAATTGTGTGGCTTCTCTTTTTAATTTTGTGGAAGAATATCCCGGAATATATTCCCTTAAAGAGGTAAATGCAATTAAATAAATAGTGCCCACAATTAACATCACAGAAATTAGCGTTCCAAAAACAAATACATTCAGCCGGGTTAATTTAAATGATAATTTTTCTTCAAAAGTATCTTCATTTAAAACGACCAAACGGTATTTATTGATTAATTTCTGTCTGAATTTGACCCTTTTTTTAGGATTTTTAGCCATAATAATGCTTCAAAATAAAATAAAAGCGAATTTTATATAAATAATTTTAAACTCCTTGTTTAGTTGTGTTAAATCTTTTATAATTTACTGTTTATAAAAGTTCATTTCATCTATATATTTCCATACAGTGGATGGCAACATCATGCTAATGTCTTTTTTGTCCTTTATTGCTTTCCTTATAAATGTTGATGAAATTTCAACAATTGGCGCATTAACCCTATGAATTTTAGGGTGGTTTAAAAATTGCGAATCAATATTTTCTTTGGAGATTCTCGGATAAATATATAACTCATAATTTTTTAAAATGGTTTCATAATTTTTCCATTTCTGAAATCCCTTCAAATTATCTTCGCCCAACAACAAACAAAATTGGTGTTTTGGGAATTTTTCTTCAATATGAATCAACGTATTGATGGTGAAATTTGGCTCGGGAAGGTTGAATTCTATGTCGGATGTTTTTAATTTCGGGTAATTTTCAACGGCAATAGCTGCCATGGCCAATCTGTGGTGATTGGGTAACAAAGTTTCTTTTAGTTTAAACGGACTTCTTGGCGTGATCACAAACCAAACCTCATCCAAATCGGAAAATTCTGTCATATAATTGGCAATAATCATATGCCCAATGTGAATTGGGTTAAAAGTGCCAAAAAATAATCCGATTTTCATTTTAGTTAAAAGTTGATACGTTGAAAAGTTAAATGTTATAAGTTGTGCTAAGTAAAATCAAAAATTCATAATCGTAAATCCTAAATCGTAAATCGTAAATCTACTTCACAAACGCTTTTACCAAATTATAGGCTTCCTCCTGTGCTTTCCCCAAATCATCGTTCACCAAAATAATATCAAAATCTTTGGCAAATTTTAGCTCTTTTCCAGCTTTTTTTACACGTTCTTTTATTTTTTCTTCGCAATCGGTATTCCGATGTCTGAGGCGGCGTTCCATTTCGTCAATTGACGGGCTTTTCACAAAAATAGCCAGCGTTTGCTCGGGAAATATGTTTTTTATGCTCAAGCCACCAACCACATCAATATCAAAAATGACATTTTTTCCAGCTGCCCAAATGCGTTCAACTTCCTTTTTTAAGGTGCCGTAATAATTATTTTCATAAACCTCTTCCCATTCAATAAAATCGCCTTTTTTAACGTGTTTTTGAAATTCTTCAAGCGTAATAAAATAATAATCTTTTCCGTTTATTTCCTTTCCTCTTTTTTCACGCGATGTTGCTGAAATGGAGAAATCTAAATTTAATTCTGATTTTTTTAGTAAATGATGTACAATTGTTGTTTTACCCGAGCCTGAAGGTGCCGAAAAAACAATGAGTTTACCCTCTTTTTTCACTGATTTTAGGTTTTATAAATGGTTGATCTACATTTTATTTACAATACATTTAAATTTTGCTCTTTAATTTTTTCAAGTTCATCTTTCATTTGAACAACCAATTTTTGCATATTCGCCAAATTGGATTTTGATCCGATGGTGTTAATTTCCCTGCCAATTTCCTGGGTGATAAATGCCAGTTTTTTGCCGTTGGAAACGTCTTCATTCAATTCTTTGATAAAATATTCCAAATGATTTTTTAAACGCACTTTTTCCTCGGTAATGTCGAGTTTTTCAATATAATAAATGAGTTCCTGCTCAAATCGGCTTTCGTCTATTTTTGTTTCCAGCTCGGCAATTGACTTTCTAAGTTTTTCCTTCACCTGTTCCATACGCAACGGATCCATCTCAACAACTCTTTCTAATAAAATTTCAATAATAGAAATTCGCAGCACAAAATCGGCATGCAATACTTTTCCTTCATCAATCCGGTATTCATTAATTTTTTCTATGGTTTCTAAAATGCCATTCTCAATCTGTTTCCATTCCTGCTCGTCGAGTTCTTCTCTTTGCGATTTAAAAGCATCTGGCAATCTGATCGCCATTTTCAGCAATTCAATTTCATCAGAATCCACAATATTTCGCAATTGGTTCATATATTCCTTCACCATATTTTCGTTGATTTTAGAGGAATATTCCCCGCCATTGTCTTCGATAAAAATGGAAAAATCTATTTTTCCCCTCACCAATTCCGTAGCCAATTGTTTGCGAATATCCAGTTCTTTTTCTCTGTAATATCCAGGAACCCGAACGTTTAAATCTAAATTTTTGCTGTTTAACGATTTCAGTTCAATCGTAATTTTTTTGGTTGGAAGCTGTAGTACGGTTTTTCCGTAGCCGGTCATTGAATGTATCATTTAAAAATAATATTTAAGCAAATTTAAGCATTTTATGGTTTGCATTATTATTTTTATGCCATTGATTCTTTTATTGAAAATATCTTAAAACTTGTATACTTTATAATTATTATATCTTATTTTTGCAGCAAATATCTTCCTATGATTGTCAACGTTCTAGACCAAAAAAAATCAATATTAAATAAATTTATTTCAGAAATCAGAGATACCGAAATTCAGAAAGACAGCATGCGATTTCGAAGAAATATTGAAAGAATTGGTGAAATTATAGCTTATGAAATAAGCCAAACGTTAGAGTTTCAAAACAAAATTGTTTCTACGCCTTTAGGCACCAAAATAGTGCCTGTTCCAAAAAAAGATATTGTAGTCTGCTCAATTTTAAGAGCGGGATTGCCTTTACACAGCGGACTTTTAAACTTTTTTGACGATGCGGAAAATGCGTTTATTTCCGCCTACAGAAAACACATCACCGAAACCGAATTTGAAATTAAAGTGGAATATTTTGCTTCGCCTAATTTAGACGGCAAAACGTTGATTTTAGCCGACCCCATGTTGGCAACCGGACAATCTTTGGCAACCGTTTTTGAAGGATTGAAAAAACACGGAACGCCTAAGGAAATTCATTTGGCTTGTGTTATTGGCGCAAAAGAAGGCATCGATTACATTAAAAGTCACTTTCCGCCAAACACCAAATTGTGGATAGCCACTGTTGATGAACATTTAAATGATAAAGGATATATTGTTCCTGGTTTAGGTGATGCAGGCGATTTGTCTTTTGGGATTAAACTATAAAAAATAGACCGAAACCGATACCAGCAGAAAGGCATATAAAATCATATTTCTAATAATTTTTGATTTAATATGATGCATTAAATTTGCAACCATTACTGCGGAAGGAAAAATTACAAAAATCAACTCCGATCCATTTTTAGTTGGCGCCAAAACAACGATGGTTATCGAAATTAAAAGATGGTTGATCAATACATCCCAAGAAAATTTGAAATTATTTCTTACCGAAACAACTTTTGGGGTTATTTTTACTAGACTCCAAAGCAATACTGTTGATAAAAATATAACCGGAATTAATAGCTTTAATAAGGTATAGGAACTAAAATCCAAGTTAATTCCATAATTAAATTTATTGTAAAAAAAAGTAGCACTTTCAAAATAAAGGCAATAGGTGAAATAAATAAACATAGGCGTTAAAAAGCCCACAATAGGAATAAACAAATTTTTAACCGTGAGTTTTTGATGAATAATCATTCCAAGATATACCAACAATATAAAAAAGATGCTCCACGAAAAAAGCAGTGTTGCAATACCAATCCAAAAACAGGCGTCAAAGAGCTTCAATTTGGTGTCAACGCCAGATCTTAAACTATAAATTTTTCGAAATCCCAGCATCAAAGCAAAGTTTGCCAAAATGATTATGTAAGAAAACATCGCCTCAGGAAAAGTTCCCAATAAAAAAACCATCAAAAGCAATGCGTATGAATTGTCTTTTGTCAACTTGTTTTTTTTGACAATGAAATTTACAATCAGCAGCAATAAAGCAATAAAAATGAAAAAAGAAATTCTTTTAATCAAAAATTGAATTGAAAGTTCTGTCGAATTAAACAAAAAAGTGACCGTAAAATAGTAGACAAACAGCAGGGACACAATACTAAAAATAGTTGCCGGTTTTGTTTTACTGAAAAAATTTGCTATCATTGCTATATTTTATACTTTTGCCTGTAAATATAAATAAGTTATGATTGCAAACAATATTTTTAAAGCGATAGGTGAATTTTGTCAAAATGTTCTATTTGTACCTTACAATAGCATTCGGGCTATGGACAATTGGTGGCTACAAAACATCGTTAGCTGGATTTTTGTTGTCATTTTGTTTATTGCTTTATTCTACTGGTTAGGACAACTCAAAAATTACAAAAAAGCAGGAAACGAATAATTTCTTTTTTAAATTCATTTATATTTTTTCCTTTTTTTAACGAAACGCAAACCCTGTGGGAAGCAAAAATAAACTCAGAAGATTTCGTGAAAACGAAACATTTTCCAATGTCATTCAACCAACACGAAAAGAAGTTATTGATGGTTTCTCCCTAAAAGGAAATTGGCACACACTTTTTAACAACAGCAATCCTATTGTACTTGAATTGGGCTGCGGAAAAGGCGAATACACCATTGCACTGGCGCGTAAAAACCCGAACATCAACTACATTGGCGTTGACATAAAAGGTGCTCGTTTTTGGCGTGGCGCTAAAATAGCTTTGGAAGAAAATTTAACCAACGTGGCTTTTTTAAGATCTCAAATTGAGTTGATTGACTTACTTTTTGTTGAAAACGAAGTCGATGAAATATGGATCACTTTTCCCGATCCCCAAATTAAATACACACGCACCAAACACCGACTTACCAATGCCGAGTTTTTAAAAAAATACCATTTTATTTTAAAATCAGAAGGCATTGTTCATTTAAAAACGGACAGTGAATTTATGCACGGTTACACGCTGGGTTTGCTTCACGGTGAAGGCCATGAAATTATGTATGCACACCACGATATTTATAAAAATTACCATGCGCCCGAAGAAGTGACTACAACCCAAACCTTTTATGAAAGTCAGTATTTAGAAATAGGAAAGCCTATTACATATATTAAATTTAGGCTAAGGTATTAACCAACTTAGTTGAAAAAGCCCCCTAACCCCCGAAGGGGGAATTTATGATTTGGTCAACGTTATTTAGGCATAAAAAAATTAACTTTAGAACGGACAGGTCGCGACCTGTCCCTACTTTTAATATTTAATCATTAATGTCCGATAAAAAACAAAAACGATTATTTTTATTTTTTATCTAATTGTTATTCAGCTGATTGGTATTTAAAATTTCAGTTTTTTAAAAACAAGGTGTCAAAAAAATGACAGTTGTTCTATTTCAGCTTTATCAATAATCCAGTCTTTTTCTGGGTTTTCTAAAAATTTCATCAGATTTATGTAATTAAAAAGATGAATTTTACAGAAGCTAACTAGGTTTGAGAAAGCCCAACTTCGTTTTAGTTTCTTTTTTATCACCGCTATCAGCAAATTGACTATTAAAACACAATAAATCTGTATTTTTATGGCATTTTCATTATCACCAAGAAAATATTTTAACGGAAAATTTTGTTTTAATTGCTTGAATAACAATTCAATCTGCCATCTTATTTTGTATAAAGCTGCTATCATATCAGCTCTCATTTCGAATAAATTAGTCAAAAACTCAAACTCTCTTTTATTTTCTCGGTCATAAAACCTAACTTTTCTTAATTTTAATTTGCTTATTTCTTTATTAACATTAACCTCTATTTCAATGATTTGGTCTTCCAAAACACCACTATGAATTTTTTCTGAAACTTCAATATCTTCAATTATTTCATAATTGGCATTGTCTTTTATCCGGGTTACAAATCCCGTTTTTTGTTCAGAAAAATGCTTGAATGCCTTGTAATCATTGTATCCTTTATCAAAAACATAAATTGTGTTGTCATCGCATTTTAGCTTCTCTAAAAACCTGTGATCGTGCGTGGTTGCTGGACTAAACCAAACCAAACTTGGAACAATTTCATCGGCATTTATAACCGTATGAATCTTAATTCCGCCTTTCTTTTTGCCATTTTTAGGATTTCTGCCAACGCAAGCCATAATCTCTTTAAACAAGCTAATTGTGCTACTGTCAAAGATTTTAACTTGTTTTTTTATCACCTCTTTAATTCGGCTGTCCGATAAAACTGAACCAAACTCTTGTAGCAGCTTATGATAGATTTTTTCAAAAACTTCAACATCTCTATTTTTATTCGCATCCGATAAAGTGCTTTTTTTTGGTATGTGGTTTAACTGAAAATGTTCCGTTTTTCCAGACAATCCAAGCATTGCTCCTGATATTTCTCGAAGGGAATTACATTTGGCAAACGAACAAAAAAGCATACTTATCAAGTGATCTTTCGTTTTAAATTTCTTTGTATATCGGTCAGAATCGCATTCTTTGACACAACTTTTAATGATTCTATCATCAATTAAAGAAATCAGCTGTCCGAAAACAGATTTACCAGAAAAATAATTACTTTTACCCATCGTATTTTATGTTTTGCAATACAAAATTACGATAACTTTTAAGAAGCCATTAAGTTGGCTTCTTTTTTATCGGACAACAATGAT
>JAUYUA010000064.1 GCA_030694935.1 Lutibacter sp. | reverse complement strand
ATCCAAAAAAAACTAATTAAGTTATTGACAACCAATTGTTTATAACTTGAAAAGACGCATAAATATTTGTTCAACTTCGTGAACTTTTATTAACTATTTTTGCGTGTCAGACTTTTCGGAGTGGACTCAATATTTAACTTCCGACTTCGGTCTTCAGTCTTCGGACTTTCTACTTTACATTATGCTGAATATTAATTGATTCCACGTGAATGGCTTTAAATATTTCTTCCACAAATTCTTTGTTAAGTCCTTTTTCTTCAGCGGCTTCGGTCATTGATGCCAAAATATCGGCCCATCGTGCGCTTTGTAAAATTGCCACATTTTCACTGTGCTTCAACCTTCCTATTTGTTCGGATATGCCCATTCTGTCTTTCAGTAACTCGATTAAATTGCTGTCGAGCAAATCCAATTCTTTGCGGTACATATTCAATTTTCTTTGAAACTCTTCTTTGCTGCTGCTTTTCAAACGAATTTTCAAATCCACCGTCATTTGCGCCAATTGTGCCGGCGTAATTTGTTGTTTGGCATCGCTCCAGGCATTGTCCGGGTCAATGTGTGTTTCAATCATAAATCCGTCGTAATTTAAATCGAGGGCTGTTTGTGAAACATCCAACAAGGTGTCTCTTCTTCCGCAGATATGTGAAGGATCAATAATCAACGGTAAATTAGGGAACTCTTTTTGCAATTCTATCGCCAAATGCCATTTTGGTTTGTTGCGGTAATGCAACGAATTGTAGGTAGAAAATCCGCGGTGAATAACGCCCAACTGGGAAATTCCGGCTGCCTGAAAACGTTCTACGGCACCCAACCACAAAGGCAAATCGGGATTTACGGGATTTTTCACCAATACCGGAATGTTGACTCCTTTTAACGCGTCGGCAATTTCCTGCACCACAAAGGGATTCACGGTGGTTCTGGCGCCAATCCATAAAATATCGATCCCGTGTTTCAATGCCAATTCAACGTGATTTGCATTCCCCACTTCTGTGGTCACCAGCATTCCGGTTTCCTCTTTCACGCGTTTCAGCCAAGGCAACCCAATTTCCCCAACGCCTTCAAATCCGCCCGGACGCGTTCTTGGTTTCCAGATACCTGCGCGGTACACATTGGCATCGGTATTTTTAAGCAAGTGCGCCGTTTTCATCACCTGATCTTCCGTTTCTGCGCTGCAAGGTCCCGCTATGACAATTGGATGCGATAAATTCATATCATCCAACCACTTTCTGTTTTCTTTCGTAATTTCCATGTTCTTTCCTGTTTTACTTTGACTATTTAATGCCGTTTAAAATTGTTTTAATATAATTTGTATTGTTCATTGTTCTGTTTAATCCGTCTTCGTCATCGTTTTTAATCATTTCTTTAAATTCACTCAGGTTTTTGATATATTCCTCCAAAGATCTTATCACATTTTCTTTATTCTGAAGAAAAATGGGCGTCCAGGTGCTTGATGCACTTTTGGCCAAACGCACGGTTGATGCAAAACCGGTACTTGCCATATCAAAAATATACTGCTCGTTTTTTTCAATTTCCAGCACTGTTTTTCCCAACATAAAAGAACTCACATGCGACAGGTGCGACACGTAGGCGATGTGCCTGTCGTGCTCAACCGGATTCATCATTTTGATGCGCATATTCAGTTTTTTAAACAGGCTCAAGGCCTTGTCCAGCATTTGCCAGCCGCACTTTTCCGTTTCGCAAAGAATGGCCACTTTATGGTCGAACAAATCGAAAATAGCCGCGTCAGGCCCTGAAAATTCTGTCCCGGCAAGCGGATGCGCCGCCACAAAGTTTTTGCGGTTTGGGTGGTTTTGTATAGCCTTGCAAATTTCATTTTTTACCGAGCCCACATCAAAAACCAGTGTTTCTGCTGAAACATTGTCCAGCACTTTCAAAGTCACCTCCGCAATTTTATTCACGGGCACCGAAATTACCACCACCGATGCATCAGACAATTGGGAAAAATCAATTTCCTCCTCAATCAAACCAAGCGCCAGCGCTTTTTTAATATGTTCGGGATTCTGGTCAATTCCGCATACTTTATAACCTTCTCTTTTCTTTAAATCGAGTGCCAAAGAACCGCCAATTAACCCCAAACCAATTACCACTAATTTTTCCATTTTCTAAATTTCTACGGTAGATAATCTGTTTAACACTTCCTTTAACACAGTTTCTGAAACGCACAACGAAGCGCGGATATAGCCTTCACCCTGTGAACCAAATATATTTCCCGGGGTGATAAACACGTCGTTTTCATACAATAACTTGTCGGTAAACGCAGTGGCATCCTTCCCTTCGGGTAATTTTGCCCACACAAACAATCCGCCGTAATTTTTATTGTAGGTACAGCCTAAGGCGTCAAAAATTTCCCGCACGATTTTCTGTCTTTTTTGATAGATGTCATTTTGATTTATAAACCAGTCTTCCGACAATTTTAGGGCTTCCACTGCGCCTTTCTGAATCCCGAAAAACATTCCGGAATCCATATTACTTTTCACTTCCAAAATTGTTTTGATCATTTCGGCATTGCCCACCACCATACCTACGCGCCATCCGGCCATATTGAAGGTTTTACTCAACGAATTAAGTTCAATAGCCACTTCTTTTGCGCCTTCCGTTTCCATAATGCTGATCGGATTGTCATTCAACACAAAAGAATACGGATTGTCGTTCACAATTAAAATATGGTGCTTTTTTCCAAAGGCAATCAGTTGTTCAAAATCTTCTTTTGAAGCCACCGCCCCGGTAGGCATGTGGGGATAATTTACCCACATTATTTTCACCTTGCTTAAATCCAGCTTTTCAATTTCATCAAAATTTGGCAACCAATTTGTTTCCTGGCGCAATTCATAAAAAACCGGCTCGGCTTCCAACAACTTGGTGACAGATTCATACGTTGGATAGCCCGGATTTGGAATCAGCACTTGATCGCCGGCATTTAAAAAAGCCATAGAAATGTGCATAATTCCTTCTTTTGATCCCATCAAAGGCAATATTTCATTGGCAGGATTTAGCAATACGTTGAAATTGGTCTTGTAAAAATTCGCGATGCCTTCGCGCAATTCAGGAATTCCCTGATAACTCTGATATTGATGTGCTGTTGGCAGCTCCATCGCATTTTTTATGGCTTCCACCACACTTGGGGGCGGATTCAAATCGGGACTTCCGATGGCCAGATTGATAATTGGTTTTCCGGCATTCCGCAATGCGGCCACTTCCCGCAACTTTACGGAAAAGTAGTATTCCTTCACGTCTTTTAATCTATTTGATTTTGATATCATGAACGTTTGCTTTTATTGTATTCGCCCAACACTTTTAAGGCTTCTGTTTTTTCATTCACTTCTTTGATGGCATTGAAATAATCGGCATAGCTGTCGAAAATAAAATCGGCAAAAAATGCATATTTCCAAGGCGTTTCAATTACCGGCATCGACTGTATTTTGGAAAGATTTAAATTGTGTTTTGCCAAAATGGTCAATACTTGCGCCAAACTTCCGGTATCATTGCTGGTGATAAATTTGATGGATGCCTTATTTGCCGAAACGCTTTTTCTGTTTTCACCATTGGTCAGGATGAAAAATCGGGTTGCATTGTCTTTGATGGTCTGTATTTCCGGCGCAATAATTTCCAGATTGTAAATCTCAGCTGCCAAACTGCCCGCAATTGCCGCAACGCCCATCAGTTTTTGGTCCTGAATTCTTTTGGCCACCGAAGCAGTATCTTTATCTTCAATGAGTTTGATATGCGGATAATCATTAAAAAATTTATGGCATTGCAACAAAGCCATCGGATGCGAATACACCTCTTTGATATCGGCGATTGTTTGTCCGCCCAAAGCCATTAAATTGTGATGAATAGGCAAATAATGCTCCCCGCAGATGGTGAGTTTATGGTCGTCAATCAACGCATAGTTTGGCAAAATAGCGCCTGCAATGGAATTTTCAATGGCCATCACAATAACCTCTGCTTTTTTGCTGAGCAGCAAGCCCGGCATTTCACTGAACGACATACACTCGATCAAGTCGATATTTTTTCCGAAATATTCCTCGGCCACAATGTGGTGAAATGATCCTTTAATTCCTTGTATTGCTACTTTCATTCGGTATTGTTAATTGTTTTTTATTGGTCCTCAGGAATGCTTATTTATTCATTCGTTTTCGCAACTTGAAATAGTTGTACGCATTTCATCGGTATTCTTATTTGTTTTAATTCTGTCCTCAGGAATGCGTATTTGTTCCTTTTGTTTTTAAATCATGTTATAGTTAAACGCATTTCATCAAATTTGTATCAAAAAAAAAGCCTCGAAATTTTTCGAGACCTTTATTATTTATTTTTGTTAAAATAACACATACGAAGCCTCATCTCTTATTGCTAAAATAAAAGTAAAAATAAAAGCTGTTCCAAGTGTTATTTGTTGTCATCATTGTTTATTGAAGCGCAAATCTATACATTAATTTTAAAAACACACAATTTATTTGGCTAAAAAATATAACAATTGTTGAAATCTCATCAATATTGATACAAAAATAAAATATTCATAAATTCAATATCTCAATATGGCCTTGTTTTGCGTTTTATAAATTATTTAGTGCGAATTGTTTAAAAAGTCGACCTACCCATGCCTCGCCGGCAGGCGGGCCCGCAGGGGGAATTATTGTTTGAAATTAAAAAAGCATTTGCAACCCGCTCTTGATGATAAATCATACCAATGTTTTCCGGATTAAATGAATAACTAATTTTTTCTTTTCCCCAAACCCTAAAGCTTGCCTGCCAGCCGGCTGGCGAAAAAAAAATATTACAGAAACAGGATTAAACGATTTAAAAACGGAACATCGCTACAAATTCCTTAAATTTGCCGCTTATCTCAAATATTGCAGTTTTATGTTTTCCTTCTTTCAGAAAAAAACCCCGCTTACCGATTTATTTTCTGCAGATTTTGTGGATATTCATTCGCATTTTTTGCCGAATATCGATGACGGTTCCAAAAGTATGGACGAATCGGTGGCGCTGTTGCGGAGGATGAATGGCTATGGCATTAAAAACATTATTTGTACGCCGCATGTGATGGAAAGTGTTTGGGAAAATGCTTCTGAAACCATTCAGCAACAATTAGATGCCCTTAATGCGCATTTAAAAAGCATTGATTTTACTGATATTTCTGTCACAGCCGCCGCCGAATATATGCTGGATGCCCATTTTGACCAGCTGCTAAAAACAGAAAAACTGCGTACCTTAAAAGACAACTATATTTTGGTGGAACTGTCGTTTCTTAATGCTCCCATTAATTTATATGAAACCCTTTTCAATATTCAAATTGCAGGCTACAAGCCTGTTTTGGCGCATCCTGAAAGGTATTCTTTTTTTCATAATGACTTTAAGGAATATGCAAAATTAAAAGCTGCGGGCTGTTTGTTTCAGATCAACTTGCTTTCCCTGTCCAATTATTATGGATCCTCTGTTGCAGAGGTTTCTCTTCAACTTTTAAAACAGCAATTGATTGATTTTGCAGGCACTGATACCCACAAGCACCATCATCTGGATTTTTTGGAAAAGGTTGTTGATGGGAAAGTTTTAAAATTGATTGAACCTGTGCTTAAAGCGAATGACTTTTTTAAGGAGTAGGGTAGGGATTTACAATTTTGGATTTCGGGACAGGTTGCCGCGTCGGCTATCGCCTACTCGCAATGACGAAATTTGTTTTCTTTTCAACTTTAGTGTTTATCCGTTCCAATAATAATCCCTATCGCTAAAAAATGTTTACAAAACATTTTTTTGACGCTCTGTCCTCCGCAATGACGAAATTTGTTTTCGCTTTAACATTTGAACTTTGAGTCCCCTCCGAGAACATTATTTTTTTAAATGATTAAGCATTGGATATTTTTTTGATTTTTTAAATGATATGGCAAAATAGCCAATAAAAACGATTTAAATGCAAAATTCATTTTAGCGCAAGCTGATTGAAGCGCAT